>JALGUR010000110.1 GCA_029820565.1 Candidatus Zipacnadia bacterium
GGCCATTGGGTTAGAGGCACTGAAGATCATTGATGACTGGAACTTGCCCAACCGCCGCCGCAATGGGCAATACCTGATTGACCGACTCAAGGACATTCCCCAGATAATCAGGCTGCCGATCCACAACCAGGAAATTCAGAACGCCTTCTGGCTGTTCCCTATAATCCTGGATATTGACGCCCTGGACTGTGACATCCAACAGTTCGGCGACGTGCTCAAGGCCGAAGGCATTCCCTGTGGCCCGGTCCAGTGGCCTCAGGGGTATAAGGAGAAGTGTTATGCGGAACACAATTGCTTCGGGCGGCTGCAGTATCCGTTTGAAGCGCCCTATGCTCGCCCCGAGGCGGTGGATTACAAAAATGACTATTGCCCCAACGCTGCCTGGGTAGAGGAGCGCTGCTTCTGGGTGCCTCCCCATCCGACCTATGAACCGGAGGATATGAAACTCATTGCTGACGGGATTGAGAAGGTGATTGCGACTTATGCCAAATAATAGCACACAAAAGGTGAAATGGGCCGTCATTGGCGCTACCGGCATTGCCGATAAGCGTACTATCCCCGAAGGAATTATGCCTGCCGAAAACAGTGTCCTGGTGGCGGTGGTGAGCGCGGTCCAGGACAAAGAGCGACTGGAGGAAGTAGCGGCTAAGTATGGCAATGTCCCCTGGTTCACCGACGTTGAGCAGATGCTGGCGGCGGTGGAAATTGATGCCTGCTACATCTCCTGCCCGCCTGCCTTCCACCCCCAGTACGCCCGGAGCTGCGCCGAGGCGGGGGTGCATGTGTTGTGCGAGAAGCCCCTGGCCCGCACCGTAGAAGAGGCCGAAGGTATGGTGGAGGTATGCCGCAATAAGGGGATCAAATTCGGCACCGCCTTTATGATACCTTACCATCATCTGGCTCAGGAGGCGATGCGCATCGTGCAGGAGGGCACTTTAGGCGAGGTCGTCGCCGGACGGGTGCAGTTTGGCTTAGAGTACCCACCCATCCCCAGTGCCTTCCGCCAGATCAAATCTCAGCACAACGGGGGCGTCTTTATGGACGTCGGCAACCACGCCACTGACGTGCTGGAGCGGATTATGGGCAGCAAGGTGGCCTCCGTGACGGCTCTGACCGCCAATGTGGTGTACGAGTACGAGGGGGTTGAGGATACCTGCGCCGCCCTGTATCGCATGCGTAATGGAGCCCTTGGTATGGTTGACACTTATTTTTGCACCAAGGGAGCCCGTAACGATGTGACCATAGATGGCAGCGACAGGACCCTGTTCATCCGAGGAATGATTGGTCAGGGCACCGGAGGCACACTGACCGTACATAGCGAGTTCAACGGTGAAAATGTGGAGGTGCAGATCGACTCGGACCAGCGCAATATGTACCTCGGTGAAATCACCGCCTTCGCCGAGGCGGTCCTGACCGATACTGAGCCGCCAATTCCGGGGGAAGATGGCCTGTGGAGCCAGAAGGTCGTGGCTGCGGTATATGAGTCGGCCCAACAAGGTCGGCAGATTGACTTGTAACTCGTGGGCTTAGGCTACGGAGCGGCGGCTATGGCTTCTTCCAGTTGGTCCGTCCGCTTGACGCCGACAATTGCCGAGACCACTGCCGGCTGCTCTAACACCCAGCGGATGGCATACTGGACCATAGTCAGACCGCGAGCTTCGGCTTGCTGCTCAATCTCTTCCAGCTGGTCGAATAGTTCATCGGTAAGGTCGGGCAGCCAGCCCGGCTGTTCGGTAGCGCGTGAGCCAGCAGGAGCCTCCTGGCCCCGGTGGTATTTGCCAGTGAGCACACCGCTGTTAAGAATACGATAGGGCACCACGCCGATCTGCTCGCGCTCACACCGGGGCAACAACTCCTCTTTTACCCGATATATCATTTCACCAAGGCCAGGGTAAGGGAACTGTAGAGTTGACTCGGGATTGAGTAGATTGAAGAAAGGTTGGACCACCACCGGTCGGGGCAGGCCGTTCTCATCGGCTATCCGCAGCAGCTCCCCGAGGTGCTCGGAAGTGTAGTTACTAACCGCGTAGTAGCGGATCTTGCCCTGTTGTATCGCATCGTTAAGCGCGGCGAGTGTCTCGGCTGTATTAGCCTCCGCATCGGGCCGATGTAGGTAGTAAAGATCGATGTAGTCGGTCTGCAACCGTTGCAGACTGCGATCGAGCTGGACCCGGACGGCGGCGGCACTGGTCCCATCATCTGTGGGAGCATCGCCGACCTTCATGCCAACCTTGGTCGCCACCACGGCCTCATCGCGGCGGCCCTTCAGCGCCTTACCCAGAATCTCCTCAGCCACACCACCCGCGGAGCCGGCGCTACGGGCGTAGCCCTCGTACATATTGGCCGTGTCTATGAAGTTAATCCCGTGGTCAAGAGCCCAGTGGGTTATGTTTATGGCTTCCGGCTCGGCGACCGGTGTGCCGAACGTCATTGTGCCCAGGCAAATTGGTGAGATACTAAGGTCAGTGTTGGGTATTAGGCGATTGTTCATTTTCCATCCTCCTTAAGTAATTTCTTCAATCGCGGCTATCCGCGCGTTCAGTTCCGGTTTCATACGCTTCAGGGTGTCGCTATCTATAACGGTGCGCGGTCGGCGAAAGCAGTGTGGGCCGAACCCGCGCTGTATCATAAGAAATTCAAACAGGGGCCCTATTCCATATTGATGGGCAATATCCAGGAAAGACAGCAGCCGGTTCTGCAGCGCCATCGCTCGCCTAATGTCGCCGGCGCCTACCGACTGGTAGATGCCCAGAAATGCCTTGGGGAACAGGTTATAGAAGCTGCCAATCCCACCGTGAGCGCCGTAGAGCAATGTCGGACAGAGAATCTCGTCGTAACCGCTGAGGACAACGATGTCCGGCCGGGCCAGTAGCAGTCGCTTCAGAAACAATAGATTCCAATCGGTGAACTTCAACCCTACCACTCCCTCAATGTCCACCAGCGCTAACATTTCATCAAGTGTGGGTGTGTGCTGGGTGAGTGCGGGGATGTGGTAGACCAGGACGGGAATCTGAGCGGCGCCAGCTATGGCGGAATAATAGTCTACCAATTGGACCTGGCTACGGTTGGCCGGCGGCATGCTCGCGACCGCTGCTACTCCAGTCTGGGCGGCGTGGCTGGCCAATTCTACCGCGTCACGAGTGTTCAGGGCACCCACGTGGGCGATGACAGTGCCGTTAAACTCGCTGGAGATCTGACAGCCTATTTCCACGGCCCGCTGGCGCTCGTCCAGACGCATATGGTAGCCTTCGCCGGTAGCCCCGCAGATGTAAAGGCCATGGACGCCATCGCGATAGAGCGAAGTTATCAGCGCGGCGAACTGGTCCTCAACAAACCGGTCCTGCTCGTCGCACGGACTGGGCACGGCGGGGAAAATTCCAGTTAGTTCAATGTCCATGATTTCTTCGCTTTCCTGCTTGTACCCGGTGGCCGCGGCGAAGGCGGGGTGACAAATAGCGTGCCCAAAGTCATATCATTGTTCTGATAGCATTTCTTCGATTGCCTCTAACCGCTCGGTTATGCGCGGCTCAGCAATCTTAAGAGTGTCGCTGTCCATAAGCCTGCGGGGCCGCCGCCGACAATAGGGGCCAAACCCGCGCTTGGCCAGCCACAACTCAATGATTTCAAATCCTCCGTACTCGTCCATCACGCTGCAGAGGCGAATCTCCTCTTCCTGCAGGGCCATAGCCCTGAGTACATCACCGGATTGAAAGGCATCCCAGATAGCCACAAATATCCGTGGCACTATGTTGTACACCATACCAATAGCGCCATCAGCCCCAAATAGCAGCCCCGGACAGACGAATTCGTCACTGCCACTGAACACCACAATATCGGGGCGGGCCAGCAGCAACTCCTTCATTAAGTACAGGTTGAAAGTAGTCATCTTCAGGCCGACGACTCCTTCAATGTCCAGTAATTCCAACAGTTGCTGCTGGGAGGCGTGGTGGCCAGTATAGCCGGGGTGATAATAAATGAGCAGCGGCAGTTGCGCGGTTCGGGCCACATCGGTGTAATAACTGACCAATTGGGAATGGCCGCACGCGGTTCGGGCCACATCGGTGTAATAACTGACCAATTGGGAATGGCCGCACCCGGGTGGGGGCAGACTGGATATGGCATCCACGCCTACCTCTGCCGCATGAGCGGCCAATTCCAGGGCGTCACGGGTCTGCAACGTCCCTACGTGGATGATCGCAGTGCCGTTGAACTGGCGCGAAATCTCGCCGGTTATCTCCGCCGCAAGTTTGCGTTCGTCCAGATGCATCAGATACCCCTCGCCCGTGCCGCCACAGGCGTATAATCCATGAACTCCTTGCTGGTACAGCCAGGTGGCTAAGTCGGCAAATTGGTCGGGCAAAAACCTGTCCTGTTCATCGCAGGGACTGGTTATGGCTGGCACTATTCCTTTGAGTTCAGTCTTCACAGTCTTACTATGCTCCTCGGAGTAGTAGGGAGTGCCAGCATTTTGTTGCCTTTATTCTGACATATCACAGTACTTGCGCCATGACTCAATCATATAAAGCATGCTTTGCTGAGGCAATTCCTTAAAAATCGAGGCGGAAAGTATCAACCCGCCGTTGGCTCCCAGGCTCTCAATAGCTTCCTTGACCGCCTCGTTAATCCTGTCAGGATCTTGCGATTCAAGGGTAACCTCGGCGTCGACCCCGCCCCAGAACGACTTACTCTCGCCAAGTTCCGCAAATAAATCGTGCAAGTCGCCACGATGGAGCATGCGGGGGTCAATTGCCTGGAGGACATCCGAGTCAACGGCATTGAGTATCGCTCCCAAAACCCCGTGGCCCTCGGGGAGGAAATAACTGTGCAGTTTGCCGGCAGCCTGAACAAGTTCGGCTTGCTCGTTAATCAGAGGCAGCAGGTGCTGTTGCCAGCCCGCAATACCCCAGTATGTTGGGGTCTCGTACCAGCCGCGGTATTGAACCAGGTCAACGCCCACCTCCAGCACCAACTCAATAAGTTTGAGCGACCAGTCCTGGAAAATAGCCAGAAACTCCTGGACAAACGTGGGGTCGTCGTAGAGTTGGAGCATAAACCAGGGAAGGTCGCAGAACCACTGAAAGGCGTCGCCGACGATGGTTCGCCGCGCTGTGGTCAGCACATCATAACTTTCGGCAAACTCCATAGCCCGCTGAGCATCCATCCGCCACTCATCCAGCACATAACCCTCAGGCGGGCGGATAATGTAGCGGAGTTTCTCCAGGTCTTCAGGCCCTTTGACCCACGGTTCGGTACGTCGCGAAACATTGTGGTCATCAAATAGGTCTACTCCGTACTGGGTACGCTTTTCAATACCGAAAGTTGTGGGTTGCCAGGGATTGTGGTTCGTACTGCACCAATCTTCGGTTTCCTCGACAGTCTGACGCAACACCCCGGCCGGCGTGTGATACTCTTTGGTGATGAGTACTTGCGCGGCCGTTTTCTCGCGCCAGGTATTGATTTGTACGTCAGGATGGGGCAGAGGGTCCGGCAGCCAGATGTCAATAGTAGGGTCCAGGCCCAACTCCAGCATCCGCTCAGCCCGCTCCATCTGGTCACACCAAAAAAAGGGTTCTTTCCACCACGGTCCCTGGAATATATAAGGCGAGAAAGGAATATGGTCTGGCCCTTCCCGTTTGATTGCCGCCAGCATACGCTCCCGACTGGACATCTTTGCATTGGACACAACTATCACTCCTGGAATGTATTGGCACAATATTGGTTTATTCGCTTTTTAGTGTCGCGACGGCAGCCCTGACTGCTGAGATAACGTAGTCAATGGTTTCGTCAGAGTGCCCCACATACCAGGGGAGACTGAAGGAGTTATTCCACCACTCGTCCAAAACCGGACAGGCATGCTCGCCGGCGCCTAACTTCTGGAACAGCGGATAATGGTATAGTGGGTAGTACTGAGCGATGCACCGCAGCTTGTACTCGTTGATCAATATATCCAGCAAATCGTTGCGATCTTTGCCGAAGGCTGAGCCGTCAAAGTGCATCACGAAGGTATGGAAGACGTGGCGGTAGCCCTCCGGTATCTTCTGGAAGGATAGTCCTGGAATATCGGCAAAGGCTGCGCGGTATTTCATCGCCTGGGCGATCAGCGTATCATTGGTCCTGTCCAGGTCCTTGAGAGCCACGCTGCCCAACGCGCACTGGGCCTCACCGACCGTGAAATTGTTGGGCCAGACGCCTTCTATATCTATATCAACATTACCCATACACGGCACCCAGTAGCGTTCGCGGCCCGGAGGATATGGGCGGGCGCCGTAGTGCCGTAGCCCCGGCACCAGGGCCGCATCTTCGTCCGAACGAACTGTGAGCGCGCCGCCTTCGCCGAGTGTAGTCTTGTTTTTTGCGCCGTGGAAGCTGAAGCAGCCAAAGTCGCCAAAGGAACCTACCTTCTTGCCGTCTATTGAGCCACCCGGGCACTGTGCGCAATCCTCGACGACCAGCAGGCCGTGTTCTTCAGCAATCGCCATTATGGCCGGCATATTCGCCGGCATGCCCAAAAGGTGGGTGACAACAATCACCTTAGTGCGCTCGGTTATCTTCCTTTCAATATCATTGGGATCGGCCAGCCATCCGTCCCGGTCCATGTCCGCCCAGACAATCTTTGCCCCGGTCTTACCGAACGGAATAGCCGTAGCACAAAAAGTGTAGCCGGGGATTATCACCTCGTCGCCTGGCCCTACGCGACACAAAATGGACGCCAGCGTCAAGGCATTAGTGCAATTATTCGCGGCGAAAGCGTGATTCGCGCCGATATAGGCTTTTAGGTCTGCCTCAAACTGGCGCAGATATGCTCCCTGGGTTTGGGCCTCGGCGTTCCGCATCACTTCTACCACGACATTGATCTCCTCTTCAGTATAGGGCTGCATTCGACCAGGGAAAGGCACCTTGAACCCGGCCACAGTCCCGCGCCCCGAGGCATCATCGGTTTTCACTGTCTTTGGCTGGTCTTGCTCATTAGGCATTAGACTTTCTCCTTGGAAGTTGTCAGATTTTAGATTTCGCTTGGTCCATTTTCTGGGGTAGTCCTGAACTGCGCCGCTGCCTGAGGTCGACTTCCCTCTGCGATTCGGTAACTACATTAGCCCGCTTCTCGGTGTCTGGCGAAATACCTTCCTCCCGGCTCCGCTAAGTTCAGTTGTCCCTAACCGCAACTACCCAAAGCGCCAAATCGTCAGGTTCTCTACTGGCGTTCTCTACTGGCAAGCGAATCCCTCCCCACAAGGTCGTGCAGGTGCGGGCCGGGCTCGCTACGCTCGAGCCTCCTGCGCCATAGTAGCCTGTGGCTACGGCGGCCGGACGCAGCCCCTCCGGGCCTTGTTGCGGCAAGGGTGGCGTTCGCGTAACAGTAGTGTCAAACATTCTGTACGTTCTATTCCCATATTTTACTGGCACGGGCGGGAAGCCCGTGCCAGTAACTTACAAAAGTCTTTGCGGAGGGGGTGCGGACTTCGACGAGCTCAGTCGAGCCGGGGAAGCCACTTTCTCCAGAAAGGGGTTCCCCCGCAAAAGCCGTTGATCCCGTTCTCCTCTTATCCTCCACTCACTTCCATTTCCACCGGGGCGGCGTCGGCGCGGTTGGCGGGATTGTAGTATTCGTAGACCGTGCTCTTCGGCGTTTTCGCCTTGATGGGGAACTTGGCCTTTAGCGTGTAGGTGAACTCTACAGTCTGGCGAGGCTTGAGTTCCTCCAAGTAGACGATAATCTGGCGTCCAGTGAGGTTAAACTTATCAATCTTTTTGGCTTCCACCAGGGCGGTAAGGTCTTCAGTTTGGACGCTGAAGCCCGGCGGTATGCCCAGGTCCACGATTATCATACTGGTTTTCGCGGGCGTGTTATTGCGTACCGTCACTGAGGCGGTGAGCATATCATCGGTGGACAATTTCGTCTTATCGTACTCCACATCAATGCTCAGCAGTTCCTCACGGGACGGACCGATCCTGGCCCAGGGCACGTAGTAGCGGCTCACTATCTGATAGAGCGTGGTGCCTTCGCCCTGGAACTTGATTTCTACTTTGTTGTCGCCTTCTTTGACCAAATCCTTGCAATCCACCTGGCGCAGGACATCCGCATCGGCTTCGGTGAGGCGGAATTGAGCGGCCTGCTGGCCGTTAACCAGCACCTGAACTGTGGCATCCACTTTGGTAGTAGCCGTAGTCTCGGCCAGTAGCAGGGCGCGCAGGGCCAGGACGGTGGCCTGGGTGGAGTGCCAGGTGCCCTGCGGGTCCTTGTTGGCTATCAGGTAATTGAGTACCTTACCGGCTGCCTGCGGATAGCGCCCTGAAGTAATGAAGGCGATGGCCGCCATTGCGGTAGCCTCCAGGTCGGCGGATTGACCGCTGGAGTGGGTTATGCCGGTGATTTCGCTCTCCCACCACATCTTTTGATCTTCTTGCTTCGCCAGCTGCAACAAATGTTCCAGCGCATCCATGGTGCTTTGCTGCAATTTGCCGTCGGTTAGCAGGTTATCCGCCGCCACCAAGGCATTAGCGACCATAGATAGAGTATAGGGGTCATCGGCCTTTTTCTGGTTTTCCCGCACATAGCTCACTGCCTTTGGCAATTCCGGGCCTTTGTATTCTGACCAGGCCAGCCCCCAGGTAGCATAGGCGGTAGGGGGGAGGCGCTTTAGTTGGATGCGGTTCCAACTGGATTGATGCAGATATGACTCATCCGGCGTCCAGGAGCCATCATCCTCCTGCTGATCTACCAGCCACCGCTGAGCGCGAGAGATTACCGCCTGGTCAATCGCATAGACCTTGTCCATATCATAGAAGCACATCAGCCCGAAGGTAGTTAGAATTCTATTCGCGGGCGGCTCGCCGAACCAGGAGAACCCGCCGCCTTCAACTTCATACGAGACCATCCGCTGGTAGCCGTTGTTGATAAAACCCTCAGCCTTCATCTGTATTTCAGGAGTGATCTGCTGGGTGGACTTCATATAATCCAGCACCATAATGTTAGGGTAAGTGATAGAGGCGGTCTGCTCGAAGCAGCCAAAGGGCATCCGCAAGATGCTGTCCAGGCCTTCCACAGCCTGCGAGAAGATGCCCGGATAAATCTTCACTAAAATCTTAGACGCCTCATCAATGGCCACGCTGGGAATGGTAATGGTATGGCTGACATCTTCGCTGAGGCGGTCGTTGATGGTCTCTTCAACCTTCTTGCCGTCAGGCTCAATGCGAATCTCCCGTGAGATGGCATCGCTCATCTTGGTCCCCAGGCCGTGGACGGTGAGTTTATGGTCGCCTAACCTCTGCGCGACGATCGTGAAATAGCGCACTTCCACATCATTGGCCGCGATGCTCATCTCCTGGGCGGCCTCGCCCTTCAGGTCAAACCAGTCTTCCTTGGTTAGTTCCAGGCGGACCGTCTGCTCAGTAAGCAGGTAGTTATACACGGCAATCGGTATAGAAACCTGGTCATTCTGTGTCAGGCAGACCGGCAGGTCAATATCAATGAAGAAGTCCTGGAAGCAGCGCAGGCCCTTGGTAGTGGAACCCAGTTGACCAATGGCGGAATTAGCCAGCGCCGCCAGCCGCCAGGTCGTTATGGAGTCGGCCATCGGTACGGTCAACGTGGCCTTGCCATCGCCGCCGGTAATCAGAGCCGGCTCGAAGAACAGAGTCTCGGGGAAGTACTTGCGAATCCGCACTTCTTCCTTGGCCGGCATTTCCCCCTCAGCGGCGGTACGCTCGAGGGCAGCAGCCTTTTCTCGTGCTAACAGCATTCCGCGCCCCGGTGGCCCAGCCATTCCAGGTACAATACCGCCAGCCACCATGGGGACCATTGCATCGCCCTCCGCACCGAAGGTCCACCACTCTTCCTCACGCGCCTGCTCTTCGTCCACGAAGTGCGTATCTGGCCACCGGCTCCAGATATAGAAATCGTCCTCGGTATCCTTCTGCCCGTCAGGACCCGGCGAGAAGACCATAAACGAGTATACGGGGTCATCCGCAGGAATTAGCGTCATTCGGTTGCCCCAGGGGTCGCGCAAGTCGGTTTCGCGCAGCAGCCTGGCTCGCAGCAGCAACTTCACCGCGTCATCCGCGCTGGGCGGCTCGCCATCGTGCTGATTGATATATTGCTGCAGGGCCCGCTGGATGCGCTCTACCTGGGGACGCAGTTGCTCTCCCCACTGCTCGCGGGCCTTCGCCAGCCGCTCGGCGTAACTATCCTGCTGGAAAGTGGGCAATTCAGGAATCTCCACTGAGGCGAACATAACCCGCGCCGCCTGCTGCTTGCGCGCGTCTTCGGTCAGGGGCACAATCGTGCCAGGGGGCCGCGTGACAATGGCCTCCATCTCCAGCCCGTGAATCTCGTAGCGCGGCTTCATCAATTCCTTTTCCAGATAGAAATAGACTTTTTCCATACCGGGCTGGAGCTCCTGGAGGGCAAAGACCGCCTCATCAACCACATTGACGCCCAGGGCCGCGGCCACTGGGTGGCCCTCGGTATCAGTGACGGTAAAGCCCAGCCGGGCCTCGCCACCGGGCAAGTAGGTGTCTGTGTCAGCGGCAATGTCAATATTGAGGTCAGCCGCCGGCTCGACGAATAGTGGCCGCGTATCGCGCACAATCTGGCCGTCGGGCATTATGCGGTAGGCGCTCAGGTAGATAGTGCCGCCCAGAGCAGGGGAGAGGGGAATGTCCACTTTCGCCTGCCCGCCCTTCACCTCGGCCGCATAGGTGAACATAGTCTGGCGGTCCTTGACCACGTCAAAATAGACCGTCCCGCGCTTGGCCGGTGCAGTGTAGGCGACTGCGTCAATTGTGCCACCCACTTCGTACAAGGCCGCGTCAGTGCGCAGCAGGACATTTCCAGTGGGAGGCTGGTCGCTGATGGGGAGAGTTATCTCCTTTTCGACCGTCCAGCCCTGGGCAGTGCGCCCTGCGACGGTCAGCACAACATGCTGCTCGCCTGCCCAGTGTTCCGGCCCTAACGGTATCTGCATCCGCCCGACGGGCCGCCGGCGCTCCGCTGCTTCCTCCACGGACAGCGGTTTGCTCTCCACTTGGAGGGCAATAGTGGCGATGCCCATCTCGTCGGTGTGAACTTCAGTCTGGGTGAGCACCACGGTGCCCCGGGCCATTTCCGCCTTAGTGATAGTTACATCGGCGCGCTGGGGCTTGCCGTCGGGTTGTGAGGTGAGAATATAGACTACATTTTTCACGTTCGGCACAATCTTGCCTGCTTCGGGGACGGCATTTATCAAGATATGGGACGCAGCGACCGTGGAGGTCTTGATAATCTGCTCGGCATGCTCGGCCTGGTCAGTCAGCTTGACATCAAACTCCAGGAAAGCATTGCCCTGCTCTAAGGGCTGGCCGACGAAATGGGCAGGCAATTCTAAGTCAAAGCGGTATGTTCCTTCCTCGTCAGTTTTTCCCTCAATTCGGGCAATTTCGGTGTATTCCACATCAAAAGTCTTTGCTACGATCTCCACTTGACCACCCGCGACCGGTTTGCCGAAGAAGTAATCGGCCTGGACAGTACCCTCCACCTGGCTGCCCGGCAGGTAGTAATCCCGGTTGGTGGACAGAGTGACCTTGAATTTGGGCAGCACGTAGCGCTTGACGGTGACTTTCTTCTCGGTCTGCTGGCCATCAATTATGGCCCGAATGGTGTACCGGCCCATATTCACTTCGTCAGCAAGGGCGAAATCGGCCGCGGCAATGCCGAACTTATTGGTGGGTAACACCTTTTTGAAGACCTTGTTACCCTTGGCATCAGCGACTTCCAGGGTCATCTCCTGGTCGGCGACAGCGTGCAAATCGGGCCGGCGCAGGGCCAAAGCCCGCAGGTGCATAATCTGCGTCGGCTGATAGATGGGCTTGTCGGTGGTGACGAGCACCTGGTAACCTCGCTGAATAGTTACAGTCTGCCGCACCTCGTCCCGGTATCCTCGGTACTGCGCGCGGACAATCAGGTCGTACTGGCCCGGCTCCAGATTGGAGATATCAAAGCCGGCCTGGACCGTTCCAGCCGCGTCGGCGCGGCCTACAAAAAGCATTTGCGTCTCGGCGCTGCCAGCGGGAGCGATCCGCACCGAAATTAGGGCACCTTCCGCCGGAGTGTGCCTGTGATGGTCGGTAGCGACTATGCGCACAGCGCCTCGGCTGTTAGCCAGCAGTTCGGTCTGGCCGATTACCTCCAAGCCCAA
>JALGUR010000111.1 GCA_029820565.1 Candidatus Zipacnadia bacterium
CCGAGCCGGAAGTTGCTTGTAGAACCTGCACTTCTTCTTCCGCCGGCTCCGGCTGCGGTCCCTCTTCCTTCTGCGGAGGCAATATTTCGCCTTTGTATATCCACGCCTTAACTCCAACAGGACCGTAACTGGTCATCGCTTCGGCAAAGCCGTAGTCAACATCGGCCCTTAAAGTGTGGAGAGGTACGCGCCCTTCAGGGCCGGCTGTCTCGGTTCGGGCAATTTCGGCTCCCCGGATTCGCCCGCTAACCTGGCAGCGAGCACCCTCGGCACCCATATTCATCGCCCGCTCTATCGCCTGGCCCATCGCCCGCCGGGGACTGATACGCCGTTCAATCTCGTGGGCGATGTTCTCGGCTACCAACTGGGCATTGATATCAGGCTGGGGTGTCTCCTCCACATTGATCCGCACCCGCCCCTCTGCCAACTCTTCAACTCGCCCCCGTAGCCTATCTACGTCCCGGCCCCCACGGCCTATAATTATGCCCGGTTTCGCAGTAGCAATGGTTACGGTAATAGTATCTGCTGCTCTCTCAATAATGATATCCGAAATGCCTGCGTTACGGTGAGTATCTTGGATATACTCGCGGATCTTGATATCTTCAATGAGTTGCTGCCGATACTTATCCCCTTCGGCAAACCACCGGCTACGAGCCTGACGAATACCCCCTAACCGGAATCCGTAAGGGTGTACTTTTTGTCCCATTTACGTCACTTCCTTGCGCTTAACTCGCCCAGATTCGGTGTTGTGGCAGCGACATTCTTGCCTTCGCAGACAATGCCTACTTCGCCAAAGTAGCCTTTGTGTGCCGTTGCACCTGTCGGCATTATTGATCGGCATTTGACTCATCGCTAACAACTATGGTTATATGACCGGTCTTTCGGTAGTACTGGTCGCCGCGCCCGCGGGCCCGAGGTCGCATACGCGCCATCTTCAGGCCCTGGTCAACTACTGCCTGGCAGATGGCCAACTCATCGGGCTCCAGGTCATGATTATTCTCTGCATTGGCCACCGCCGAGTTCAGACACTTGAGGACCTCAGCAGCTGCTGGCGAAGCCTGCACGCCCAGAATCGCCCGCGCCTCGGCAATGGAGACATTCCTTATCAAATCCACATACTTACGCAACTTGCGCGGACTGCGATGTATCCATTTGGCTACTGCTCTGACCTCCATGTTTGTTTCTCCTAAACCGTATCAAGCCTCGGGAGTGGTCGCAGCCGGTGTAGGTGTTACCTCTACTACCTCGCCCGGTCGTCGTCCGGTAGTGGGACGTACCTCGGTAGTACGCTCAACCCGAGTCCGCCGCATACCCCGGAAGGTGCGCGTGTGGGCAAACTCGCCCAATTTGTGGCCAACCATATTCTCGCTAATATAAATGGGAATATGATTGCGGCCATCATGCACGGCTATAGTATGTCCCACCATCTCAGGAAAGATAGTAGAGCGCCGCGACCAGGTCTTTATTATTCTCTTTTCCCCTCGCTGGTCCATCTGCTCAATTTTCTTAAGTAATTTGGGGTCGGCGTACGGTCCTTTCTTTGTAGACCTTGCCATATTGTCCTACCCCTCCTGTGTTTACCAAATATCTATCGCGGTCGCCGCCGTACAATATATTTATCTGATGGGTTGTTTTTTCGGCGGGTCTTTTTGCCCAAAGTTTTCTTCCCCCAGGGGCTTAAGGGGCTGGGATGACCAATTGGTGCCTTGCCTTCGCCGCCGCCGTGTGGATGGTCCACCGGATTCATGGCCGAGCCCCGTACTGTCGGGCGACGACCCTGCCACCGGCTGCGCCCGGCCTTGCCGACAGATATATTGATATGGTCTGGGTTGCCAACTCGCCCCACGACGGCTCGGCACTTAGTCGGCACCAAGCGCACTTCTCCCGAAGGCAGCCTTAGGTGTACGTAGTTACCTTCTCGGGCCACAATCTGGGCGCCGGTGCCGGCGCCGCGGGCCAGTTGTCCGCCGCGGCCCGGCTGCAACTCTACGCTGTGCACTATGACGCCAACGGGTATTCGGCCCAGCGGTAGCGCATTGCCCGGCCGGGCCGGTGCTTGTTGACCGGATATAACTCTGTCGCCTTTGCTCAGGCCTTGAGGAGCTAAGATGTACCGCTTTTCTCCGTCGGCATAGTGAAGCAAAGCCAGGTTAGCCGAGCGCCCCGGATCATATTCAATGGCCGCTACCTGGGCCGGGACATTGTCCTTATCGCGCTTGAAATCTACGATTCTGATCATGCGCTTGTGGCCGCCGCCGCGGTGCCGCACCGTTATGTGACCATCCCGATTACGCCCCGCCTTTTGCTTACGCGGCACCAGGAGCCCACGCTCTGGCTTCTTGTCATCTATCTGTGACCGATCCAACGAGGTGTGGGCTCGCTGGCCCGGACTGGTCGGCTTGTGTTCCTTTACTGGCATTGTCAACTTCTCCTCAGCGCTGGCCCAAGCATCCTGCCTATGTCACCAAGTCTCACGGGCCGCAAGCCCATGCCCCTAACCCGTCTCAATAAGGTCAATACGGTCGCCAGGGGCGAGCGTGACTATGGCCTTCTTAGCGCCGGCGGTCTTACCGATGCGGTGCCGATAGGTACGCTGACGCACTTTGCCTTTGCTCCTCAGCGTATTGACATTGGTAACTCGCACGTTGAATAGTGCTTCAATGGCTCGACGAATCTGCACTTTGTTAGCATCCGGATGGACATGGAAATGGTACTTGTTCAATGACTCAGATTGCCCCATACCTTTTTCGGTGATTACTGGCTGTAAGACGATGCTGCGATAGAAGTTCATCTCTTCAATCGTTGGCAACCGACTCACCTCCTGGAGCCATCTGCTCTAAAGCCTGCTTCGTTATGATAATATGGTCAGCCCACAGCACATCCCGCACACTAAAGTGGGGCACTTCGCGGGAGGCTAATTTCGGAATATTGCGACTACTTCTGTACAGATACTGATCCAAGTATTCATCCTCACTGAGCAACATCAGAATTTTGCCCTGACATTTGAGGGCCGCCAGCATTTCTACAATCGTCTTAGTGCGAATCTCATCCAGTTCAATCTCGTCTATAACTGCTACCCGACCGTCGTCTACCTGAGCGGATAAGGCACTGTATAGAGCCCGGCGGCGCATCTTCTTGGGCATCCTGACCCGACCGGGCATGCGCCGCGGACCGTGCGCCTTGGCTCCGCCGACGAATAAAGGAGCAGTCCGAGTGCCGTGCCGGGCCCGTCCGGTGCCTTTCTGCCGATACCATTTGCCCCCGGTTAGGGCTATCTCGGCCCGAGTCTTGGTATGGCCGGCGTGTTGCCGGCGCTTCTTATCCACGGTCACGAGAGCCTGGTGAATGAGGTCATTATGAAGCGGCACGCCGAATACATCTTCGGCTGCCTCTACCTCGCCCACCTTCTCTCCCTGTATGTTACAAACGGCCAACTGCGGCATACGACCTCATTCCCTTTATGGAACCATACTGTGGGAGGGGCTTCCTAGCCCCGATGCAAATCGCGGCAAGGATGCCGCTCCTACAATAGAAAAGCAAATTGTTAACGTGCCTTGTTGCTGGGGCGAATTTCGACTAATCCGCCCTTGGGACCCGGTATGCCACCCTTAATGAGCAGCAGGTTATCCTCGGTGTCCGTCCCCACCACTGTCAATCCTCGTATGGTTACCCGTTCATTGCCCATATGTCCGGGCATCCGCTGTCCCGGAAAGACGCGCTGGGCATCCGTGGCCCCCGCCGACTGGGGGGCGCGGTGCACCTTGGAACCATGAGAAGCCGGCCCGCCTTTGAACCCGTACCGCTTTACTACCCCGGCAAAGCCTCGGCCCTTGGAAGTAGCACTGACATCAACCAGTTGCCCCTCCGCAAACACTTCTACTGTTAGTTCCTGACCTTCCTCATACTCCTCATCCTGGGCCAGTCGGAACTCGCGCAGATGTCGCAGTGGCGAGATTCCTCGGCTCTCGAAATGCCCGGTCATCGGGCTATTGGTGCGCCGCCGCTTGCGCGGCTCGTAACCGATCTGCACCGCCTCGTAGCCATCGCGTTCGGCAGTCTTGCGCTGTACCACTACACATGGCCCGGCCTGGAGCACAGTCACCGGCACCGCCCTACCGTCATCAGTGAAGACGCGGGTCATCCCTAATTTTTTCCCTAATAGTCCTACTGGCATTACAGTCACCACTTACTGCTCTCGATACCACGGGCGTCTCGCCCGTCAGGTTCACGGACAGGCGAGACACCTGTCCTACTGGACGCGGGAATTATGCTCAGCCTGTCGAAGTAGTGATAGCGATATCAACCCCACTGGGCAGGTCAAGTTGCATCAAAGCGTCTACCGTTCGGGCAGTAGACTCTCTAATATCAATCAGCCGCTTGTGAATACGAATCTCAAAATGCTCAGTAGTCCGAGTACTTCGCCCTAAGGCCGTCGGACGCACTACGCAGTGTATGTGCTTCTCAGTAGGCAACGGTATCGGTCCCGAAATTCTCGCCCCGGTGCCCTCAGCGGTGCCCACAATCTTTTGGCATGATTGATCTAATGCCTCATGGTCAAAGGCCTTGAGTTTGATGCGTATCTGGCTGCCGGTCTCCATTGAATCCTCCTGACAGTGTGCCCGGTCAGTCGGTATTGTTTACTAACAAGTGCTTGGTGGCCTGTTGGTACCGGTTATGAGCCTGCTTTCACGTTGGCCTACTATTGAATTGGTAGGGCTATTGGATAACCTGGGTAACGACGCCGGCGCCGACGGTATGGCCGCCTTCGCGGATGGCGAAGCGCAGGCCTTCTTCCATAGCAATGGGCTGAATCAGTTCAACAGTGAA
>JALGUR010000112.1 GCA_029820565.1 Candidatus Zipacnadia bacterium
TACACGGCCGTCACCTCAAAGCCTGCCATCTCCTCAATAATGGGATACCAAGATTCGCAGTGCGAGGTGCACAGGTCTACTAATCCGAGTTTTATCATCAATTACACTCCTATCTTGACAGTGCTTGCTATATTCGTGTTGCCGTGACATCGGAAGTCATTTCGTCATTGTCCCCTTCCGACCTGCCTGGCAGATACAGGTTGTAATCGCGGCTACCAAGGAGAGTAGCAACAAACGGTGAAATAGAAACGGAACATCGCGAGGAAACAATAGGTAAACTTCGGGCGAAGCATCCACTTGAGCAGCGTCAAACAAAGGAGACGGTGAGCATGGCAAAAAAGGCAGCCGACATTATGACCGCCGAAGTGGTGACCACCACGCCTTCAGCGACGGTAGAGCAGGTGCGGGCTTTGCTGGACGAGCATCACATCAGCGGCGTACCCGTTCTCAGTGACGGAGACTTGGTGGGGATCATCACCGAGACCAACATGATCTACGAGCCCAAGGCTAAGCCCGTCCAGGACGTGATGACCACCGCGGTGGTCTCGGTCACCCCGCAGACCCCAGTTGACGAGGTGGCCAAGGTTATGATTAATCGCGGCATCAACCGGATGCCGGTACTGGATGCTCAGGGGAACGTGGTGGGCATCGTGGCCCGGGCCAACATAGTAGCGGCAATGGCCGAAGACCAGTAGGCGGGGCTATTAGATTAAGGAACCGGGGCTAATTTGATGACCAAAGCCTCTGCCCGCCGCAGTGCCAAGTCAATTTGACTGCCCTGCTGAGGTAAAGCGGCACCAGTGACCAGATCAACAGCCCCGAAGCCGGCGGGGACCTGCAACGTAATCTGTTCACTATCGTCAGCGGTTACACAGATTATTCCCTCGCGGCCCCATATCTGCGTGCCGACCGGGGCCAACACGGATACCCCACTGTCCTGGGCCAGGCGCGCCAACACTGATGCTGGCAAACCTGGGGCGACCGAATACACTGAACGGTGCCCTTCCCTGGTGATAGTAGCCAGGCCGGGCCACGAACTGCCTTGCAGTTCGCCCAGAGATTGGGCTTCTTTATCTACTATCAAGAAGCGCGGCGCAACCAGATCGGCCAGGCCATATACCAGCGGGACAGTGGCCTGCGGACTGATCAGTGGATCGCCCGGCGGAATGACTACTCGCACCGGGCCGGGTTTGGTTGAGACCGTCGGGGCAATGCCCATTACCTCGTGCATTGTCGCACCACTGATGGCCTGGTCAATAGCGCCGGCGCCGTATATCCACACCACGGTAGCCGCTGGGGCAGTCAACATGTCGCGCAGGGCCTGGCGTTGCCGGCGACTCAGAGCGAAAGCATTGGGGAATATGTACATCTTATACTCAGGCACCACTCCGGCCAGCAAGTCCTCTATCAGCCAAATATCCACACAGACACCCGCCTGCTGCACCTGCCGAGCCTGGTCAGTGAGCACTGCTCGGCTCAATTCACATGCGGGCTTCAGGTAGGTAGCGCTGTGCTCGTCAACCACCAAAGCTACGGAGGCGACCGGCTGCTGACTATCGTCAGGTGGCGGATCAGCCAGCACCTTAAACGCGGCCTGAGCCTGGGCCAGGGCCGCCACAGCCGGCTCAATGTCCCCCGTCGCCTGATAGATAAAGCCGGCCCCACTGACCGCCGCCTGGGCCAGACGCGCGCAACTGTTCTCATCGCCTTGGGCCAGGTAGAGTTTGTCGTGAGCCTGGATTGAACTGAGGGCAGTGACAGGGAATAGCGCAGATTGGGCCGGGCCGACCACAAAATCTATATGGTCAGCCGCCAATATCCGGGAAAGCCCCAGGTGGCCGGCTAACTGAACGCTGGCCGGCGGGAACCAGTGGTCCAGCAAGTGGCCGTAGGCAACGCCACATAATTTGCGCCCATCCGTAGCCTCTTTAATCACGCTGGCAAACTTCAGTATACTCTCGGCGACCTGGGCAGAAACGAATTGCTGATAATCAATCAATGGCTGATGCACAACTGGGTCATACAGGGCCGGGGCCTGAGGATCAAAGAGTTGCTCGACCCCGGGCACAGTTATCTGGCTCCATTGGGTAAATATGTGGCCCTGCGCCACTCCTGGAGCGTCGCGCAAGGGTCGGCGGGGTTGCCCCCAGGCTACTCTGAGCGCAGGCAGACCCACATATTTGTGCTGAAGCCATTGCCGGAGAGCCACTTGAGCCGCAGCGCTGCTATCAATAACTCCTTGGCTGTTTCCCCACTGGACCCAGCGGCCGCCCTCGCCCGCCACAATCTGATAGCCGATGATGTGGTCGGCGAAGGCGCTTGCTTCCAGGTCTTCGGCGAGTCGCCGCAGAGCGCCACTGGCCTGCTGCTGCCAGGTCTGCGAGGCCCACGAGGCATGGGTGGACTTGCGAGCAGCAGTTATCTTCTCGCCTGGCACCTGTACGATGTGCGTGGGATGTTGCTCATCCCACCACGGCGGACTTTCCACTGATACCTGCAATATTATCCGGGCTTGAGGATCAATCAGCAACAGCGCTCCAATGTGGGCAGCAATGCCAGAGAAATCAAGTGATTCCGGCACCTCCCAAGTATCCGCTGACTGCCCATACGGCGCAAATCCGCAGGCTACCGGCAGCGCATACAGATGCAGTCCATGCTGAGCGGCCTGTCGGCAAATGCCCTCCGAAGCCTGCCGTAACCCTACCACGGCTGGCTCAGTTACCTGGTCATTGATAACCAGCGCCATCCCACCGCCCTGCTTGCGCATTCCGACGACCACCGGCGTCCGCTGTTTGGTAGTGATACCGACCTGGCGCTCCAATTCCACGCCGGGGGCAGCCCGCAGTTTTAGCCCGTCAGCGGTCGCCAGCCGCACCGTATATATGCCCTGGCGCAGGTGGGCAGGCAGGGGCAATTGGGCAGTTACTGTCAGGGAAATCACTTGCTCTACATTCCCCTCTCCCGTAGGGAGAGGAGGCGGGGGTGAGGCCGCCTTAAGTTCTTGCTGACTAACCAATTCGGCCACGGGCACCTGGAGCAGAACCATCTCGTCCCGGCACAGTTGCAGAAGCGTATCCAGAGGCGAGACGGCGGCGGACGCCGCTGCTTGTATCTTTATAGGCAAAATGTCTCCGGCACTGGTCACTCCCGGGCACTGCCAGTCATTCACCGTAACTTCCGCAATCGCAGGAGAATACACCTGCAACTGGTCAAAATACAGATCGTATGTGTCATCCGGCTGTAGACCAGTTACCCGAAATTCCAGGCGCTTTATGGGCCAATCGAGCCGCCGGTCGCTGTCAAAACTATCACCCGCCAGGTCGAACTCACGCCGGTAAAAGGCTACCTGTCGCCAGTTGCGCTCGTCGCCCAGAAAGACAGGCGGACTCTGATACACTGAGCCGTCAAACTCGGTCACCCGCAGCATCAGGTCTATTTCATAGCCATGGGGATTCTTTACCCAGCAGGAGATAACCTCAGCGAATTGCGAGATGCCGAAGACAGTGGCGAACTGGGCGGTAGACTGGCGGGGAATAAACCGCCACCGCAGGCTGTGGCCCTCAATGCGGGCGCCGGCAGTGACTGTTAGCTGATAGCGGCGGTAGTGCTGCCTCAAGGTCCGGGGACGAGAGCCACTGCCGAAATCTTGGCTCTGCTCACAATCGCACAATAGCGAAGGCGCAAGCTCAGGGGGAAGGTCCACAGCCCGCTCGGCCGGCCCGGCCGCGAGTGCTGAGCAGCCGCAGAGCAACAGTACGAAAACCATGATTAGCACCAAACGTAACTTGAGCATGAGTGTGGCCTAACTTAACGGTTGGTGAATCATTTTCCTCTAACCTACTCTCAATGAACCGTAGGACCCATCCGGGCAGGGATGCCCGTCCTACACACTGTGTAACGGTCTCGCCTAACCTGCTCGGCCGTCCCACCAGTAAGTGCGCAAGTCCTCCATTGCCTGGCACAGGGCATCAACATTTTCTGGTGGGGTAGGCGGATAGATCCCGGCAATCATCTCCAGCCCGCCCCGCGCCGAGCCAAGTTTCCTGACCTCTTCTTCAATTAGGTCGTAAATGTCCTGACGGGTGCCATAGGGCACAATCTTCTGCCGGTCAATGTCCAGGCTGATACACAGGCGCCCTTTGACATATTTAGCCAGGTTGTCAATTCCATTGCACAGGTCCTGGGGATTGATGATGGTGACACTACAGTCAATGAATTCGTCCATCAACTCCATAATATAGCCATCGCTGTGCAAATAGACCTGGGCGCCGGCCTGGCGGCAGGGCTGCATCAGTTCCTGGTAAGCGGGCGTGACCCACTTGTGGAAGTCCGCCGGGCTGATAACGGAGGCTGTCTGTGTACCCAGGTCTTCGCCGAAGTTGACTACGTCCACATTCATGTGCAGCCATTGCTGTACGATCTTGCTATTATGCTCGACGACCATATCTATCAAAGCGTGCAACCGAGGTTCATTGGTTACGATGTCAAGCATTAGGTTCTCAAAGCCGCGCAGATAATACAAGCGCATGAAGAAGAAGCCATGGGCCACGTACCCGGCGGTCAATTCTTCTGCGGCCTGGGCGGCTCTAATCTGCTCGCGCGTTGTTTCCCAGTTAGCCGGGCCACGGTCTGCCTGTACCAGGGGATCAGGCGGCTGGTAGTTATTCAGAGCCTCCCAGTTGGCCAGGGGATGCTCGAC
>JALGUR010000046.1 GCA_029820565.1 Candidatus Zipacnadia bacterium
GCCAGGAAAACCGGCTGGGAACCCCACTGCCGGCCGGTGGCAGTGATAGCCAGGAACGTGGGAGTAATATGGTCAAGACTGATAGCATTCTTGTCGTAATCCGGGTGGCGGAATTGCTCACCGTCGGAGTAGATATCAATGAAGGTCAGACTTAGACTATTGCTCTCGCGGGTGGTATGCGCCCAGATGATTCCCTCGGGATTGTTGGCCTTTATCACAGTCCAGAGCCGCTTGAGGAGTTCGCGATGAGCAAAGTAGGGGAAAGTGCGTCTTCCGTGATCCCCGCACCCGTGCAACCCGTTGCTACAAAAGTAAGGCCCCATGTTATCTATGTACACTCCGTCTATGCCATAGGTCTTCATCATCTGGTCCACACCCCACACCAGCCAGTCGGCAAAAGACGAGGCCGGGCACACTGACGTCATTCCGCTGCGGCCTTCCACCGATTCCTGGTAGGTGATAGGCTTACCCTTTTCCGTGCTCATCATCCACTCGTCGTGGTGCCGCTGCTCGGCGGCGAACTCAAAGCCGGTGAAAGAAGTAGAAATGTACTGGACAACCCGCATCCCCCGGTCCTGCAACTCTTGCACTTGCTGCAAATATCTCTCCGGGTCAGCCGGATAGGGATAACTGTACCATTTGGTGTCTTGAATCCAGCGTAATGTAACGTTTACGCCGGGACAAGGCTGGCCCGCATGGCGGCCGTGCCAGCCCAGCGGCAGCGGCTTAGTGGGCGTGGCCTGAAAGCCGAAGGTGAACTGACGACCGTCCTCAATCCTACCGCCCGCTCCAAGTACATTCACGCGGAGCACCACGTTGTCTTCGGTGCGCTCGACCTCCAACGCATTTTTGCCGTCGTCGGGCGTCCAGCCCCAATCAGATTCGGTCACGAAACTCAAGCCGCGGTCGTCGTCACCAATCCAGACATAGGGCGCCCAGTTGTATGTCCACCGCCAGCCCGGTTCTTCGCCGATGGCCTCGTAGGGAAATGCTGTGCCGCCCCACCGCTTGAAAGCATGCAGATACTTGGCGACCTCAGAGTTCAGAGGAATCTCAATTCCCAGGTACTCAACCTCCACTGGCTGCTCGCAGTGCAACACCAGATTAACCCGCACTACTCCGTCATACTCTATCCAGCCCTCCTCCGCGACGTTTATCGGCCCCAATTTGCTGTCCGCGGCGAACTCGACCCGGTCCTCTCGCACTAACCCAAATTCGGCTTGCCCGGTCTCGGTGCGTATGGTCTCGCCGCCGACAGTTAGTGTCATCTTGATGGGACCGGCCAGCATCTCTCTTTCCTGGCTGGTAATCTGCGTCGGAAACAGCCCGTCCAGCATATACTCCCGCCCCCAGCATGTGACCGTACTGCCCTCTATTCGCAGCGGTTCGAACGGCGGCGGTACTTGAGTAGTTATGCCCGCGTTGGCCTCCCGCCAGGGCTCAGCCGGGTCGTCCAGGTCATAGCCATAAATCCCAGTGCTCAGTAAGACCAGTAAGATCAAGCTGCTGCCGACAGCCTTTAACAGATTCATTCATTAGCCCACCCTTACGTGTCTGGGTCCAACTGCGCTGGATAACAGGCTCTTGGCAAATATACCCTATCATATCAGGCTGCCGCAGGCGTGACAAGTGGCAGCAGTTTCCGGCATCATCGCTTCAGCGAAGACAGCCGCACGCTGGGATCAGTTGCCTTACCCATCTGCAACCGGTATAATATAGATAATGGAGAGTGGGTCGGGTGGTCGCGCCAGCCGTAAGGCTGGTGAGGAAAGTCCGAGCTCCATAGGGCAGGGCGCTGGCGAAATGCCAGGCGGAGTGATCCGCGGAAAGTGGCACAGAAACTACACCGCCAATGGCCCTTCGCGGGCACAGGTAAGGGTGAAATGGTGGGGTAAGAGCCCACCAGCGTCGTGGTGACACGGCGGCTGGCTAAACCCCGCTCGGAGCAAGGCCCAATAGGGGAGCGCCTCGGTTACTGTCCGGGCCGCACTGCGGCAAGGCACAGTAGTTTGAGAAGAGTTGGCCCGGCTTGTGGCTCCCGGGTAGGCCGCTAGTGGGGGCTGGTAACAGCCCTCCCAGATAAATGACCGCCAGCCGCTCCACCGCGGCTACAGAACTCGGCTTACAGACCCACTTTCCGCAATTTTGGGTGTGTTCGCAGGAATTATGCACCCACTGTGGGGATGCATAACCTAGACTTACTGCCGGTAAGATCCCAAAACTAATCTGGGCAGTTTTGGGGAGCCGGGATGTCGCGGCCTGTGGACCTTGAGTGGCAGTCTTGACTTCTGCTTCGGGAAAAGTCATCATCTCTGCATGTTCTGGCACTCGCTTCTGATATTGCTGTCGCCACTAGCCACTCTCTATCTTCGTGTGCTGCGTGATCATCGTGACCGGGAGACCCTCGCTCTCTGTCAGTAGGTGCTGTGTCCTATTCACACGTTTACCAGTTGTTGATCCGTCCAGCGCAGTGCTGTCGAGGAGCTTAGCCGAACCCGTCATCGGCTCACCGTAGTGCCCAACCTCCTCACGACACCGTGGGTTGCCCAATAAGTAACCCCAAAGTAGTTTTGGGACCCTACGGGCTTCAGAATCGCCACGCCAGTGCTGCATCGTACATTGCCATTGCGTTTTCCGGAGGAGTGTCAGGCTGGATGGCGTGAGCGGCGCAGGCGATGTAGCCGCCGTCGGCGCCCCAGACGGAGATGATGCGTTCAACCTCTGCGCGCACCTGGGCGGGGGTGCCGCGGGGCAGCAGCTCCTGCTCGTCTATGCCACCGTGAAAGGAAAGCCGGCCGCCAAATTGCCTTTTGAGATTTTCAGCCGACATCCCCGCGGCCTGGGGCTGGATAGGGTCGAGGATGTCCAGTCCCAGTTCGATGAAATCCTCTATAACCGGCACAAGGCTGCCACAGGAATGGTAGAACGTTACAAGCCCCATCTCCTTGAAGGAGCGGATGAGCTCGGCGCTGTAAGGCTTAACATGCTTGCGCCACAAGTCCGGCGACAACATCATCGCCCTCTGGGTACCGAGATCCCCGCCACTGCCCACTATGTCAATGGCTCCGTCCGCCGCCTCCAGAGCGCGCAGCGCCCGCGCCTTGTAGAACTTCGCCGCATGATAAGAAATCGCTTCCGCGATATCGGGCGATTCTATCAGGTCCATCAAGAACCGATCCAGCCCTCGCATGTACCACGGCGTTTCGAAGGCCCCACCCGCAAAGAACAGAATACAGTGGCGTTGCTTCCGATTGATACGGGCGATCTCCTCCTTCAGGCCCGAAAAGTCGAACCAATGCGGGCTGGGCCAGGAATACTCTGCGACTTCCTTGACGGTCGTGACGTGGCCCAGGGGATGGTGGGCTATCTCATTGTAGGTCGCAAACTGGTTGGAAACCGGTTTCCAGACAATTCCCAGAAAGTCGCGGCCCGCACCCCCACCGCCCCCCGCGGCGCTGCGTTCCGAGGGGCCGACGTACCGGCCCGCGACGCGGCGTATGTCGCAGCCCAGCCGCTCATAGAGAGCCTCATCGTCGTCAGTGCCCAGATGCTTTTTGAACATCTGGTGGAATTCCGGAGTGGCAACGTAGTCAATGCCGGGCCGATCGACCGGTTGGCGCTGCGCGATCCTCATTATGCGTTCATAGGGCTCCATATGCTATTCCTCCGTAAGGCAGTGTCGGGTTAGCTACCAGCGCCGCGGAGTCTGCACCAGCGGATGTCGGTCACATCGCCCCGCGTGCACCAGAAGGTCACCAGGACGTCACCGTCGCTCAGCAGTTGGGCGGTAGGCGCGCCAAACTGGATGAGGACATGCTGGTCTAACTCACGGTTGCCGGCCGGAGTACCCCCATGAGACTCTCCGCGAGCGTCCCACACCATGACTTGATTGTCCACATCCCAGGTCTGGCCCTCATCTTCGGACAAGACCGCCATTATACCCGGCCTATCGTGATAACGTAAATTATACACCGCCAGAAGCCGCTCGTCACCCAAATGCACTGGATAAGTCACCTGTCCCTGGATATTGGTTGGCTGTGGCTGCGACCAGGTTTTGCCGCTGTCTTCAGAGATGGCCCGGTGTATGGGTAGGTCCTGGTCGGTGGCGACGTCGTGCGTCCAGAACAACACAAACAGCCGCTGGCCACCCAGGCTGATGATACGCTGGTCCCAGTAGAAGACGCCATCGGCAACCCCGTCGCCCACCGTGGTCAGATTGCCCCAAGTTGCACCTTGGTCAGTCGAGAAAAGAGCCATGGCACGCTGGGGGGGCGGATTGGGGTCGTCGTAGGCCTTCCAAGTTTCCAGGGGTAGTAGCGATTCTCCGTCAGCCAGCTCAAGGACCGGTCCCGAAGCATTTCCAATGAGGCCATCAGGCAAAGGCACTACCTGGGGAAGACTCCACGTGTGCCCACCGTCGCGTGACCGAAAGAGAATAATCCGGGGCGGCAGTAGCCCTTCCGTTTCTGGATTGAACAGTGGCTTGTTGGGATCGGAACGGTCGAAGCCGGTGGTGAGCAAAAGCACTGTCCCGTCGTTGAGCCTCGTCAGGCCGCAGCCCCGGTAGGAACGGGGTGGGTCATCTGCCGAGCCGTCCCAGATGAGATGCTCCTCACGCCAGGTCGCGCCACCATCCATGGAGCGAAGTTGAGCTATCATTCCATCGGCACTAAAGAAGCTACTGGCCCGCCGGTAGGCACATAGCATCTCTCTATCGGAGAAGGGCAGCACTACGGGGAAAGAAGCATGTATGGGGTGCCGGTTGGGCTGCGGATTGCGGTAGAGAATTCCTTGACCAATAACCTCAATCATTGTCGTATTACCTCCAGTTGCTCCAGGATTTCGTCAGAAATCTCAAAGTTGGAATAGACCTGCTGAACGTCATCGTGCTCGGTGAGTTCGTCCAGTAGCCGTAGAACCTTGGTGGCCTGATCATCAGGCACGGGTGTGGTGCTGACGGGTACCGTAGTCACTTCGGCGCGCTCGGTGGGAATTCGCGCGGCGGTAACTGCTTCGTAGACCTGCGCAAAGTCCTGGGGCTGGGTTCTGATTTCCCAGGTGTCTTCCTCCTCCAGTACGTCTTCTGCGCCCGCCTCTATCGCCACGGTGAATACCACCTCTTCATCTGCTTGCTCTCTGGGTACGACAATGACGCCTTTTTGCTCGAACATCCAGGTCACACACCCGGCTGCGCCCATGCTGGCGTCCAGCCGCTTCATCAAACTGCGCATCTCCGCCACGGTGCGCTGGGTGTTATCGGTAAGGCAATCTATCATCAGGGCGATGCCCGCGGGCCCGTAACCCTCGTAGAGAGCGTGTTCATACTGGGTCCCCTCGATCTCGCCGGTGCCCCGCTTGATGGCATATTCAATTGTGTCTTTGGGCATGTCCGCAGCCTTAGCCTGTTCAATTCCCAGCCGCAGCCGAGCGTTAGCCTCCGGATCCCCACCGCCCTCGCGAGCTGCCACGGTAATCTGCTTGGACAGTTTGGCGAACAATTTCCCGCGCTTTTTGTCCTGCCGCGTCTTGCGATGGACGCGGTTGGCCCATTTGGAATGTCCTGCCATCGTACTTCGGCCTCTGCGTGAAGTGTCAGATAAATCACGATGATTATAACACGTCGGCGGGGATTGATTCAAGTTTTGTCACAGAGAGGCGGGGCGTATTATGTCGTCAAAAGGTAGCAAAAAGCTGAGGGGACGTCAGACTCCTGACCAAATTGACCTTGCCCCCGAAAACGAGTCCAGGTTTAGTGTCAGTATTGGCAGTACCGGGACGTAAGAAAGGGGCAAGTTGATGAGTCAAAAAAAGCACACGCCGGAGCAGATTATTAGCAAACTGCCCTTCGGCTTTGCTCAGGGCGGTGAGCCTGCCGAACCGCGAGAGGCAGAAGTGGAGCTGGCCCGGGGAGCCACGGTAGCCCAGGCATGCAAAAAGATCGGGGTGAGTGACCATACCTACTATCGGTGGCGTGCGGAGTATGGGGGGATGCGAGTAGACCAGGCCAAGCGGCTGAAGGAGCTGGAGAAAGAAAACGTGCGGGAATGCCTGGCCATTGAGGCGGCCAGGCCACTGGCTAGCGAGGATGTACTTGACCGGCTGACCCAGTTGTTTATCCAGCGGCAGATTGCCGCCTTTGAAGATACCTGGCACTGGGATATGTCCACGGAGGCGGTATTTCGGGAGGTCGTTCCCGGCGGGGGGAAGATGGGGGCGCTGCTAGACGCGTTCCGCCATTTTTTAGGCAGTACCGATATGATGGTGTACCTAATGATGATGGCGATTCGGCTGATCGAGCTGCACCGCGTGCTAAAGCCTACGGGTTCCATACGCCTGCATTGCGACCCGACGGCGAGTCATTACGCCATACTCCCTCCCTCCAGATTGGTAACAACACTTTGAGACTACTATAGTAATACTATGTGTTAGTTGTCAGCGTGATTCGTCTGCTGTGCTCACGCCGCGTCTCACCTCATGGGGAAGCTCCCATCCGACATCCTCCAGGTATCGCAGCCCGTAGTCAAATTCCTGCTCAATGGCGTCAAATGGCATATCACGGTATTCGAACTCAATGGAGACGTCACCGTCATAGCCGACCCGATCTAAGGCTTCACCAAACTGCTGAAAATTGACCGTGCCCTTCCCGGCCGTCAACTCCAATTCTTGCCGGAAGTCTCCTGTATCCGGCCCTCGGGAATCACGCAAATGAATATGCCACAGACGACTGCCAACCCGGCTGAAGAACTCATCAATATCGTAACCAATGATTCCCCAGTGACTGCTGTCAACAAGGACCCCGATATTAGAGGATGTCAATCGGTCACAGATCCACAGAACCTGTTCGGGGCCGGGCATAATACTGTATAAATGTGGTGCTTCCAGCAGCATACGTACTTGATAGCGCTCTGCAATCTTCCCTATCCGATCATACGCTTTCACGGCATTCGCCAACTGGACTTCTTGATCACTTCGCTCGTTGCGCATGCCGAATCCCATGGTCATCATGGGGATGCCGACTTCGTTGAGTTGCTCGATTTTCCGCGTCCACTGAGCAACGAATTCATCAATTTCTTCGGACACCCAAGCCTTGTGAGGACCGGCGAAGTAGTTCAGGCAAATAGGCTCCAACGAAAACTCTGCGAGTAGTCCCCGCAACTCTCCAGGGGTGGGACTGCCGAAGTTGAAGTGGAAGCAATAGCTGCTAAAGCTGGCAATCTCAACTCGTGTGAATCCTCTGGCCGCCATCCGCGGTATTGCTTCATATAGGGTATAATGTGCCCATCCTAACGACGAAATCGCAGTCACTTTGGCCATTTCGGGCTCTCCTTTTTTTGACCGTAGCTGGAGTATCAATAACCGGGATTTCCCACGTGCCTTGTTGCTACGTTTGACATTCTCTGTGTCCCGCACCAATTCCTCCTGCTGCAGATCATTTAGCTGACAAAACCCGAGATTAGAAGACTTGTGAAGAAGATTCTGCCCCGAATTGAACAAGTATGACAGCTCTTGGGCGACAGCAGACACAGTCCCGCCTGGGCCTAGTGCTTACTGCCGTATGTCAGCGTATCTCTTGCTGGGGTAGACCCGGCAGACGGTTTGCTTTGTCCGCGCACAGGGCATTGCCGTCTGGGGGTAGGCCTCAATGAATCGGTCGATCTGGTGGCGCAGTTGCCGGGGACCGGTAAAGCTGGCGCCTGTGAGCGCCGATCGGCTTAGGATGCTGAACGAGATTTCGATCATATTGAGCCATGACGCGTGTGTCGGCGTGTAATGGAAATGAACATGGGGATGCTGGGCAAGCCACCGGTCCTGCGGGTGTGTGTGTTGAGATTGTCCAGGATCACGTGGATGTCTTTGTCTGGGTAGGCAGCTACTATGTGGTTCATGAATGACAGGAATTCGCGGCGCCGGCGGCGCTTGGTATGCTGATGATGCACCCGGCCGGTGACCACTTCGAGAGCAGCGAATAGGGTGCTTGTGCCGTGCCGTTTATACTCATGGGAGAACCCGGTCAGGGCTTTACCGTTGGGCGATCGCAGATAACGTCAGCGCGCTGCGGGCCCTGAACATCAGCCGCTCCAGTTGATGAGGGCACCGGTAGGTTGTACAGCACCGGACTTCAAGTCGGCATAAAAGGAGGGCAGATCCTCAGCAGCCACGATGTGGGTTACCAGGGGCTCAACAATGAGACGATCTTCGGCCATCAGGCGCAAGGCCATGGCACGGTTATCGCTCTGCGACCAGGGATAATACATCTGACGCTCCGGGGGACAGTTGGGCTGAAAAGCACCGATGATGGAGATTTCACGCATTATAAAGACGTCGAAGGGGTCAGGAAGGAGCAGTTCGCCAGAGAGGGCACCGGCTACCACCACCCGGGCGCCCGAAGGTGCGAGGGACACTAAAGTCCTTACCGCCTGGGGACTCCCGGAGGCTTCGATGAGAACGGAGATGGATTGGTTGGCGGCGATTGCCTCGAGACCGGAACGCAGCTCTTCATCAGATTCAGCGTGGATGGCGTTTCTGACACCGACGCGATGGGCCATCTCGAGGGCTTCGGGACGGATGTCAGTGACAATAACAGGGCAAGCTCCCATAATTTGCGCCAGTTGAGTGGCAAGCAGCCCAACGACGCCAGCACCTGCGATGAGGACCCCCTCGTCTATGTGTAGATCGGCACGTTCGATGGCGTGCGCTGCGACGCTGGCAAGAACAGTAAAAGCAGCAGCCCTATCGCTTACTTCAGCAGGGATAGACTGCACGCGCCACGGTTCAGCAGTACATTTTACGTAATCTGCATGATGACAATCGGCAGTGACGCGGTCGCCCACTGTGAACCTTTGGATCTCAGATCCTACGTCTTCAACGCGGCCTACGAGGCTGTAACCAAGGCGGCCTGACCCGAGAATTATGCCTTGAAGCGTAGCGCGTTCAGTGCCGACGCTGATGAGGGAACAAGTTGAACGGATGATGATTTCATTAGGGCCGGGGGGACTAAGCTCTTCGATTTGAAAGTGGGTATCCACAGAATTAAAGTAGATGTAGCGAGAGAGCATTGGGTGCCCTCCTTCGAAGGCGAGCGATATTAGCCGAGATTCCCACGCAGGTTTACCATTTGGCTCTTGCTAGTCTATATATTGTTCGAGTCTGTGACAACTTCCTGCCCGTGCTGGCAATGCATCCGGAAAACCAGCGCTTTGCAGCCTGTCCAGGGGCTTGTGGCTGCGAGTCAGTCAACTCTGACGGGTTGGGGACAGTAGCCAGCACAGAGTACCGCCTGAGTATAAGCAAAACTATGGACTACTGCTGAACTCAGGGCGCGGTCGGCCTCCTGGCAGGCGCGTCATCTCCCGTGATGCGAAACCTGGCCCCGGTCATCTCCTTCAGGAAGTAGGCCAGTTATTGGGCGGCATATTCCACAGCTTCCGGACATTGCTTCGCAATCACGATCGAATAGCTGGTTCTGCCATTGTCAGCCAGCAGGAGGGGACCGACCCCGGCGGCGTCATCTGGAGGCGCTATCCGAGCTATTTGTGCAGGTCCTGCAGCTGTGCCAGCAGGCCGGGCTGGTGAAGTTGGGGCAGGTAGCTTTAGATGGCACTAAGGCGGGTGCTAATGCCTCCAAGCACAAGGCCGTGAGCTGCGGGCGGATGAAGCAGGAGCTTGCCCAACCGGAGGGTAAAAGCCAAATGCTTGAGCTACTCGACCGTACAGATTATGCTTCCTCGTCTTGGGGCGCAGATTCGGTGTCCGGGGAGTCAGCTTCGGTGTGCGACCTCGCACCTGCCGAGGAACCACTGCTGTCGATTCTACGGGCCAGCAGTTCAGCCAGGTCAATGCCGAAGACTGCCTTCAACTGCTCGTTGAGCTTCAGGAATTGCTCGGGAATCTGGTTAATGAGCCGTCCAACGGGCGGCTCTCCGTCGCCACCACCACCGATATCCACGATGGATATCCGATCCACACCAGCGAGACCCGTGCCGATGGCCTGCATTGGCTCGCCCATGGCCGTGACGATGTCCGGATACCGCTCGAGCAGAAGCTGGATGACCGCGGCATCGCCGTATTCCTTCCAGGCGGCGGCCTTCTCCTGCATACCGTCAGCTTCCGCTTCCGCTTCGCCCTCACCAATCGCCTGGAACTTGGCACCGTCACCCAGACCGCTCCGCTCACGTTCGGTCTGGTCGGCTTCAGCCTGAGCGATGCGAGCATCTCTTTGTCCCTCGGACCTCAATATGGCAGCCTGCTTGTCGCCTTCGGCCACCACGATGGCTGCCCGGCGCTGGGCCTCGGCGTCAATAACTGCCTTCTCGCGCCCGGCCTCTGCTGGCTTGACGACCGTCGCAACCAGCTCCTGTTCCCGGCGCAGTGCTTCCTGCTGTTGCACGGCAATGCGGGCCTGGCGGTCTACTTCTTCAATTTTGACCTCTTCAAGCTTCACGTTCTGCCGGGCCTGAGCAGATGACAGGGGCCCGGCCTGGTCAGCGCGCGCGCGCTCGGTGTCGGCCTGGGCATCGAACTGCGCCACCTTGACACGGCGATCTCGGTCGGCGTCGGCAATGCCGACGTCCGCCTCGATCTTGGCTGTCTCGCCAACTCGGAGGGCCTCCGAGGCACGAATGTCGGCATCCCGCTGCGCTTCGGCCTCACCGATTTGTGCGTCGCGCTTCACCTCCGCGGTCCGCCTCTTACCCAACGCGTCGATATAGCCGTGCTCGTCACTGATCTCGCGGATGGGCATGTTGTCAATGACCAGGCCCATGGTTTCCAGGTCCTGGCCGGACTGCTCGACGAGGTTGGCCGAGAAGGCAGCGCGGTTCTGGATCAAATCTTCGACGGTCATTGTGCCGACAATGGCGCGCAGATGCCCTTCCATGGTCTGCTGGATCAGGGCTATGATGCTGTCATGTCGCATCGTGAGAAAGCGCTCCGCCGCCGCCCTTTGCAGACTCTCCGTCGAGCCGATTTTGATGTTGGCCAGAGCATCAACCCGGACAGGCACGCCATCTATGGTCACCGCCGCTGTGGTCTCAACGGGTATGGGCATAACCTCCAGAGACAGCCACTCCACGGAAACGACGACCGGCCAGTTCATGAAGCCACCGCCCTGGACCAGGCGGTATCCGGTCAGGTTGCCCTGGGCATCGCGGGATCGCCTGCCGAAGACGACGCCCACCTGGTTCGGCGGAACCCGCGTGTAGTAGCTCGCGAGGATCGCCAATAAGGCAATGACCAGTACGACTGCCCCGCCTATGTAAACGGGCAACCAGCCAATTTCTTCGTACATGCTTACGCCTCCTCACTGAGTCACTTAGTCTCTACAGCCGAACCGGTCGCACAAGCAAAGTTCCGCCCACCTCTTCCACCACGCTGACGGTAGCGCCGGCGGCGATTGGTTCGTCTGAGTGAGAACGGGCCAGACACTTGAGGGAAGTACCGCGCACATTCAGACGGACTTCGCCAGTACCGCCAGGGGGAATCGCGGTGAGCACGACGCCTTCATGCCCGACCATGTGCGCTATTCCCACGGTACTGGTGGCCTCTTGGTGGTAGAGGAATCGCATGAAGTAGAAGACAACCGCGGCAATGGCAAACCCGACCGCCATGCCAAAGGGGAGGCTAAACAGACCCCACTTGAACGTGTCCAGGCCGATAAGCCCGCCCCAGCCCCAGCCGCCAACGAAGGATAGGATGATCTTAAGACCCAGGGGGCTGGGTCCGTCGTGAGCAAGGGCCAGGTCATGAGCCGCATCAAAGGCGACATCCACGTCAGCGTCACCACCGAAGTCAACATCGTGGTCAATCCCGAGGATCAGCAATATCACCACGACCAACGTACCTACTCCGGCCATTGACCAATAGATAATGTGCAGGCTGTCCACAGGCTCACCTCGCCGACATCCAGGATATACGGCAAGTATACACCACTTTCAACCATTCTGGCAACAATCCTTGATCCTCCTGCGGGCGTGGCTGGTCATCACCGGCGCAAACGGTGACGATTCTGCCTGCCCTGTGTAGCCTTAGCTGTGCTGCAGTGCTCTGACTTCTTGGGTAATCTTGCACAGGGCGTGGAAGAAGCCATCAAATACATCTACAAGTTGCTTGGCTACGTCAAATTCGTGGCCTGCCCAGTCACCATTGGCCAAGTTATTGAAGGCCAAAGTACATCTTGCTTCTTCCTCGGTGATGATTTCAGGGACCAGGCAAGGAACGATTCCCGCTGGGTCTTGGGGTTTGTGGCCACGAGTAGTCTCCCAGAAGATGGCGAAGGGTACACGGAAGAACCACGTGCCAATTCGCCTGAGCTCGTTTTGTATCAGCAAGAGGGTATCAAAATGATGGGGCGCATGAGTGTAGAAATACAGCCGACCTTTCATCAGACGGGTAAACTTGGCATAGTCGAAGATGGCCAGCGCGGGTGCTATGGGAATCTGGCTAAGTAACGTTTTCCACACTTCTGGTGTAGTGGGGTCAGTGTCAGGCAAGATAGTGATTTCCTTGCTCAGACGAGCCCCCACCAGCTTTAAGCCCTTAAAAAGCCGGGCCTCAAGCTCGGAGAGGGCTGGCTCTTCGTAGAGTTGGGGCACTTCGTAGCCTTCTTCAACTATTTCGATAACCTCATCAAAGACGTCGGTTTCCGGGAACATGCGGCTAGCTAGGCGCAGCGCCTGCATCTTGCCGGCCACGGCATTGTGGCGGATAATGCTTACTGCAGATTGCAGCGGAGGGGTGAAGTAGTGCATTAGGCGACTGTGCAAAGGGTATCTGTTCTCGTAGGAGCCAAGGTTAATCGGCGGGTCAATGGAACGATCATACGGACCATAGTACGTGGCGAATTTCTTAAGATGGAAGTATTCGTCCTTGTCGTCCCACTTACGGGCGGCTAATCTCTCCTGAGCTTGCTCCAGACGGCTCGGTTGGGCGCAGTGGTAGAAGGTCCACAGCTTGTATTCTGGATAGTAAGTGTCTTCGCCGGTAAGCTCGTCCCAGGTGAGGTTAACCCCGGGTAGGTGCTCAAGAATCCTGGCCCATTTAGGATAAGCCTGGCACAGTTCCAGGTGGAGATGACCCACTGCTACGGACATCTGGCACCAGTCCTGCGCCGTCATAGTGTTATCACAGATGAAGCGAGTATCAAAATCGCTCAACCCCGGCAGCAAGTCCTCAAACGTCCACTTGCCGGCAATGGCCTGTATTTGCGGCAGGCGGGAACGACACTCGCGGTAATAGAGCTTGATGAACTCAGGAAAATCATTGGGTGGCAGGGGCACAAAATGCATAACTTGCCTCGTCTCAACGGTCAGGGTTAGGACTATTATTGCGTTTCTGCTATGGTAACCTCTTTGCTCTCGTAGGCAGACCGGTATATTGCATCGAGGAGCAGGTTGGTTTTCAATGCCTCTTCAATGGCAATCTGAGGTTGCTCATCTTCTTCGATGCACGACACGAAATTCTCTATCAGTGGATAGTGGACATTGGCATGGTTAGGCAGTTCTATTTCGTGTGTGTCACGCCCAACAGTCTTCAGCACCGTAGGCCCATCATAGGGATGCCACTTCACCTTAGCTTCCGTGCCGATAATCTCAAACTCGTGCGACCAGGTGCGGGAATTCCAGTTGAAACTGGCAATTATCTGTGTCCCGTTGGCATATTCCATAAGGGCAACCGCGGAGTCTTCTACTTGGTATGAGTGAGTAAGAGTGGCCACTCTGGCTACCACTCGTGCGGGCATCCCGAGGAGCCCAATCATAACATCAAACATGTGCGTGCCCATATCGGCCAGAGGTCCACCGCCAGACTTTTCGGGGATGACGCGCCAGTATTTGGGGTCATCTGGATTAGGATTGAACCACGAGAAGTATGTCATCCGTACCAGTACCACTTGGCCGAATTCGCCCTTCTGGAGCATCTCCTGAGCCATGCGGTACCGGGGAGAAAACCGGCGAAAATAGGCCACCGCACAGCAACCCAGAGCATTCTGGGCCACTTCATAGAGTTCGCAGGCTTGGGCATAACACACACCTACGGGCTTCTCCACCAGTACATGCTTACCGGCTCTCAGTGCCTCAATAGCCTGAGGGACGTGGAGAGACACTGGAGTAGAGATATATACCGCGTCAATATCCTCGTCTTCCAGAGCTCGCGCATACTCGGTATGCGCTCGAATTCCGTGCTTGCGGGCAACTTCTTCGGCTCGGTCTCTGACAATATCACAGACCGCGACGATACGGCTGCGCGGCTCAGCAACTATAGCGGGTATGACGCGCTTGTGGGCGATGTCGCCCGTGCCCACAATTAACCAGTTTATCAATTTTTCCCCCTATTTCCTGTTATTGTCGCAAAGCTGCTATGGATTCTCTCACAGCCCACGCTATATAATCCAGGTCCTCAAAGGGCGTGTCTGGAAAGATAGGCAAAGAAAACACCTGCTGGCTGACCTTCTCGGCTACGGAGCAATTGCTTTTGTCGTGGTCTATATTAGCAAACGCCTCCCAGCTCCAGACCACAGGATAATGCTTGCCTGTGCCGACCTGATATGCCTCCTTAAGGTGATCCCGCAATTGGGCAGTAGTGAATTTGACCTTGTCGGTGGCGAGCCGCGCAACGTACAAATGGCTGCCATGACCAGGGCCATGGCCGGCAGGACAGATGATTTCCTCAACGTTGGCGAGAAGCTCATTCATTCTAACCATGCGCTGCTGGCGGGCTGCAATGATTCGGTCCACCTTAGCTATCTGGGTCAGCCCGACTGCGTACTGGGCTTTCGTCATGCGGTAATTGAAGCCGATAGTAACGACCCGCAGCGAGGGGCCATATACGTAACCGAATGTTTTCTTTTGCCGGATGGCCTCGGCAAATTCGCCATCGTTGGTACTTACGGCTCCGCCTTCCCCTAAAGTGGTAATGTTCTTAGTACTTTGGAAGCTATAGCACGAAGCCTTTCCCCGCCCCCCCACAGGCTTTCCTTCGTAGAGTGTACCTAAGGCATGGGCGGCATCGTAGACGACCGGGATGTCGGTATCCCCGGTGATTTTGTCAAAAGCGTCAACGTCGCAAGCAAGCCCGGTGTAATGTACAGGAATAATGGCGCGGGTGCGGTCGGTAATCTTCGCCCTGACCTGTTCGGGGTCCAGATTCATGGTGACCGGGTCTATATCAGCAAAAACCACCTTAGCCCCACGGGCCGCCGCACAAGTGGCAGTGCAGACAAAGGTAAGAGGAGTGGTAATGACTTCATCCCCGGGCTTTATGCCCAAAGTCATCATGCACAGATCCAGCGCTGTGCCACAGCTATTGACGGCAACTGCATAGGAGGCGCCCTCATGAGCCGCCAGAGCATTTTGGAAATCCAATTCCTCCGGCAGGGGGAAAAAGCTGCCGGTCGGCTTACTGGCGTCGGTTATAACCCCCATCGCAGCCTTAATGTCGTCCTGCTCATACAGTCCACCTAGTGCCTTGAATGGCACGGGATGGATTTTCATATTTGCATATCCCCCTATTTTAAGTAACCGCGGCGGTCTAGCTCCAGTTTGGTCTCTTCTTTGGGCACACGCTGGACATATAGTTGTGCTATTTCCTGCAATGTTCTTCCTGCGATTTGGTAGCCACACTTCGCAGTGATATTTTTCGCGTGGACAATAACTCCCTCCAGGGTTTCGCGGCGAAAGTCCCCGGGGTCGTTGTATTCGAAGAGATTGTGAGTGCATGCGTTGATGAGCTTTACCGGTATCTTCTCGGCAATCTGCCGCTGCAACGATTTCTCAATGGTGTAATAGTGATTTTTGGCGTCTACCAATTCAATTCGCAGATCCTGGGGATGTTTGCCACCCCACATGCGACTCTCCCAATCAATCGTCACGGGGATTTCCACAAAATCCAAGGTTCCAGGTAGGATGCGATTGTGCGCGTTGGCGTAATGCATGAAAAGAGGCGCGCCCGCCCAGACCGAAGCACACTCTGGCAGGATGCGCCCAGGCTTCGAACACATCCCGTGAGTGAATCCGAGCTTGACCAAGATGGGATAAGTGTAGTCATTGGCTGAGGCATAGCCCATGGAGAAGCCCTGCGGAGGCTCCCCCATCACCTGCGCAAAACGCTCTGCTGCTTCAGAGATGATCTTCTCCTGTGTTTCCGGGCCATATAGGCCACAGAATTCAGCATACCCCTGGGCTGCGGGGTGGATATGCAGGCCCACTTCGTGGCCGCTCTTGGCCAACTCTTGGTAAAGGGCCCCATGGGCTTCAACATCCGTGGGAATGACAAAAAAGGAGCCACGCCAGCCTTCGGCATCGAGTATCGCAGCCAATCCCTGCGTCGCCCTTTTTCCCAGGGCGGCATCCGCCACCGCCGGGGCAGTGGCCTCGCAATCGGTATTCAGATTGAAATAGACGACACTATCTTCTGCGGTCATGAAGCCCTCCTCCTGGGCAACTTCGACTCGCCCGCATATCTTGCGGACTGTGCGCTCGCCAAGAATACGTCTCAATTCATTGGCGCTCCAACCTTATGTTTGTACGCAGCGATAGTCTCGGCCATGGCCCGCAGGTTTTCCAGTGGCACATTGTCGCCAACATCGTGACTGGAGCCACAGACATAACCACCGCCAACAGACAGACGCCTGAGGTGCTCGAGGGTATCCCGCGCGACCTCTTCCGGCGTGCCCCTACTAAGTACGGTAGCACAATCAATATTTCCGCACAAGGCTATTTTGTCGCCCCATCGTCTTTTGTATTCATAGATATCATATCCCTCTCCCGGTTCAACTGGGTGGAAAGCTGAAAAACCTAGTTTGATCCAGCGATCCATTATCTTCCTGTTGTCCCCGTCGCTATGAATGATTACTGGAATACTCGTTGGCTTTAAGAAACTCATGTGTCTCTGCAGGCGAGAAAAGATGAACTCTTCGATCATTTCTATAGACATAGCCAGCCCGGTTTTGCAACAACAAGCAGCACCCAGTTCAGCGACATCGGGCCGGTAGCTCAACACGGCTTCCGTCACAGCAAAGATATGCTCCTCGACCCGATCCATAAAGTCTTCCACAAAACTCGGAGCATCGTACAGAGCCAGGTAGTAATTTTCGTACCCCATAGCCATAAGCACCTTACTTGGCGCGCTGGGCAGAGCAAAGATCCACCCCAGGTCAGTGTCTTGAGCAGCCCTCAAGAATTCTTCGATTCTACGCTTGGCGAGGTCAAGGTCCGGCGGAACTATTTGCTGCAAGTCAGAACGGGGGCTCATGGTCCCGGTCTTGTAGCGCACCATGCCTTTTTCGTCCACATACTTCTCTCTACCCAGCCACCACGGCACAGTGAGTCGACACATATCAATTCCGACCCGATGGAGGAATTCTATGTAGTCATCAATGGGCATCATATACGACCGGCCGGTCATTCTCTTGCCCAAGATGGTGCTCACGATGCTGGGATGGAATTCCCCGTCATAGTAAGGAATCTCTGCGGATTCTCGGCCCTGAAGTGCATCCAGGAATCTTTGCTTGTTCGGTAGTCTCACTGCAAACTTCACCATGTCTTCGCCCTACCTGTATCTCAAATCTATACCACCACGCAAACATCCGCCGACTAGCGCGCCACGTGGCCTAAGTCTCCTGTACTCCTATTCAAAGTACATTATACAACTTGCCAGGATTATCTACGAACCACATGCGGGCCAGAGAGACGCCTTGGTCCCAGGTGAGCAACCCCTGGTCAATTCTGCGGCCCAGGACAGTAGCCACCACTTCTCGGGCGAGCACGAGATGTCCATACACCTTCTCTACCGGCCAGCGAACGTCGCCACCAAAGGCGATGATCTTATTCGCCGCCACTTGGTCAATCCATTCGTCCAAAGCATTAGCGGCCATCGTAGGCGAGAGGGTATGAGCCCAGCACATGTTGAGCCACACATTGCTAAAATTGGCTCCTATCCGTCCCATATCCCGCACGAAGGGAATGCCCATGTGGAACAAGTCAAAGCGCACTTGGGGATGGCAGGCAATGTGAGGAATTAGCTCCTTAGGGTCGAGTTGCCGGAAATCACCCCACACCCCAGTATGTACTGCTACCGGCAAGCCCACTTCACCTGCTACCGCCAATAGTCTGTCGGTCAAGTAGTTAGCCATAGGGTTCGGGACGTCGGGGCGGGCCCAGGAACGCTCGCCGCTACGCAGGCTCCGAAATACTTCCTCAGCCGCCTCACGATCTGGTTCAGCGTAAAGGTGAGTGTTCATCTTGAAACCCACTGCCCCGCGTTGCTTAAGTCTCCTCAATCGCTCGGCTCGCTCATCCAGATAGTCGTCTAACGAGTTAAAGCCGTGCTTTCCCCCAATAATCTTTTCTGCCAACTCCGGGAAGCTACCCCATTCGCCTTCTATGCCAATCGCGGGGACGGGGCGCAACAGGGCATCGTCGTAGTCCATCTCCGGATAGTTCTGCAATACCACCTGGATGCCGCATTGCTCCACAAGTACCTTCTGATAAAGGCCAGGCCGGTACAATGCCTGCATCTTTCCGGTAATCGCTTCAAAGTTCTCGCGGGTAACATCTTCTTCCCCATAGAACTTCTCCAGCGCAATGTAGGCAGCCCGTGCTGGGCTGCTGGCACGTATCAAATCGCGGTACTTTTCAAAAATAGCCAAGCGCTCATCCAAAGAGAGTTCGGGGTCGTGCATGCGCATAAAAGTCTGCTCATCCAGGCCCGCACTGAACATAATTAGCCTGGTATACTGACGGAAGAAAGTAAGCGCATCTGTATGTTCGGCGAGCCGCAGTCGCTCAGGCGGGAGGTGCTCGTGAGCATCAATGACCCGAAGCTGTTTCAGCTCGCTCATCAGCTTGGCTTCCGTTGGCGTGTAGCGCATTATGGTCTATTCCTCAGCGGCGTAAATATGCACCTCGTAAGGCTGGAAACGGTCAGCAAAGCTGTTTGCATGGACTGAGAGGGAACGGTCCTCGCCGAAGACACTAAGCTTGCTACTAACTTGGGGCGGCAGATGAGAGAAGACTGCTTCCATCGGATCAAACTGTGTGTTCACGGCGATAATCCATGGACGGTTTCGGTGGATTTTGACCAGCGTCTCGATTCCGATCCAGTCGCTGAACCCGAGTTCCTTGTACTCTATCTCAAGACCCTTGGGCCACACCGGAGCGCACAGGACGTCGTGCAGTTCGCGCAGTTCACCGATGACCTGGTATACTTCCTGCCAATGTGGACTGTTAATCTCGACCCGATGTAGTGCCCAGGAGAGACCCGTAGCACCACGGACGATGGCATGGAAGGCCATAAAGCGCATTTGCCAGCGACTAGGGAAGAGCCGGTGATGCTCATAAATGCCCAGGCCGCGGTTCTCTGGAGTATGCTCTTCATTGTACCAATCCTCATTGGCCATGGCCTGCAGTTGCATCCAAACGGGCCGCCCCTCGGCTACTCGCATCATCTTGGTGGTGAGGTCACCGACAGCCGAGAGAGTCTGGTTGGGTGTGTCCACGGTTTTGCCGTCTGTTCGCGTTCCGACAAATCGCCGCATTTCGGGGTGATTAACGACATAAGGATTGCACCCCACAATATCTACACCTTCGTTATACTTGCGCAGCGTGGACACCAGATTGCACGTCATGTGGCCGACCCGGATGGGGTGGTGGGGGTCGAGTTCGCGGATTAGGCGGCTGCCGGCAATAAAGCCCTCGGCTGGTGTCTGCGAGCGCGCATGATTACGGGGGGTATAGGCAGGCTCATTACGCTGCTCGTAGCACAATAAAGCGGGGTGATCCCGCACGTTCAGCAAGAGCTCTGTAAGCAGCTCACGGCGAGCCCCTGCGTCCTCGGAGAAGTCAGCACGGTTGTACACGTAGGGATAGAACATCAGGTCCCCCAGATCGTCGGGCACCTCAGCCGGGGGAATCGCTGCCGTGTCCGTCCCGAACGCTGGCCAGCGCAGCGCATTGAAACCCACCGCGCTGAGCACAGCCGGGGTAGCGCCAATCGGCATGTGTCGTGCGCCAATGGGGAAGAACGGCTTGCCGTTGACATGGAGAATTCTGTCCTCACCGATTGTCACGTGTGAACCGCTCACAGTATTGCCTCATTTCCTTGTACGGATGAGTTTAATACCCACCGTGCCAGGCCCTGTGGTCTGCCTGAAGTGACCAGGCACGAACAGATTAGTAGCACCAGGGCAGTACCGGTCGCCCTTTTTCATCGGCACACGGGACGCTAACCATAACGCCATTCCGGCGAGCATACTCCCGGGCGGTTTCAACCAGACAGCGCACATTCTCATCGGGCATCTCCTGCGAGGCATTAATCAGGAGCAACGATACCTCATCAATGTGAGTCAGTGCGTTGAGTACGTAGGTGACATCTCCTTTGAGTTCGTCGGGTGTTACGTGGGCTGTGCGGGCTACGTCCAAACTCGGTTTGAGGTGCAGACCTTGGAGTATGCGGGCCGCTTTTCCCAGGTCGGTGCCCCAGCCCAGGCGTACGTATCTTGCGCCTTCTACCTGTGCGAAATTCTCAAGATTCTGCGTGCTAGGTCCACATGAACAGATGAAAGCGTCGCCGAAGTGACTGGCAATCTTGCTATAGCGAGGCACGAGGAACCTGGCCACAACCTCCGCCGAAAGCATAGTTGTAGAGCAGGCTCCCAGTGACAAGCCGGGACGCACGCTCCCGAAGACTTTCTCATCCCAGAAAGTCTTCATGACAATAACGGTCTCTGTGAGGATATCCAACAGCCTCTGTGCCCGAGCGGGATTAGTTAATAAATCGGACAAAAAGCCCTCACCGCACATCTCTACAGCTGACTCGAGGATGCCGTGCGGCTTGGGTGGGAGCATGGTCCAGTCAGAATTAGTGGCGGCCTGCTCGTAATGTTCCTGGAATCGGGTATGGGGCCAGGTCGTAGCGATATCGGGCACGCACAGACTGTCAACCTCAGCCAGGTCGAGAAACCCCGGCGTGACCCACGTGATACCGCTTGTCACCTGCAGTTCACCGCCGAACATCAATGTGATATTGAGAGCGTCATCCCAGCCCAGTCGGACCACGGGCTGGGGGTTCTCCTGGCCTAGACCCAGGTCCCCGAATAGCTCAAACAGGCCCCGGCGAGCTCGCCGGTCTGTTTCGCAGCGGACTATAGGGTTATCAAAGTAGTCTTCCTGGTAGCGCAGCCCAAATCGCTGGGTATAATAGCCAGGGGAAAAAGTTATGTCAACTTCAAGTCGTTCCATGATTGAATGTCCGCCAACCTATTCGATAACTCCGGCCCACCAAAGCGCATCTTGGGCGTCTTCCTGTTCAATCAGCTCCCGGATTTCCTGTGGTGTCTTTCTATTGGACGGCAGAGGTTGAGGATCAGTAAGCATTCTTAGCAGTGCGCGAGCGCACACTATGGCGTTGGCTTGCAGCGATTCGGTGAGTACTTTGTCCTCGGTGTCCTCAACGGTGTGGCTGCAAGTCGGATACGGTCCGATGTAGCTAGCCGGTCGTGCTGCTGGTATACCTTGAAGCATAAAGGGCAAATAATCGCTGGACATGCAGAAAAGGTTGCGAACATCCACATCACTGCCCAAATCTTGGAGGGCGCAGTCAATGTAGTCTCGCATCTGAGGGGCCCACATAACCGCTAGGCCGCGGGCAGTGTCGTCAAAAAGACCATCCAGGTTTAGCACGAAACGAATCCGGTCCAACTCATCGGCGTGGGCTCGTACATATTCTTTACTTCCGAGGAAACCATACTCTTCTCCGGTATAGGCAATAATACGCAGGGTGCGGGCAAAACTCTTTTTGTAAGGAGCCAGAGCCCGCGCGGCCTCCGTAAGGGCAACGACGCCCGTTAGGTTATCAAAAGCACAGGGTGCCAGATAATAGCAGTCCAGGTGGGCACTCAGAATAATGATTTCATCAGCAGCTTTGTCTGGACCTAACTCACCTACCAGATTCACGCAGGTGGCTTCTCGCGAATGTCCCCCTGCCCGTATTCGGGCTTGCACAGTCTGCTCGCCTACTATCGCCGCTAATTCTGATGCGTCATTTCCTGAGAGGCCGATTACTGGGATAGAGGCCGGCCGCGACAGGCATTCGATGGCCGGCAACTCGGGATGGCGGCTAGCCAAAAGCACTGCGCTAGCTCCTGCCTTCTCGGCAAGGCTAACCTTTTTTGACATGGGCTCAAATTTGCTGCCACTGATTTCGTGGCCCTTCACCAGCACGATCGCTCCGCGAATGTCTTCACCAAGCGTTCCCAACTCCTCACTGCCTAGGTCACGAGCATCAATGATCTGCCCTGTCACTGTCCCAGAGCCGCTGTAAACACACTGAACGCTGGTGTATGAGCGCTGAACTGGTGATAGAATTTCCACGCGTGAGTCGGCCTCATCCCACGCGTTGAGTGAAACTGGCTCTGTATGGACGTTAGCGGCGCCGAACCCTCGCCACTGTTCGGCTAACAATTCCGCCGCTTGACCCATCGCCGGGGATCCGGACGGCCGAGTCCCCACTTCCCGGCACAGACTCTTCATAAGCCCTTCTCCGTGCGGGCTGGCATTGATGGCGCTGGTCATCTCTTGGTTAGCCTCGTAAGTATCAAACGCCTGCCTGTTCATGATGCTATGCTCCCTGCCCTCGCCTGAGTCTCTGGCTACATGTATGTCGCCCCACAGACGGATTTGACTGCCATGCCCGGTTGATTTGCACGCACACATCACGCGCAGCGGCTGCGCGTCTCGCCGTATAAGGGGTTGCTGAATTCATGGCTGGCTTTACTCCCGTAGTCCAGACTTCGCCAGTGCTGCAAGCCCGGCCTGGGCTATCTCTTTCGCGCCCGAGCTTAACAGGAAGCTGTCCGACCCCAGCGTCTGCAGCACCGCTCCCTGTTTGACGTATCGCATGAGGTCTTCAACGGTGCGCACCGGAATCCCCCACGGCTTACCGTAACGGTTTGCGGTACTGATGATCTTGGCAATGGCTGCTTGCACATCCGGATGCTCGACATCCCCCATGTGGCCCAGGGAGTGCGCAAGATCGCCTGGCCCAATCCAGATCCCATCCAGACCGGGCATCTGTACAATCTGCTCAACATCACCCACTGCCCCTGCGCGCTCTATCTGGCAGATAAGCAAAACTTCTGCGTTGGCGCGGACATTGTATTCCGTCCCGTCGGCCCAAAAATCAGTGGCCCGTAAGGGTCCATAGCCCCGCTCCCCGAGGGGATGATACTTGGCCACCCTTATTGCCTGGGCTACGTCCTCAGCATTCTCGGCCATCGGCACAATGATGCCCCCGGCCCCTGTATCCAAGACCCACTCAATGTGCGCAGCGTCGTTACTGCGTACGCGCACAATGGGCGTGACATCTGTGCCACGCAGGGCGTGGATTACAGCTTGTACCTGCACTTCCGTAAAGGGATTGTGTTCCGTATCAACCATGACCCAGTCGTAGCCGGCGCGGGCCAGAATGATGGCAATCGCCGGGTCAGCCAGCGTTATCCAGCAGCCCAGCGAAGGCTTTCTCTCCGCCAATAGTCGCGCAAGTCTGCTTTCTTTCACAACGGCCTCACTCCTTGCGTCGGAATTGTCGATTCTCATTCATACTCGCATGCAAGCCGCAGCACTTATAGTTCGTCTTTCTCCTTGCCTACGCTACATCCCTCCTATGTCGTGGAAGTTGTAGGACTGGGATTTCCCATATGTTCTGTTGCTACGTCTAACATTCTCTGTGTCCCGCACTAATTCCTCCTGCCGCGGATCATTTAGCTGGAAGAATCCGAGATTAGAACACTTCTCAGGAGATTCTGCCTAAAGTCAAGGCGGCAGGGAAGAATGGCTGATGAACCCCATTTATCCGTAACCCAATTGAAGATGTACCTGCGCTGCCCCCTTCAGCATTACTTCCGCTACGTCTGCGGCCTGAAGATACCGCTTACTGGCAGCCTTACTCTGGGCTGGACGGTCCACGGCACACTCGAAGAAAACCACCGGGAGATGTGTGAGGAGTGGTAAGCCCCGCCAGATCTATAGACCTCCCGTGGTTGCCGCCCCAGCGCGCGTGAGCGCCATCATTAGAGCCAAGCATTCAGAGCACACAGTCAACTGTGGCAAGCTGCGCCTTATACTCACTATCCATTATTGATAGTTGTTCGCGAATCAGGCCACGCATGGTCTTGGCAGGTTGCAGGCAGTAATGCTCGAACTCTCTGTCACCGATCTGGAGGTTCGGGAATAGTAACCGAAGCAGCGCTGATGCTATTCGCTGGACGGCTTTGATGTCGCGCAGATCCCCCTCGCTGTGGGTGGCGCGACTCACGAATTCCGCATACTCCTCACGGAGACGTAAGGCGTGTAGTACCTCTGACAAGTAGTCAGCCCTCAGACCCATTCCTTCTGCTAGATGGTAGTGCTTTATTCGCGGCAGTTCCCAGCCGGGGGATTAGTCCGTGGAATCGGTCTAACAACGTCGTTGCATCCGGCCCGTGCAACCAATACGGGAGCGCATCGAAATAGCAACCGTATCGCCCTCCGCTCTGCAAGGGCTTGTCGTCAGGGCCTATAGGAATATTGGCTAACAGAGCGAAGCCGGCTTCGGAGTTGCCAGCGAAGCCCATAACCCGGAACTCCCCGCCTTCCAAGAATCCCTTCAAAGCCCCTATAATCTCTCCTTCTTCCTTCAGCTTGAGCGTCTGTACCTCATCCAAGATAAGCGCGTTGTACTTCGTAATCACCCCTGCTGTCTTTAGATGCATATCGTAGAAGAGCTTAGCTCGACTTGCAATACCGCCACGGATTAGCCACGCGTACTTTAACAACTGCGACAAGACATAGGACTTACCAGTATCCTTTGGGGCTAACTCAATAAGGTTAAGCCGAGGCTCAACTATCAGAGCCAGGAGCCTGTCGGAATACTTCGAAAAAGAGGAGTCTCATGCCAATTTGCGGCCCCGGTTGTATAACTTGTAGGACCCAAGCATAGGCACGGCTCACCGCAAAACTGGGTCCTCCGACAGGCTCATAGCGGCACGCGGCAAGTTGTCAGCAGGAAAAGGGAGGTGCAACGCCGAACTTTGCAAATATAGGGTGAGAAGAACTTGGCGTTAGCCGCCAATGCGCAGTCACCCAACTAATAAAACGGTGAACTTCGTCGTTGTTGCTGCCGACGAGTCATTTGATTTTGCCTGAGGCCATAGAGTCTGAGAGGTTAGAGCCCTGACCGGCCACAATACCGCAGATACCGTTGCGCATTTACCTCAGAGCAATAAAGATTGCGCAAGATGAATGGTACGAGAAGTTATCCCGTTCACAGCAGGCTCTCCTGATAGGCCACAAGTCTCATGCGCTTGCTACTTCACGGCACTGAGCGCCACCAATCCCACGCGTGTATTGCCATCGCACGTGAGCTCCATATCAACAGAGATAACCTTTCTTTCCGGATACGGATTTGCCCACTCATGTATATACAGCCCCGTTTTTTCGCCCATCGCAGTTCGTCCCGTAGGAATCAGGCGAGCCCAACTCAGGTATCCGTGAGTGTAGTGCAGGTTCCAGCGTGAACCGCTCTTTGGACTGTCAATAGTATATATCCATGGTCCTATATTTTGACCGCCCCTGATGTTGATTCTCGCAATAGTGCCGTCTTCATAGTTTGCCTGATAAAAACCGTCTCCGCCGCGGGAGGTACTGGTATGGAGGAAAACCAGCGATTTTACTTTCTCGCCCACAGGGATCCCCCTAACCCTTCGAGCAGGATGTTCTTTTAGACCTTTCTTGGATACCACCATCACCACACTCTTGCCGTTATTGACACTTTCGTCAATCACATAGAATTTGTATTGTCTGTGGCCCAGTTGACCAGGGGGAAGCCCTCGCAGGTCAGCGACCTTCCCATAATCAAGCCAGCCCTTGCCATCATCAGCCCTTTCGTCAATCCGACTCTCATTACATGCAGAGGCAATGTCCAAGGGCTCTACTGCACCCAAATGTGAGGGCAGCGGTCCCTGGTACACATCCTGCCAATGTTCCTGCCAGTTCCATTCCGGTTTTGGCGTTTTACTTTTGGGCACTGTCCATCCGTAAATGTAGGGCAAAGACACACTCCGCTGGGGATTGGTCAATTGTCCTGTATGATGGGCAAAGCGGGTGATCCCGAATATGCCGGCCTTTTGGGCTTCGTTAGCGGCATAATACGCACTGTTATACAGATCACCGTAAGATGCGGGCCCACACATGGCAAGGACATCAAAACCCTTATCTTTCAGGTACTTGTAGGAGGGACGATCCGGTTTGTCTCCGTAATACCAGGGAATGAGAATAATATCCTTGGGAATACGGTTAATCGCAGCAGTGGGGTCCAGATCAGGGAGTCGTCCACTGGCCAATATCTGGGAATCCTTCCCGATCAAAGAATCCGCATACATCATCATACGCACGCCGCGGTCGGCAAGCAGTTTGTGGTGTTTCTTAATCCATTCAACCATCAGGTCCTCGTTACTGCGTTCCGGGGCATGGGTATTTAAAGGTGGACTGGCTTCATCCATGCCAACGCACATAATCTTTATCTCGGGTATGGCGTTCATAATATCTTCATTGACTGCTTTCACCAATTGCCAGGCCTCCGGGCTGACCGGATTTAAAGCGTCTGCGTTCTTATGGGCAGGATCCAGACTGGGATCGCCCAAAACCTGATGATCCAAGACCCACTGCCACAGCGTGGGATTAGCCTCTGGTAAGTTGCGTTTGAGCATGGGATGAGTAAGACCTATCGCTCCCCCCATCGGATCGAGATGATACTTGTGAGCATACTTGCTTGTCTCAATCATATCCTTGAATGTCCAACGCTCACGGGGACGCCTCAGGTCATAAGACGGAAAATCGAAACACGGTTCCAGTAAATACCACCCATTTGCCTTATAGCGAGCAAGCATGCGAATATGCCGTTTGATATTCTCAATCTTATCCTCGAATATTGATGGACTCCACAGGAAAGCTTGCACTGCCCGCAGCTCAAAATCAGGCCAGTCTTTTATTTGCACTCCCCGAATATATGCCTCGCCTCCTTTGCGTTCCATTAACTGCACAAGGCTCTGTAAAGCATAAAATGTGCCCCGCTCACCCACACCCGCAGCCTGAGCTTTCGCCTTCGTAACCACAATCCCGTACCCCTGCGCGCCCGGGTCATTGAGATTGAGCGCTCGTAATTTGCTATCAAAGATCTCCCTGAACGCTGGGTCAGAAGCCTCCCCAAGGTAAATTGCAGGCTTTGACTCGTCTACCTTATCAGGCGTCACCGCCTTCATTGTCACCCCGTAATAACCGGCAATCTCCGGGATAATCCATTCCTCCAGCAGGTAACTTTCCACTTTGTTTTCCTCTGATACCACAAACTGGGCCCCATCAGTGAGCAGGAATCTCTCCCCGTTTTTTACCATCTCCTTGGGTTCGGGTATGACCCAGGGGGTGGACGCATATTTATCTTCAGATACTTGGGGAAAGTATCCAATTATCTTAGGATTATCAAAAGCAACGTGACAGTTCGGTGTAGGACTGGTAGCCACAAGCCTGGTGAAGTTATCATAAGCAGTGTCCTTTACCCGCGCTACTACAGTCCCATCCATGCTTAAGGTCAATTCACCCTCTGAGGAGCGATCCAAGCGTACCGGGATGCGTGCGTATCCTTCCCCAGTCCTGCGCAAACGGATTTTATCGCCTTCCACCGATGTCAGTATTTTCTTTTCCCCTTTGTCGAACGAGGTAATGGCATTAGTCGCGTTACCAATCCGTACACCAGGCTTATTGCCCGTATCGCGATAGGTCGTTTCTGTATTGAGGGGGTCATCGGGCCGAATATAAACCAGTTCCACTCCGTAACCGCTCTCCCCGTCATTGAGGAGGGCGATATCAAGTATGCCCACGTGTTCGTGCTGATGGGAGAGTATAGCATCAAAGGCAACAATGAACTTTCCCTTAATGGGACTTCTTTCAAAGGCACACGATGCCAAAATCTTATTTGCATGGTAGGTCTGACAAACATAATCCCCCTGTTCTATGTCTACGGGGACACTGTGCCAGAAACCCCAGTGCCTCCTTGTTTCTAAATTGGGCTCATATTCCCATATATCTTTATCCAAGCTTTTGCCACTCTTGATAAGTGACTTGAAGACACACACGGGTTCTTTTTTGACGGTTTCTGCTGCAATGGCACGTTCAGCAGCAGCATCAACGGCGGCCTGCAATACGCTACGTTGGACGGGAGTTCTTTGAGAAGTCTCACCTGCCCACTTCAGGCATTCAACCAACAGCTTAAGCTCGTTTTCGGCAGGAGGCGCCTCCTTCTCATGCCGAGAGTAGAGTCGGGTTTTTTCGTTTTTTATTGATGTTCCTTCCAAACCGCAGCAATTTCCCATTATCACTACCCGGCCCTTACCAATCTCTCCCGCAACTACAACCGGATCACCATCTTCATCAATCATTAAAACAGTGGCTTGGGAACCCACAGTGTAAGCCATATGATCGTAGTAGGCATGGCTTAAGATTTCGGGTAGTCTTCTGCCCAGAGGATGATTCGTATTATTGACCTTGTTTAAGACACGTTTGTTCTCCTTTCGCATCTCCTGACCAGGTATACGGGCGATCTCGGGATAAAGAGGGTCATCCTTCATGGCATTACGATATCCACCCGCAGCGTCGTGAGTAAGGATCAGTCCCCCTCCTGCCTTGACATACTCTTTCAGCAGTACTCTCCAAAACCGTGTGCTATCTCCGCCAGCGAGCACCCCTTGGGGCCAGACAACCACATCACAATTACTCACGTTGGCGACCGAGAAGCCCCCCAGGAGTCTGGCCTCAATATCCTCTACGTCCTTCAGGCCTGCCAGCATTCCCTTCTGCCCCGCTCCGCTGTAAACCCCTACGCGCACTTCATCTCCTTGGGCAAGTATACAAAAACCTATTAATAGAACACCAACTGCCAACAGCCTAAATGCCTTCCTACTTATGTCGTCTTTCATTTTAGCCTCCCTGACTGCCTATTCCAGGTCTTGGCCGCCCCCCGAGATGAGTCGGTATGTTCCGTCGCGAAACCGCATGAGCACGCGGCCCGGTCCCGGCGGAGGCTCATGTGTCTGTTGCCAGCTCTCCAAATCTTCCTTGGCTGATTGCAGGCGTCCCAGGAAATGGTGAAGATCTTGTTCGCTCCAGTCCTCCAGCCGTCCCCCTTGCATTTGGCCAGCCAACATCCCAACGAAATCATCGCCGGGTTCTTTCACTGAGTTCTCGAGTTTGCGTTTATCGCCCGAATGGATATTGCTGCGTGTTAATTGGGGCAGCGATTTCCACCACTCGCTTATGACATTGTGCACATTATCTGACGTAGGCTCAAAATCGCTGCCCCAAGTGGTTAGCATTGTCGCCGTCAGCGCACTGCCTGCGGACTGGTTAGCCTCGGACGACACAGATGCCCACCATACCGGCGCCGCGCACACAAGTGGCTCGGTCCAAACGTGGTGCGGCGGCCTTGGCGGGGTTAGTCTTCGCCTTCGAGGGTCATCGTGCCGCCGCGCCAGGTGCCGACTATCGTCCCCAGTACGAAGAACTGAATCGTCACATCATCTGAGGAAATATCGGGGAAGGCCATTTCTACGATAGTCATGGTTTCTTCTCCCGCCTGCTGGTATGTCGCTCTGAGTTCCTCGTCGGAACAGCTGAAACGGCCCGCACCCCTGTAGGTGTCCCAGCTGGGCTGCGGCTTGGTAACTACAACCAATATCAGCCCATGAGGCCGAACGCGAACTGTCAGATTCACCCGCTGTAGCCGTTCGGTAAGGCCGCCTGGGCTGTTCCAGTGTGCGGTCAGCTGCAGTCCCCGCCATTCTGCCAGCGTGGGAGTGTACCGAGTCGAATACTCGGCAGCCAAGTACGGATACTCGATCCCCTCCTGTGCCATCACCCAACCCGCCACCAACGACAGCACGACCGACACTATTGTAACTACCCACATCCAGCGTCTCATATCAGATCGCCTCCCTTCAGACTGTTGCCTCTACACTTCATCGTTCCACCACACACTCCTGGTGATAATCGACACCGCGCGGTGCCACTGAGTGCGTCTGTGTGCGGCGAAGTTTCCCTATGAGATGTTCCCGCTATCCGACCCAATACGGGCCCTCGCTCAAAACGCCTCATACGAACTGTCATGCCAGCGCAGCTTGACGGGCTGGCGCGTGGCCATGTGCGACCAGCCAACCTACAACAGCGGCCACACAACGCGCATTGTGCAGCCGCCCACGCCAAGAACTGTCACCAGGATGCCGAGTTCACAAACCACCAGGCAGAAGCGTTTGATTGATTCGAAGTTCCCGCCGAAGAGGGCAATCCACGCGCGAGCCGTCATCAAGACAACGAGAGCGAAGCCCATGATCGCCAGTCCGGCAAAGAACAAGGCTTGTGCTCGTGCCGTTATTAGGACGATGAGAGCGAAGCCCACAATCACCACTACGGCAACGGCCAGTCCTTTTCCAAGTGCGGTCAAGGATTAGTCTCTCCAGCCGGGATTCCCCATTTGGCCGTACTCCACTGATACATTCTTCTAATCTGTGGTCAATTCCTTGTCGTACTGGTGACGAAACCGCAAAAATCAAGAATTCATGTCCCTGCCCGAGGTTATTTGTGGGCAATTAAGCAACGCTGAGAGCGCTTAAGCAGCTGGCAGGCACACTGCTCCCTTGCTCCCCGGGCCAGACACCAACTATCAATAATCCGGTCGCTGATGACTGCACTGTCACCCGGCGTGGGGTGACTACAACCTTAAGCGGCGAAGGATCAGTAGTTTTCCTTACGCCCAGAGGGGCTGTGTGTGCCCTAGCAGCCTGTCGGAGAACTTCTTGTCAGAGCCAACATATGTTATGATGTAGGTATGATGAAGCGATTCAAAGAGTATAGCCCGGACCAGCAGCTACTTTTGCCGCCTAA
>JALGUR010000047.1 GCA_029820565.1 Candidatus Zipacnadia bacterium
TGCACTGACGCGGGCATGGCCCCCATAGCACGGCGAGCAGGCGAGTTAGGCGTGCCCCTACTCCAGCACACCTGGCGAAAAACCACTGGGAACTATCCGGGGGAATCTTCACCCACTGATCTGGCTCAGTTAGCAGCGCAGCACCCTCAGACTCAGTTCATAATGGCTCATAGTGGTGGCGACTGGGAGTGGGGTATCCGCGCCGTGCGCCATGTACCCAATGTGGTCGTGGACCTGTGCGGCAGCGACCCGGAATATGGCCAGGTACAGATGGCGGTGCGCGTGCTGGGCTATGAGCGAGTGGTCTGGGGCTCAGATGCGGCCGGGCGCAGTTTTGCTTCACAACTGGCCAAAGTGTATGGGGCGGACCTGCCCACCGAAGCGCGAGAGGCTATCTTAGGTCTAAACATTGCGAGGATGATTGGCCTTGATTGACTGCAACGTGGCCTTAGGAGACTGGCCATTTCGCAAGGTCTTTCCCCGAACCGCTCAGCAACTGGTCCAAGTAATGAACCGCTGTGGCATTGACCAGGCATGGGTGTCTACGCTGGACGGTATTCTTCATAAGGATTTGGCGGACGTCAACCGGCGGCTGTACGACGAGGTTGAGTCGTATGCCCATCTCAGTCCAGTACCAGTGCTCAACCCTAACCTACCGGGGTGGGAGTACGATGTGGAGGAGCTGCGGACCAAACAGGCGTCCGGAATCCGCCTGTATCCGAACTATCATCAATATTCCCTTTCCGCCGAGTCCTGCCACGCCTTGCTGGATAGTCTACCTGAGCACTCCTTTGTCCAAGTCGCAGTCCGGATGGAGGACGAGCGCCGCCAGCATCCGTTATGCCAGGTGCCCCCCACCGACCTACAAGCCCTACCGGAGTTGGCTGCTACTTATTCTGATCTCGCATTTGTGGTCACCAATGCCCATAACCCGGAGATTGCTGAGATTATGAAAAAGGCTGGCGAGCCAGCCAACCTGTATTTTGAGGTTTCTCACGTGGAGGGAGTTAATGGCCTGGCTTCTGTGATGGCAATCACCGGGCCCCAGCGCCTGCTTTTCGGCACTCACATGCCCCTGTTCTATCCCGACAGCAGCCTACTTAAGTTGCAAGAATCCGATTTGAGCCCGGATCAACTCACGGCCATTAAGACCCACAATGCGACCCGCATATTACACAGTCCGCGCCAGTGCTAAAGATCCCGGCTAATCCCACCGTCTTGCCAGAGCCTTCTGCTACCTCGGGCCGATTGTCCGGTGGCACAGGCATCCTGCCTGGCGTCACACGGGCGGGAAGTTCGCGCCACTATTCTAAGTGCCGCCGGATGGCGCGGGCAGCGACCAGGCCTGAGGCCGAGGCCTGAATGAGTCCCCGAGTCAAGCCGGCCCCGTCCCCGCAGGCATACAACCCTTGGACTTGTGTTTCGAGTTGGCCGGTGAGTTTCAATCGCGAGGAGTACAACTTTACCTCAACTCCGTACAGCAGCGTGTGCGGGTCGCTTACGCCGGGGGCCAGTTTATCTAAAGCCTCTATCATCTCCAGTATCGCGGTCAGATGGCGATAAGGCAGGGCATAACTGAGGTCACCGGCTGTAGCCTCGGGCAAGGTCGGCTCGATTATGCTGTGGGAGATACGGTGGTCAGTACTGCGTCGGCCCCGGCGCAAATCGCCCAGCCGCTGGACCAGCACACCTTCCCCCAGCAGATTAGCCAGCCGGGCGATATATTGCCCGTAGCCAATGGGGTCGTCAAACGGTTCGGTGAAGCGGCTGGTCACCAACACCGCGAAGTTAGTGTTAGCAGTGCGCCGATTCTCATAACTGTGGCCATTGACGGTGATGACATCGCCGGTGCGCACTGTCACCACTTCACCGTGCGGACACACGCAAAAGGTGCGCACTAAGTTATCAAAGGTCCGCGACCAGTACAGGAGTTTGAATTCAAACAGATTATTCGTCAGATCCTGGACAATGGCGGCCGGCACCTCCAGGCGCACGCCCAAATCCACCGCGCCGGCCTGCGTGTCTAAACCTAACCGTTGGGCCTCTGCCCATAGCCAGGCTGCACCACTGCGTCCCGGTGCGGCGATCACAAAGTCGGCGGCTATGTCTCGCCCATCACCGAGCAGCACGCCGCGAATGCGGCCTTCACTGGTCAGCAGTTTTTCGGCGGTAGTATCGGTGAAGATATCTACGCGCTGGGCCAGAACCTGATGCATAGCCTCCAGGACCTGGGGCGTGCGGTCGCTACCTATGTGGCGCAGGGGCACAGTCACCAGCCTCATTCCGCACAGAGTGGCCTGGTGAGAGATTTCGGCCACCACTTCCTCATCAGCGCCAAACAGCTTCTGCGGAGCCCCGAACTTTAGCCACTGCTGGTCAACTTCGGTGATGATTTGCCGGGCGGCCTTCTCCCCTATCTGCTCAGCCAGATGACCGCCAACTGCTGGGGTAATGGTCAACTTGCCATCACAAAAGGCTCCCGCTCCGCCAAAACCTTCCAGCATAATATTGACACCCTCGTCGGCAGTCGCCTTGCCGTCGCGCACTGCCACGCGCTGGGGCAGATCCACCCCTTTCTCAATCAACGCTACCTGGAGGCGGGGTTTCTTAGTCAACTCCAGGGCGGCAAATATGCCCGCCGGCCCAGCACCAACTATTACTACATCGTATTCATTAGTCGCCATTTTGTGCTTCCCCCTCGGTTGCCATCCGGTGATCTACATGCAAAAACCCAGTTACCACTCAATAATGTCACTATCGTTGTTATCCATTGGATGTCTATATTCCTTCCTCAGCCGAGCAGTTTTCCCCCAGAACTTGCGCATCCAATTTCCTGCTACTGGCTTGACATCCTGCCCGCCATAAGTTATACTCGCAATGATTTGTAGGCATACCCCTAATTAAGCATTCTGCACAGGTAAAGTGGTGATAACTGTGGCTGGAAAATTTTGTAGTGAATGCGGATATGAAAACTCCTCCGAGCGCGGGGCCTGTCGGCTATGCTACGCGCCACTGGACCAACCGGGAGCGGCTGCCGAGTGTCCCCAGTGCGGGGCGGGTAATCCTGCCTCGGCCAATTTCTGCCAACAGTGCGGAGCCGCGCTGGTTGAAGGTGCCCAGCCCGCTACGAGCACTGCGGCCGCAGCAGCGTTAGTAGTGGCGGCGGCAGGCGAGAGTCTGGCGCCGGCTGCCGAGCCAGATATGGTGGAGGTAGGTGGTCTGGACGTTGTGGGCGGGGAGGCCGAAACGCTGGTGGCAGAGCCTGCGGGACCAGGCATAGAGGCCGAAGTCGGCGAACTGATTGAACCGGCCGAAGTAGAGGAAGAATATGTTCCTCCCGCGCCCGGAACCGTGGGCCCCGAGGAACTGATAGAAACCGAGGAGGAATTAGAAGAAGAATTTGCTCCTCCGCCCCCACCGGCTGCCATGGAAGTTGAAGAGGAAGAATTCGCTCCGCCACCGCCACCTGGAGCCCTGGAGCTGGAGGAAGAGACGGCGGCACCGGAGGCTGTTGTGCCCGAGGAACCTGAGATAGCCCAAGAGGAGTTTGCCCCACCTCCTTCCCCACCTGGCGCAGTGAGCCTGGAAGAAGAAGAGGCCAAAGAACCTGAGGAGTCAGAAGGGTGGGACATGAGCCCCGAGGAACAATAGCAGGCGCCTCAGTATGATATGAGCGAGATTGCCCAGCGCTGGATCCAGATACAGAGTCGAGTAGCCGAAGCCTGCGAACGGGTCAATAGAATGCCCCAGGAGGTAGTAATCCTGGCGGCCACCAAGAACCGTCCAGTCGTCGAGGTCACGGCGGCAGTGGAGGCCGGAGTGACTCATATTGGCGAGAACTATGTCCAGGAACTGCTGGCCAAAAAGGAGCGCCTGGACCGGGCTGGGCATAGTGAGATACTCTGGCATGCCATTGGTCACTTGCAGCGTAACAAAGTTAAGTATGTAGTGCCCTTTTGTTACCTCATCCAGTCAGTGGACAGCCTGCGAGTAGCCCAGGAGATTAGCAAGCGGGCCGCGAAAGCCGGACGCACCCAACCGGTGCTGATTGAGGTAAATGTCTCCGGCGAAGACAGCAAATTCGGAGTGGCTCCTGGTCAACTGGCTGAACTATCTATGCAACTGGTAGAACTGGATAATGTTGAGTTGCAGGGCCTAATGACCATGCCCCCGTACAGTGATAACCCCGAGGACAGTCGTCGGCACTTCCAGAAACTACGAGCCCTACGCGAGGACCTGGTGCAGCGCGGATTACCTAACGAAGCGATGCGGCATCTGTCTATGGGGATGAGTGGCGATTATGAGGTGGCTGTGGAAGAAGGGGCGACGATTGTGCGGGTGGGCACGGCGCTATTTGGCCCGCGAAATGGATGAGCACAAATAGAAGAGCCGAGCTCGGTCAGCGAAAGGATCTCACCTTGAGAGGGATTAGATATGCAACAACTGTCTCTATATCTATTGGCCGTATCCACACTATCAGTGACCGTGCTGCTGAGCGCCGATGCTCAATCCGGAGGTGACCCTCTGATGCGATTTGTGGATGACTTCCGCGGAATCCAGAATCTACAGGCTATAGAAAATGTCGCCCAGCGGCGCGATTTCCCGCGCATTGTCACGCGGCCCGATGTGCGCATCAACCGTACCAACCCGGAAGATTATAAAGACTCGACCACCGGCTCAGTAATAGGCTACGGGTGGTTCCCAGCCATTCTCCGCCTGGACAACGGCGATGTGCTTTGCTTCCACCGCGAGGGCGCGGAACACGGTATGAGAAACTTGGAGGCCCGAACCGTGGTGGCCCGGTCCACCGATGGCGGGCGCACCTGGAGTCCAGCTCAAGTTATGAGAGAACAGAAGGAGTGGGGCATCAGCCCAATGTATCCCACTCAAACCAGCGACGGCAGCATCTGGATTAACCTGCGCATGCTCAAGGTCGCCGGCGAAGGCAAAGGGCAGTGGAAGTCCGCTATTATGCGTTCTACCGATAATGGCCATTCCTGGGAGCAGGCGTCCGATAAGGGCTTGCAACCGGGGCCGGAGATGTCCAATGGCGAGATGTTGTGGTTGACCGGTGCCCCGGGCGGGCCCTGGACGTCGGTGCGCGCCACTATCACCACTCGCATAGTAGATGGGGAAATCAAGTGGGGAGAGGTACGACCCCACCCGGAGTTGGGACCCACTTCTGATGAATGGACGGCCGCCGAAACCAACAATCCCGGCGAGTTGGTTTGTATGATGCGCCAGCAGCAGCACACTAACTTCTATGCGACGGCCAAGAGTTACGACTACGGCAAAACTTGGACGCCCTGGCGCGACTCTAACGTCTACATAGGCCCCATCCCCACCCGGCCCCGCTTGCATACTATGCCCGATGGTCGGGTCATCTTTACCTACGGTCAGCGCTGGATTGGCCGCACTTTTGCCGTCGTCAGCAAAGACAACGGTGAGAGTTGGGACATCGCCCACCGCCAGACGATTCTTCATAGCCCCCAGCAGTACTATAAAGTGTGGGATTCCCACTACACTGACATCGCCCGAGCTGAAGGCAACATCTGGATTGGCGTGGACTACGTCGCCAGCCCCCGGGGTGCGGAACAGCGGGGCATCTATGGCACTTTCATTGATGCCCGCTATTTTGACGACGTTTACAAAGGTCTGATGTTGAAACAGACTGGCAGCCCAGTCCTGCCGGAGACGGTGGGCTACTGGAAGTTTGACGAATTGGATGGTGAGTTCGCCCGCGACTCAGTGTGCAGCAACTATGGCGAAATCCACGGCCCCCAGCGCGTGCAAGGGCGCTTCGGGAACGCCTTAGACTTTGATGGCCAGGACGATTATGTGATGATTTATGACGATGCCTCGGTGCGGCTACCCCGCTATTTCACCGTGGAGGCCTGGGTCAATACTCGTGACGCGGCCCAGGAGCAGACCATTGTCTCCAAGGCGCCGGCCTATGCCCTGGCGCTGCGCGAGGGCAAGCCGATTCTGGAGATTGGTCTGGGCACAGCGGTGGCAGAGATGAATCAACCTCTGGAGAACAATCGCTGGTATCATATTGTAGCCATTTATGGCATGCGAGCGAGTTACTCGCGGGTCACGTTCTTCATTGACGGCCAGGAAATATCCAATATGAAACCAGCCCGGGACGGCACGGACTATTACCCAGAAACCTTTCCCGCGGGTGCTGCTCAGACGGATATGAAGATTAGCGGTGCGGGGCCGATGTTCCAAGAGGCTAATAGAGTAAAGAACAAAAGTACGGATAACCTGGTCATCGGGATGGACAACGACCTGCAAAGCCGCCCGTTTGATGGACTGATTGATGAGGTAATTATTCATAGTATTGACCTGCTGCCCGCGCAGGTACAAGCAAGTTACTCACGAGCCTATCCTGAGCGAGGCAGCCTCTCATCGCGGCCCATACACAAACCCGCTGAGGCCAAATGGACAACCTTTGAGGCGCAGACCACCAAGCCGGAAGGCACCCAGATTCGCTTGACTATTATGGATGCCCAGGGCAAGGTGTTGTTAGATAATGTGTCTTCCGGTGCCGACCTGAGTGGTCTGAACGCCGACGAAATTGTCCTCACAGCCGAACTAACCAGTGCCGACCCGGGCCAGACGCCAATTCTGCACAACTGGTCGGTGGGCACAACAGCACACAGCGCCGGTGGCATCGTCACCAAACCGTTCCCAGCCCAAAGTGCTCCCTTGGCGGGGGAGGAGGAGAATCCGCCCGAAGAACACGTGATATTCTAAAGGAGTATCGGGCCACAGAGCGACTGCTGAATTGGTGATAGCAGATTAGAAGGACAATTCCTATGCATTGTATGCGAAGTGTTTTCCTGGCAGCAACGGTGATATCAATATCAATGGCTGTTTGCGCTGCTCCCACAAACGCACAAGCCTCTGGGGCCGAGTCCGGGGCGGGCTTTACCGATGACTTTAGGGATATTGATAACTTGCAGGCTATGGAAAATGTCGCCCAGCGGCGGGATTTCCCGCGCATTGTCACCCGGCCTGACGTACGGATCAACCGCACCGACCCCACGGAGTACAGAGACTCGACCACCGACCGGGCGATTGGCTGCGGGTGGTTCCCTTCCATAATCCGTCTGCACAACGGCGACCTGCTCTGCTTCTACCGTGAGGGCTATGAGCACGGCATGGCGGACCTGGAGGCCCGGGCCGTGGTGAGCCGGTCAACTGATGGTGGGCGTACCTGGCACCCAGCGCAGGTTATCAGGGAAGAGAAGGAATGGGCCATCAGCCCCATGTTTGCCACCCAAACCAAGGATGGTAATATATGGCTCAATTCACGGGCCCGCAAAGTCGCGGGGGAAGACAAGGGCCAGTGGAAGTGGGCGGAACTGCGTTCCACCGATAATGGCTACACCTGGGAACAAGTGGACGACAAGTATGGCCTCTTTACCGGACCCGAATTGTCCAATGGCGAGTTGCTCTGGACAACGTGGGGCGCTCCCAAGCCCTGGCAGGATTTTCGCGTTACTATCCCTATGCGGGTGGTGGATGGGGAAATCCAATGGGGCGAAAAACGCATCCACTCGGAGTTGGGCCGCACCGGCGACGAATGGAGTCTCACGGAAACTAATAATCCCGGCGAGTTGGTGGCGATGATGCGCCAGCAGCAGGACACCCACTTTTATGCCACTGCTAAGAGCTACGATTACGGCAAAACCTGGACGCCCTGGAGGGAGTCAAACGTCTATATGGGCTGCTGCCCGACCCGGCCCCGCTTACATACCATGCCTAATGGTTGGTTGATCTTCACCTACGGTCAGCGCTGGATTGGCCGCACTTTCGCCGTCGTCAGCAAAGACAACGGCGAGAGTTGGGACATTCCTCACCGCCAGACTATTCTGCACAGCCCCCAGGAGTATCACAAGTGGTGGGACTCGCATTACACTGACATCGCCCGAGCCGAAGGGGACATCTGGATCGGCGTGGACTATATCATGAGCCCGCACGCCGCCGAGCAACGGGGCATCTATGGCACGTTCATTGATGCCCGCTGCTTTGACGATGTCTTCAAAGGGATGATGCTCGAACAGATTGGCTCGCCAGTGGGGCCAGAGACGGTGGGTTACTGGAAGTTTGACGAATTAGAGGGTGAGTTCGCCCGCGACTCAGTGTGCAGCAACTATGGGGAAATCCACGGCCCCCAGCGCATCCAAGGGCGCTTCGGGAGTGCCTTAGATTTTGACGGTGAAGACGACTACGTGATGATTTATGACGATGTCTCGGTACGCCTGCCCCGCTACTTCACCGTGGAGGCCTGGATCAACACTCGCGACGCGGGCAAAGAGCAGACTATCATCTCCAAAGCGCCCGCCTACACCCTGGCGTTGCGTGACGGCAAGCCGGTGCTACAGATTGGCGGGGGCGAGGCCATTGCTGAGATCAACCAGCCTCTGGAAAGTAACCGTTGGTATCATCTGGTTGCCACCTTTGGAGCGCGGCTGGCCTATTCCCGGGCCGCGTTCTGCATTGACGGGCAGGGAGTATCCTCGCCACGCCCCCCGGCTTTCTCGCCCATAAGCTCTGCTAACGGAGAGGCTGACACTGAGCCTCACATCCCCAAGTCGTTTGTTGAGGCCGTAGCGGCCAGCGACTGGGAGATCACCGGCGGGCCGATGTTCCACGAATACCAGAAGAAGAACGAGAGCACCGACAATTTAGTTATCGGAATGGATAACGACTTACAGAGCCGGCCGTTTGATGGGTTGATTGATGAGGTCGTCATCCACGGCGTGGACTTGGCACCCGACCAGATACAAGCCCGATACTCGCGTTACTACTTCGACCACGGTAGCCTCTCATCGCGGCCCATACGCAAGCCCCCCGACGCTAAGTGGACGACCTTCACGGCTCACACCACTGAGGCAGCAGGCACCCAAATCCACTTTACAATTATGGATGTACAGGGTAAGATACTACTGTCTGACGTGGCTTCGGGGGCTGATCTGAGCGCGCTGAATGCCGACGAAATTGTCATCAGCGCGGAACTGACGAGTACCGATCCGGGCCAGACGCCAATTCTGCATTACTGGTCGGTGGGCACAACTGGCGAGGCCACTGGCGGCATCATCACTAAACCATTTCCGGCCCAAAGTGCTCCCTTGGCGGGGGAGGAGGAGAATCCGCCCGAAGAACACGTGATATTCTAAACAAGGTTGATCACGAACTTAGTTGACATTGAGGCAGCATCATCGCAGACACCAAGCATAGCAGCACAAATTACAGAAAGGGAGGAAGTAACGATGAGCAAAGGCATCACAGCACATGTTCTGGACTGGCTGGGTTTGGGCTCCGAAGAGTCCGGGGGCGATTCGTTTGGTTATCCTGACGAGCGCCTGCGTTCTCAGGGCACTGGCACAGATGATGAGGATGGGCTTATCCCCTTTTCTCAGCGGCACAATCAGGCCATCAATTGCCCCATCGTCCGTGCCGAACCCCAAACGATGGATGAAGCCACGTCGGTAGCCGATGAGATCAAGCGGCAGAACCCAGTGTTGCTGAACTTAGAAGGGGTGGAGCGCGAGGAGGCCCGGCGCATCAGAGATTTCCTCGGCGGAGTCACTTACGGACTTAATGGCTATATGCGCAAAGTCGGCGGTTGGGTCTATATCTGCGCCCCGTTTGACATGCCCGTGGAGAAGTTGGTTCTGGACCCATCGCGCCAGGGAGCCGAGCGTTTTGAGCACGACTTCGCCGCCGAATTTGTGGAGTACTAATCTTCCCGCGTCAAGCGAATAGGGATACCCGTAGGGCTTGTTTGGCCAGATGTGCTTGCCCCGGTTGACCTATAGGTATTATGCAGCAGGAGGGCCTTTCCAGCCCCGACCATAATCGCGCTTGCGCTGCCGAAGCAGCTTCAGCGCGCAGGCGCGGCAAGAATGCCGCTCCTACGGCGGGAGACTCATAAACAATGTAGCAGGGCCGTCCTCGGCCCGATGCTCTCCACAGTGAGCGTGATAATAATGCCACAGCGTCACTACCAGTTGGGCGTGATTGGAACGGGGATGATGGGAGCGGGATTAGTGCGTGGATTCATTGCCGCCGAAGCCGTAGCAGGTGATGATATCCTGGCTTATGATATTGACAGCCAGCGCCTGGCGGACCTGGTTGCGGAGGTTGGCGTGGTGGCGGCCGAAGACAACCAGACAGTGGTTGAGCAGTCTCAAACAGTACTGATAGCCATTAAGCCCCAGCTAATTGCCCAGGTGCTGGCTCCTGAGGCCGCAGGCTTTGCCGAGGGCCAACTACTCATATCTATCGCAGCCGGCATCCGTCTGGCCCAACTCCGGGAGATGGTGGGGCCCCAACCGGCTCTGGTGCGGGTGATGCCCAATATCTTGTGTGCTATTGGGCAGGGGGCGGCCGCCTACAGCCTGGATGATAAAGTCACCGTGGCTCAGCAGCAGATAGTAGAAAAACTCCTGGGCAGTGTGGGTACGGTGGCCCAGGTGGAAGAAAGACTTATGGACGCAGTGACCGGACTGTCCGGCAGTGGTCCAGCGTTTGCCGCCGTGTTCATTGAAGCCCTGGCGGACGGTGGAGTCACCGCCGGATTGCCCCGGGATGTTGCCCTGCAGTTAGCCGCTCAGACAGTGGCCGGGGCAGGCCAGTGGGTCCTTGATGAGGGCAACCCGGCCCGGTTGAAGGACCAGGTAACCTCCCCCGGCGGGACTACCGCCGCCGGCCTGGCTCAACTGGAGGCGCACGGGCTGCGCAGCGCCGCCCTGGAGGCGGTGGTGGCTGCCGCCCGGCGCTCTGAGCAATTAGGAATGAGTGGACCAAGCCAATAATATGGCAGGCCAAGACTCAGTCAGCAAATACGGGGGGATGGTGAGTACGATGTCACATCGCTGGATGATAGGCGTGGTGGCAATTACAATAGCGCTCGTAAGCGTAGGATGCGGGGGGAAGAGTTCGAGTCTTCCGCCCCGGCTGTCGGTTCAGCCAGCCCGGCCTACGGCCAACTCACTATCAGTCTATCCCGCGGAGGGCCAACTGCTGGGCGACCTGGATAGCGATGGCCAGCCGTCGGTGGGCGACGCTATCAAGATTCTACGAATTATAGTAGGACTGGACACTGGCGACTCGTGCGCCGATGCTAATCAGAGCGGTAGTACCGAGGTCGGTGATGCTATCAAGGTACTCCGCTGTGTAGTGGGTCTGGACGAGTGGCCGATTGGGGAATGTGTGCCGGCCCAGCGCATTGTCTTCACCAGGCAGTGCCTGATACAGCTGGCCTACAGCCTCAATATGTATGAGGATGATTACGGGCAAATCTGGACCATGGATGCCGACGGTACTGAACAGGTCCATCTGACCGATGATTCCGGGACTGACCGCAACCCGGCCTGGTCCCCTGGCGGCACCCGAATTGCTTTTGACACCTTCCGCGATGGAAATGCCGAAATCTATGTAATGAATGCCGATGGCACGGGGCTGACTAACCTGACAAACAACCCTGCGGCTGACTGTAACCCCGCCTGGTCCCCCGACGGCACCAGAATTGCGTTTGACAGCGACCGTGACGGAAACGCTGAAATCTACGTAATGAGTGCCGAGGGCAGCGACCCAATTAACCTGACAAACTTCAATGCCGTGGACCGCGACCCGGCCTGGTCGCCCGACGGCACCAAAATTGCGTTCCACAGTAGTCGCCAAAGCTTTGGGCAGGATATTTGGGTGATGAATGCCGATGGCAGCCAACCAAAGATACTAACATATAGCGTCCCCGGGAGCTGGGACCCAGCCTGGTCACCAGACGGTACTCAAATTGCTTTTGACACATTCCGCGATGGAAATGCCGAAATCTATGTGATGAATGCCGACGGCACGAGTGAAATTAACCTGACCAATGACCCAGCCGACGACTGGAACCCGGTCTGGTCTCCCGACGGCACCCAAATTGCTTTCAATAGCGACCGTGACGGAAACGCTGAAATCTACGTAATGAATACCGACGGCACCGGACTGACTAATCTGACCAACAGCCCGGCCAATGACTGGCAACCGGCCTGGTGGGAGAGCCGCTAATGAGATAATCGGAACCGAGGTGTGGTGGAGTAGTAATGGCTGCCTTCCAGTGCTGCCCAAGTGACCGGGTGAGGCGAAAGAGAGTCAAATGATCAGGCTGCTTTCTACCATTTTCTGGATATATGAAATCATCGTAATAATCCGTGTGGTATTTAGTTGGGTACGGGTATCCCGGTACTCCCCAGGGTGGGCGGGGCTCCGAGATTTTACCTACGCGCTCACTGAGCCGCTGCTTAGGCCGATACGACGACGACTGGCACCTTATCAGAAACAAATGTCCTTTGACTTCTCTCCTCTGGTGTTGCTGGTCATACTGTGGATAGTAGAGGGTATTATCATACATATCCTACGAGGACCATTTCAGTAGTGACAATTGGCGACGGTCAGTCATTTCTTCAAATGTGGAAACCAGTGCCTCAACCTCAACTCCCCGCCCGCCCCCAGCGGCCCAGTATCGGGCGCGTAGTGTTCATTTTGGGCCTGGCAGGGGCGACCGTATTGCTGGCTGCCCACACTTCAGCATTTCAGCCCAGCGCTCTCCATCAAGCCAATCAATCTGCTGTTCATCTGACCTTGTCGGCCGATGTTCTGTATCGGCTCAGTATTTTTGCCCAGGCCAGTGGGCAATCAGATCAGGCTGAAACTCTACGGCAGATGGCGTTAGCATTATACGAGAGGAACGCCTTGGGGCCGACGGCATCGGCCCAGGCAGCATACCGCTTGGGTATCTTCTACTCCAAGTCCGGCTATCCTGACCACGGGCGGCACCTTCTGTTGCAAGCGGCGCAACTTGATCAGCCCCATCATCGGTTATACCTGTTGCTGTCCCATATTTACGGGGAGGGGCCCCCCTATAATCCCCCCGCAAGCGGGGGGATACAGGGGGGTAAGAACCTTAAAACTCTCTCAGATGAGAGGGAACTACGGCAGAATGTCGCGCTGCTGGATGACCAGCCCCGCTGGCTGGCCGGACTGACCCGAGCCGATTTGTACGACCGTCTCCAGCAACACCACCGCAGTCAGCAACTCCGTCAGCAGTGGCAGCGCCAACAGGCCCTATTCGGCATGATTGTTATTGGTCTGATGTTGATATGCGGCGTAATGGGCCTGGCCGGTCTGGTGATACTCACCAGTATGATCGTGGGCCTGGCCCGGCGGCCAATCCAACGGTCCAGGAAACACTGGTACGTGCCGTGGCATATCGGTGATATTGTGGAGGTCATTGTAGTACTTGTGTTCCTTATGGCGGCAGTGGGCCTGCTCCTGGCGCGGTTCGGGCACTATTTCCAGTTACCTGACCGGCCCGGACTGACTGAAGCACTGCTGACTGCGGCTGTCTATCTAATAGCAACAGGCGCAGTCCTGGCGTTGATTCACTACCGGATTAGCGCCCATCCCCGCCCCTGGCGGCTGTTAGGGGTGCGGTTTGAACGCCTGGCGACGGGAGTCGGATGGGGTCTGGCCGGCTATGCGGTCTTTGTCGGCCTGCTGGGGGCCGGGTGGTTTGTCGTACAGAAGTTGGGTTTGGCCGGCCCGCTACCTGCTGGGGCACTCAACGGGCCGGTAGAGGCACTTTCTCAGCCCCAGACTCCTGCTGCCTATGCGGTGTATTTTGTGCTGATTTGTCTTATTGCCCCAGTGGTTGAGGAGATTGTTTTTCGCGGCTTCATCTACGCCGGCCTGCGGCGGGTAATGGGCATGGTCCCGGCAATGCTGCTGAGCGCCGCGCTATTCGCCAGCATTCATCTGTCCGTCCCTACCGGAGGAATGGTCGTGGTCGGCCTGATTGCCCTGGTGTTAGCATATCTATACGAGCACAGCCAGTCAGTAGTGCCCAGCATTGTAACCCACTTTGTGCATAATGCCCTGGTATTTGCGTTCCTGGCCGCCTATGGACTGCTATAATGGAGAAACAGGTAAACCGTGGGCACTGATGACCGGCGTAGTGTGAAGTTGACTGTACGAGTGATACCGGGAGCACCGCGCGATGAATTCTCCGGCGTAAGAGATGGCAGGGCGGTAGTGCGTTTGCAGGCCCGCCCGGTCAAGGGCGCAGCCAATAAAGCGCTCATTGAATTTCTCAGTGAGACCTTGCAGGCATCCCCCCAGGACATTCATATTATGGCTGGCCACCACAGCCGCAACAAGACCCTGCGGGTGGTGGGCCTTACTGCTGCCCAACTCAAGCAAAGACTCCGTCAGGGCGGCGCCCTGTGAGTGCACCATTCGCCGTGGTGCCTCGTCAGTGTGCGTGAGGCCCACCAGTTGGGCTACCCATCGCCACTCCACTTGACAAAAGCGCTACAACCTGCTATAATCCATTGAAGAATTGAAATCTCTCAATATCTACAGTTATGCCCAAACCTGTGCAATGTGTACACAAATTGAGACTGCGGGTGCTTAAGGGGTTGGCATCCCATACCCGCCTACACATACTGGACCTGCTCAACAAGAGCGAGTGTACGGTGCAAGAGATCGCCGACGCCCTTGAGGCCAACCAGTCTACCATATCGTGTCATCTGAACACTCTGCGCGCCAGCGGACTCGTGGCGACACGTAAAGACGGCACTCACGTGTACTACACATTGGCCCACGACACTGTCAATGAAATGCTGGAGTTACTGGACGAGATACTCAAGGCGCAGTGCCTGAGCGACAGTGAAACCCTGGAGTTATAGGATAGTGGCTAAGCAGTTTGGGTAAATGAATATCCATTTCGCGGGAGGAGGTGAAGAACATGTGTAAAGAGTGCTGTGAGCCTAAGAAGGAAGAAAAGAAGGAAGAGAAGTGTGAGGAGAAAAAAGAGAAAAAGTCATGCTGCAAGTAGTTGAGGCATGATCCGATAGCACCACAGGCTGGGATCTGCATAAGTAGGTCCCAGCCTTCATTTTGTGGTGCCGAATAGTCAGCTAACACAGCATCGCAGCAGGGCCGGAAATTGACACCCACAGATGCGTATGTCATAATTGATGTTACTCATTCTGGTATTCACTCAGGGAGGGATGAATGACGATGCGACCAGGCGGTTTGGCTGCCATCATTGTGATCTACCTGGGCGTGTCGCTCGCGTGGGGGCATGCCGGCCATCAGTTGCCGTTCAGACGACAGCCCGTACATCTTAATGATCACAGGAGGCATCCAAATTGAGCAGACGACTGAAAATAGTCAACTCGGGAACTCTTTATGCCAACCCCTATCAGGGCGACTGGGCTCGGCATGGCTATCATCCCCGCATTCTGGAAATCGCGCCCAATGAATTGCTCTGCGTATATCGGCGGGGTGCGGCAATGTATGCCGACGACGGGCGCTCATTCCAGTTGCGCTCTACCGATAATGGCAATACCTGGGACGAGGAAGGCTGCGTCTGGGATGGCGCGGCAGATGAGAAATCCTACCACTATTCGGCTACGTCTTTGAGCCAGATGGCGGATGGCGAGATTATCCTGACCGGTTTTCGCATTCACCGGCCCCAGCCTGATATGCTCTTCTATAAACTCGAGTCTGCCTCCCCGAACAGACCATTCTGCATCGCTCGACCGACGCCGGCCATACCTGGTCAGCCCCTGAGATTATTGACAAGCCAGGAGGACGGCTGCTGGAGATAACTGGCTGTGCAGTTGAACTGGCCAACGGAGATTGGCTGGTTCCCTTTGATACCTCCAAGGATTATTACGATCCCACGCCATTACGGGTGAACGTAGTGGGTCTTATTTCCCCAGATCGCGGCAGAACTTGGGACGAATTAGTTCCCATCGCCGGAGAGCCGGGGGGTGAGAAGACCTTCTGGCACGCCCACATAATCAGATTGGCCGACAGGCGACTGCTATGCTTCCCTTGGACCGGTGACCAGACGGGGCAGAATTTCCTGTCGCTGCATCGCGTTGAAAGTGATCCTACGGGACGACAGTGGAGCACGCCCGAGCCGACCGGGATCCCGGGCCAGACCAATTATCCAGTAGACCTGGGCAATGCGCTGATGTTCTTGGTCTATTCCTGGCGTGAATCAGACCAACCGGGGATATACGGTGTGCTGTCGGAAGACGAGGGATATAGTTGGGACGTGGACAATCAGGTCCAAATCTGGGACGCCTACGGGAAGGCCAGCCTCGGCGTGGCCCGTACCGACACCTATCCCTCCAGCCACGACAACATCGCCTTTGGTGCACCTCATGCCATACGATTGCACAATGGTGATATTATGGCCAGTTTCTGGTGTTTTCAATCCAACCAGACAGTATGTCGCTGGTGCCGCTTGCGGGTGACATAACCGCAAATGCCGGCTTCACATTACCACAATACGGAGATACAAACTATGAGACTTCGCAGGATATGTTATACTTTGGTGCTTTGCGCTATGTGTAGTTCGGTCGCAGGTGCTGAACTGGAGCGCTTGCCTGATAATCTGCTGCCCGACGGCAGCTTCGAGGAGGTGGAGAATGGAGTGCCGGTCGGTTGGGAGTGGACGCCAGGGCGGGCCAAAAGCACTCTCACTGTGGACAAGACCATTTACCACAGCGGACAGCGCTCAGTAAAGATCGTGAATACCGCACCAAGGGGGCCACATATCTACTGCCGCTTGATTTGCCCGGTGGCCTTAGAGCCCGGACACACCTATACTCTTTCCTGCTATTTCCGCAGCGCCGACCCGGGGCTGACCTGGTTGCGTCGGGGCTGGGATCCGTCGCGCGTTGCCCGCTTTTGGGCGACCGGCGAACAATGGCAGCAGCTGGTAGCCACATTCAAAGCGGGCGAGGACGAAGAGGAGCAATCAATCGTGATTCTCAGCGAGAGCCCCACTGCTGGCCTGTGGGTGGATGATATACAATTGGTGAAAGGCCCCAAGCCACTGCCTGTCCTGACGCCGAGCGGCGACGAACAAGTGTTGTTCCTGATGGATTTCGTCGAGTTGCCACCAGTCTACCACCGCGGCCGAGAGATAACCCCCCACTGGAACCAGCGGAAATTCTCCCGCCGGCACTACACTTTCGCTGGTGCCAAATCACGAGTTCAGGGGTTGCTGTACGTAGCCAATGACTTGAGTACCTCGCAACTGGACAGTCAGGTGACGACCGCTGACGGACGAGTCCTGGGCCGCGAGTCTCACACAGGTCCTCTGGAGGCGGGTACCTACCTGGTCTCACTGGCAAACCAATTGAGCCAGCAGCGTGGTGGGGATATACGCTTGGATGTACGGTTCCAAGGTATGTTGCCCGACAGCGGCGAGACAGTAGGGGCAGAGGTAAAAGCCCACCGGTGCCTGATTACCAGCGCTGACGCGGAAGTGATGTTACAGCAAGTTGAATGGTTACAAGACAGGCTGACCCAGCGGGTGAAGGCATTGCGCGTGGCCGGGCGCGATCCGGCCTATCCGCTGGTCACTCTGACCATCCTGGAGAACTTCGTAGGGTACGCACACGAAGATGTGGAGCACGGCGAAATTGCGCGGGCCTATGACGCGGTGCGGCAGATGGAAAAGATGGCCCGTGAGGCCCTGAAGCGAGATTACCTGCCGCCGGTGCCTCGCTATGCAACTGCCCAGCAGGGCCGGTCTTTTCGTATTGAGGGACCTGCTCTGCTGGGCACCGTACGCTGGCCCGATGGACATTTAGAGACGAATCGGCCCCTGCAATTCGTGGGCCACGGCCATTTCGGACAGGTGAGGAGAGATATGGAGAAGTTTCCCGGTTATGGCATCAACCTCATTCAAATTGAGATAGGCCCACGCATACTGACCAGTGAGACAGAAGTGAACTATGAGAAGATAGACAGTCTCTTGAGGGTGCTGGATCGGGCGGCGCAGACCGGCGTGGGCGTGAATTTGCTGCTCAGCCCCCATTACTTTCCCGAGTGGGCGCTGAAGAAATGGCCATTCCTGCGAGACTGCCACGGCGGGTTCTTTCGCTATTGCATCCACGCTCCGGAGAGCCGTAGCGTCCTGGAGCGGTTTCTGCGCATCCTAATCCCCCGTATCGCCAATCATCCGGCGCTGCACAGCCTCTGCCTATCCAATGAACCGGTGAGTACTCACCTTCAGAAGTGCCGTTACCTGCCGGCACTCTGGCACGACTGGCTGCGCCGCGAACATGGCACTATCCAGCAGCTTAATGAGCGCTGGGGCAGTGATTATGCTTCTTTCGCCGATATTCCCGTTCTCGCTGCCGGTTTCCGCCCTGACCCGATTTACTACGACTTCATTCGCTGCAATCAGGAGGTGTTTGCTGGCTTCCATGAGTGGATGGCGAAGGTCATTCGGGAGATGGCCCCCGACATTCCGCTGCACGCCAAGATTATGATTGGCGCGGCGATGGGGCGCAGCACAGGAGGCACCTGGAGTGTCAGTCCGCTGCTCTTCGCCCGCTTCAGCGACTTCAACGGCAACGACTGTGGGAACGTCTATCAGCGGCGGGGTGAGTGGGCCTCGGGCTGGCGGGGCCCCAATATGAGGTACGACTTCCAGCGCAGCATGGCCGACAAACCTATCTTCAACTCGGAGAATCACATCATTAGAGACCGCAACCTGGACTTCATTCCCCCGCAGCACATCACGAATCTATATTGGCAGGAAGCTATTCATGGCCAGAGCTCCACTACGACCTGGATGTGGGAGCGCACTTATTCCCACACCCACGACTTCGCCGGCAGCATTATGCACCGCCCCGCTTGCACCGAAGCGATGGGCCACGTCGCCCTGGACCTGATGCGGCTGGCCCCGGAAGTTGATGCTTTTCAACGGAAGCGGCCGCAGGTGGTGTTGCTGTGGTCGCTGGCCTCGGTGATGCCTGGGGAGCAGCATATCGCCGCTATGGAGCAAGTCTATGAGGGTCTGAACTTCAGCGGCGTACGCCTGGGCTTCGTCACGGAGAGGCAGTTGAACGAGTATGCGGCCACTGGCGAGGTGCCCTTGCCGCTGCGGGAGGCGAAGGTAGTCATAGTTCCTCAAGCCCGCCGCGCCCCAGAGGCCACCATTACTGGCCTGCGCCGGTTTGTGCAGCGCGGCGGCAAAGTGGTCTTTGTGGGAGACTGCTTCCGAGAAGACGAGTATGGTCACCGACGGCCGCAAGTAGATTTGATAGCCGAGCAGTGTAAACTTCCCGAGACTTCCCAAGATGTCCTAACCTGGGCCGAAAACCGGTTTAGCGACTGGGGCATAGAGCGACGCGTGGTGGTGCGCACTGCCGACGGTCAACTGCCCTGGGGAGTGGAGTATCTGGCGGTGGCCTACGATGGTCGCTGGCTGGTCAACCTGTCTAATTACCACCGCCGGTCCCAGCAAGTGCAAATTCTGCTGGACGGCCAGCCCATCGGCGGGCAGGACCTGATTAGTGGCCAGCCGGTGCCGGCTATTTGCGAGGTGCCCATGCTGCGGCCGCTGTTAGTCTCACTGGCGCAGTAACACTGCCTGCCAGCACATTGGAATCCGATAATCCAAGGAGATACATCAAATGTGCGCATCTGGGGACCAATTCAAGTATTTGATGAGCACGGGCAAATAGTTAAGCGCGGGGCAGTATCTAATAGTCGGGAGGCGCTGGCGGCGTTTTTGGGCGAAGGACCCGGTGAGATGGCGGCGGTCCTGGAGGCGGGATGCAACTGGCCGGTGATGTACCACTGGCTGGAAGCGTCGGTGAAGCAGGTCACCCTGGCCCACCCCGCGAAGGTGCGGGTGATTGCTGAGGCTAAGCTGAAAAAGTCATAGCCCCCGTACGATTATTGGTACAGTTGCCCCAGTAAATGCGCTATGATTGTCTATGACGGTCTGTTTTGCTCACAGAAGGGTCTTAGCCATGCTGAATCGGCTGCTCTTGGACGCAATTATTCGCCGGCTATCTCCCTCCTTTGAGTGACATTCTTCATTCCTCTGTGAGACTTTGGCTCACTGACAGAACTGTACATCTACATCGAACTCCAGAATATAAACGTACGGATCCCGATCCGTCGGACTCTTGGGCATCGAGAAGGCAAGGGCGTTGATCCCGTTATGCAAGGCAGTCCCCGGGAAATGGATCTCCACCATCTCATGAGTCTTTAGCCGATATCCCGAAGCAATCCTCCCTGCGGGCTGCTTGCTCCTGGTGATCGCGTCCTCCTGGATATCCACGCCGTTGAGCGTGTACTTCAGCAATCCTGGCGGCACAATCGATGGCTGCCGGTACTTTTTCGCCGCGTGCGGGAAGGGAACGGTCATCTGCCTGAAGCGCAGCGTCACCCGCGAATCCGGACTGCCGATATCATCGCCGCAGACAGGAAACTGTATCGTTTGGTGGTACTGCGGGGGACGCAGCGCCTCCACGTATATCGGCAGTCCCTGCCAGAAATGGTACCGCTTGTCCCGGTACAGGAAGTCATATAACCCGGTCAAATACGCCGGAGGATCCGAGAAGATGGGCCGCGGAGGCAGGTTAAAGAGGTACAGGCCCGATATATCCTGCGCCGAGAAGTTCTGAGCGGCTGCCCTCAGAGCAAGCGTCGTGTCTGCAGTTGCTCCCCAGTTGTGCGGGGGAGCGTCCGGGTTGGTAAAGATATCGTAGAAGTTCCGACGGTCAATGTAGACATTGCCTTCGAGCGCCGGGTAAAATGGAATCCCGCGCTCCCGACACAACGACAGCCACGGCTCGCTGTCGACTCGGAAGGTGTTAGCCAGGTCAGTCAGCACCAGGATGTCGAGCAATCCCTCCGAGATCCAGGTGCGCAGGTCCATGCCGCCGTGCCGCAGCCTGTCTTCGCCGAAAACGGTCCTGACCATAATGGGGATGTTGCGCCCCAGCGCTTTTAGTCGCGCGCGAAGCTGAACAAGGAACTCCGTCAGAATGCAGCGCTTTCCCCAGGCTTCATCCGGTTGGAAAAAGTAGGGCGTGCGGGACATATCCAGTTCGATACCATCCACGGCGTAGTTGCGCGCGACCTCTTCGATGGCAGCCAGCTTGCGCTGCCGCACTTCCTCAAACGAATAGTCCATGCCCGCATTGTAGTAAGACTTGGCATCCGTCTCGCCCCAGATGCGGTACTCCGGGTGCGCTTGCCAGAAGTCGGGCGCCAAATAGCCATCGGGCTGCGACTTGTGGTGGGTATCGTTCATTCGGAAGCTTGCATAGAACGCCATCCGGGTCTGATGTGCGTGGTCTATCAACAAGGGAAGGTAGTCTATCCCCTGCCGGTACAAGGTATACGCCAGGTCGCTGCGGGCGCCGTCCCACCCGGGCCAGGGCAAAGCCTTCCTCTTCTCGTACAAGTCATAGATCGTTTCCAGCACCTCAGACTTGTACGAGGCCACCTCTTCCGCCACGCACCAGCAGAAGCAGTCTACCGGCGTCCCTTTCAGGGACGCAATGGGCCCGGCCACCTGGCTCACGTCGTGCGGCTGGGGGACCCGCTTCAGGCCGTCGCCGTCGTCGTTCAGGATGCAGCGATACGATAACTTTCTCTTCTTCATTCCAGTATCTCCTCGTCCCATTCCTGTGGCGTTCAGCAATCGCTACTCTTCTACAAGCACGGTAACCGGCTTGTAGATGCCACCAGCGTCTGCCGTGTTGTTCACTCGGACACCGATGTGGTTTGACTCGCCCTGCTTGAACTTGCCCGTAATCTCGGCTTCAACGGGAACGTTCCATACTCCCGGACCGGCATCCATGTTGTCGGCCACGTACTGCCCGTTGATCCACAGTGTGTAGTTCTCGTCCACTGAGCCGAAATGCAGCCAGACCCGCTTGTCGCCGGTCTTCGGAATGACGATGTCCACCGCGTACCATCCATACCCGGTGTAGCCGTTCTCCCAGAACTCATGCGTAGAAATGCGACTCCACTCCGGGGCGTCCTTCTTCGTTGTGGGCAAGAACCACTTCTCCGACTCACCCGTTTTCCCAGGGTCTTTGCGGAACGACCACATTTCCGGAGTCTCAGCCAGCAGCTTCTTCTCCACCGTCGTCAGCCCTTTCAATGTGAAAGCCGCTCCCTGACGTATGAAATCATCCGGGTGTGAGAGAAGTGAGGCAACCTTCGCTGAAGCTGGGGCTGCCTTTTGACCAATGGCCTCAAGGGCCTTCAACGCAGGGATGCGCACTTCAGGGTCATCAAGCGCCTTGACAAGCTCAGAGACAGCAGGAGCTGCCTTCGGTCCCATTTCAAACAATGCCCACGCAGCCGAACGCCTTGTGGCTGCCCTTGAGCTGCGCAGACCTGCGATGCACTGTTCAACAGATCGGCTACGAAAGGAAGCAGCTTCGTCCTTCACGTAGGAAACCGGGTACGCTTCGCTCAACTGAGGCGAAGCCGGCCCAAGCTTCACGATGTAGTCGGCAGCGGTAGCTCGAATCTGCTCATACTCATCCACGCCGAATGGCTTGCCCGCCTCCACCGTGTGCGGCTCGACGCGGCTGGTGCTCGCGCTGAAACCTGTCTGGTCGTCCCAATAGCCGTCACGGTCCTGGTTGTAGTTGCTCACAACGCGCGACCGCAGCGTCTCCAGCCATACGGACGCCTCAATGGCCAGAGGGTCATTCGGCTTCGCCTTGATGGCGTCTTCGACCATCTGCAGGTAGCGGTAGTCATCAATGCCCTCGCGGCGGGCCTCCCAGCCGGTGGTGGGCATGGTTTCCTTGCTGACAGGGTCCACCCAGTTGTAGCCGTAGTAATACTCCCACACGTAGTTGCCCCCGAGTTTCAGCGCCCACGTGTACAACCCCGCATAGTGCCGCTGGATCAAGGGATTGTAGCTCTGTCTCCACAGGCGGTAAGTATATGTCCACACCTGGGCGCCCCGACGCGCAGCCTCCGCCTGCATCTCGGGCGTCACGTGACCGTCATGGACGATCCACACATCGTAGATATCACCATAGGCGTATGCAGCTTTGGCGCTCATAGCTGAACCGAGGCGGATCGGCAGCGCGCGCAGCGGCGTGTACATCTCCCGCAGCCCCGGCGCCGGGACGGGCGGCTCATCCCAGCCATAAACTATCATCTCCGGCCAACGATGTTCCCGCTGCTGCTTCTGCAGCCACGCGACCGCTGCCCTAAGCTGGGCAGCGGTCAGGCTCGTTCGGCCTTCGCGGTATTCGTTATAGAGGGTGGACGACTCCAGGAGACACGGAAAGTGCCCGTTAACGAGCCCCGCCTCGCGGGCGGTGGCAATGATCTTTATCATCGGGTGGTCGTCCTTCAGCGGTAGTCTGGTGAAGTCTACCTCACCGAAGTCCCTTGGGACGCTGAACGACACCGAGTTGAGGCTGTGCTCCGCCATGTCCTTGTATACAAAGGCATGCGGGGCATCAAAGGCATCGCTCTTGTTGTAGTGGCCTCGTGAGTACCACATGCCGAACGGGATTCGGGCCGGCGCCAGTTGAAACGGCCTGACGTCTACTGCCAGGTCCAGGTCTGTAGTCGGTCGGCCGTCAACTTCAACGCGTATCTTGCCACGGTGCATGGCCGGAGCGGTATCCGCTGCGGCGTGGATTGTAAGCCAGAAGTTGACGCTGATGCCCGCCGGAAGCTTTTCCACTGTATTGCCCTTCTGCAGGTACATCCACTCACTTGGGGACGCCACCCGCTTGTCCAAGTCGGCCGCGGTTGCTGTCGGCGTAGCGGGAGCGATGCGATCTGCGCGGCGATGATATACCGTCACAGGAAGGTCGCATGTAACGGTGACCCGAATGTTCCTCAACTCGTCCGCCGTGGCGTGTACGCCGATCTGCACGGATTTGTACTCACCGCGCGCCAGGGCACAGGAGAGGCTATCGGTGATCTTCTGCCGAGCGGGCACGTAATCCCCCGGCATTCTCTCCAGCGTGTCGTGGTCGAAGACCACATACCCCTTCTCCAGCTCGGCCTCTCCCCACTGTGGCGCCGCCGTCGGCTCACCAGCCTGTGCGTACGCAATACCCGACGCCATAACGGTGATGAGAACAACGCAGACACAGATAATCAGTTGATACCTTATCATTCCTTGGTCCTCCTTCGGTTCTGTGGATCGAGATTTCCCATATCCTCTGTTACTGCGCTTGGCATTCTCTGCTTCGTGCACTGATTCCTTCTGCTGCGGAGCATTCAGCTGGGAAAATCCGAGATTAGAACACTTCTCAGGAAGATTCGGGCCCGAATTGAACGAATATGGCAGCCTTCAGGCGATAGCAAACACAGTCCCGCCTGGGCATAAGCAAAACCACCAATTCTTCCCCGCAGTGAGGTCATGGTCACCCGGCGCCGAGCGCTAAGGTCCAGGTGCGCAGCAACACTTGCTCAAAGAGCTCCTTGGATAGCGCTACCTGCTGGGCCTTAGTGCCGAGATTGGTCACTATAAGCAGCATAAATCATAATACTGCACCACTGTCTGGCCAGGGCCCCCGAGATGATGATTGACAATCCTAATGTGAGCAGCCAGCGCATACTGCTCGCCCCTTCGGCCCGGTAACCGGCCCTTAAGATCTTCTCACGGTTTACTGGCTACGATTAGGAAATACGGGACGTGGATAAACACCGACCACTGGCTATCCTTGTGTTCCAGGTTGTGAGCGATGGCCTGGGCAGTATCTCGCTGCCCGGCGGTTAGGGACAGATCGTCCAGCAGTCGGACCGCGTCAGGCTGAGCCGGCTGGGGTAGGTGGACTAACTCTACCCATACCTCCAGTCCGGCTGTCTCACAGGCTCCTGGCAATTTGCGCCCTACCTGGGGATCGGCCCCGGCCGCCGACAGACCGGCCAGCCACAATTCCTGCAGGCCTAGGTGCGGATGCTCCATCATGCCGCCATAGTCGGGCTCAATGGCCACCAGCGCCCCGCCCGGCTCCAGTACACGCACCGTCTCCCCTACCGCCGATTGCAGCGGCGATACCCACAGCAGTACATTCTGGAAGAAGACCAGATCAAAACTGGCGGACAAGAAGGGAAGACAGCGGCAGTCTCCCGCGACTCGTGCCGCATTATGCACCCGGGTATTACCTTTGGCAGGAGCGGCATTCTTGCCGCGACTGGAATCGGGCCAAGGATGGCCCTCCCCCACAGAGCTATTGTCCACCTCTGAGGTCCGCCGTAGCGCCGCCGCATCGTAGTCAAGGCAAGTGACGGTGCCCCGGGCGCGCCGCTGCAATTCCGCCGTCACTACACCATGGCCGCATCCCGCCTCCAGAACGCGCCGGCGTAAGCCAATGCTGGCCCGGCGCAGCGCCCGGGAACGCGGACCAGTTAGCCAGTCAGATATGAGCTGGGAATCGCCTGCTGAAGGCAAGTCGGGCCGGGGCCAGTCAGGCACGGCTCATCGCCCACCTCCAGCGCAGGCACACGCGCAGGCGCACCCGGCACAGGCGCAGGCACAGCCTCCACCACCACTGCTGCTGGAACTTTCCGCCATGGACTCAAGCATGTCTATACTGACCTTGTCCACGCCTGACAGGTCAATAGTCCCCTGGGTTGCCAGGCCGACGCTTACTGGATCCATAGTGCTGGCCAGCCGGCCGGTAGTATTCTCCGCCCATCCAGCAAAGGAGGCAGCAACATCGCGTAGGCTTGTCTGGCCGCCTACTGCCGGCGCTCGAGCAGGAACGCCCGCCACGCCAGCCGTGGCGGGGCGCGTCCAGGGCGGGTGATAGTAATAGCCGCCTCGGTGCCAGGCGTTGAATCCGGGGCCGTAGTCTTCATCCAGCATCAGCCACATCAAATTATCATCAATAAAACCGGTCCGCATCTCCAGGTCGCCGATGGCTTTGGCTTCCTGCCAGGCTTTGGCCATAATTGACTGGTAGTATTCGCGAGTCTGCTGTAGATCGAAACCCTTCATCCGTTTGGCGGTGTTGTTGACCAGGTCCTTCATCGCCTTCCTGAAATCAAGGCCTTCTACCGGTTTGCCTTGGTTCTCTATAATCTCTTCCAGGAAGGGCTGCTCGTAGCCGCGGATAACGGTGCCGTTTTGCTTAGCAGCCTGGCGGCGCTCCCCGCGACCCTCAGTGGCATAATCCTGAGGAATCTCCACAGTTAACGGATCATCTGCTGTCTGTCGTACCAAGCGCTTTTTCAGTAAGCCGAAGATTACCAGGGTCAGGACACGGCCCAGCGGCTGCTCCAATATCACCGCTACCTCGGGCACGGCCAGTCCCCGCTTGATACCGCCGCCGGGCACTGAGGCAATCGCCGGCAGATACTCCCGCTGACGTCCCTTGCCCACACGTTCAGCTATAATCCACACCGGAACCAGAATGGGCAGAAAAACCGCTTCCAGGACGGGGCTCAATATCCAAGCTATGGATAACCCGATGAGCAGCGGTACAAACACGCACGCCCCCGTGCCGCCAGTCAGGCGAAAGAAGAATACACCAAATAGTACCAGGGAGACGATACCCACGAAAACCCGAGCGCCAGGATTCTCTTTCCACCACTTCCACAATAGGCCCAATTTGGTCATCCGCACTACCCGCTCCATCTCCCGCTTGGGGAACGAAAGGCCCACCATGTGTTCTTTATCTATGCGGGTGTCCCGAAAGTTCCATATCACTGCTTTCCTGCCTTGAAGTTGGAACTTCTGATCGAAGTTCAGACCCTGGTGGAGAATCTCGGCGAGTTGTATGGAATCCCAAAGATAGACGGCAACCATTAGGTTGGTGGTGCCAGTGAGATAATCACCGTCAAACCAGGTGGGCGTGATGCGCAGAGAAGCGTAATCGGCGCGGGTCGTGTCCTGGTAGACCATGTGCGGTACTATGCAAGTAAACTTGAATTCTCCGCTCTGCCCCGGTTCAATGGGCGAGGACAACGGCACCTCCACACCTGGCGTTACCACCTCCGAAGGACGAATTGTCGCAAGGTCAGCGCCGTTGAGTTCGGCGATCATATCGGCGATATCGTAGTCTTTATGGGGCAGTCCGACATCTACAATGTCTATGGGATGCGCGCCCTGGTTACAATGGAACAGGATTCTGTACTGCATTGTCACCGAGGCATCGGAACTCACCCGAATATGCAGCTCCATCTCTGGTACGGCGAAACTGTACTCCTGAGCCACCGCGGCGCTGTGCAGACTAATTATGATCAGGATCGCACACAGAATGGTGGTACGAGCTGCCAGCCCGTGCATGCTAACACTCAGGCAGGATGCCTGAGCCACTGAGCAATTTGAGCATTTCATTGGGTTTCACCACCTTTGGTATCATCGCTCCAGCCGCGCGGGTCTTTGGGGCAGTCGGCTATGCAGATTTCCAAATCGGGACAATCAGAACAGCGCGTGGGCGCCTGCAATCGCTCGCGGTAGCGGGTGAAGCCCTCGTGGTTCCAGATGTCCAGCCACGGCTGAGTAAGCAGATCGCCGGCGCAGATGCGGCCGCCACGAGCAGGGAACACACGCCCGTCGGCCTCCACGCGTATGGCAACGTCCCCAGCAGTGCGCGGGCCGACCCGCACCTGCTCGGCCAGCGACTTACTGTTGTCAAAACGCACCGGCGGGGCCCACAAGTAGCGGGCCTCAGTATCCTCGGCGGCCTCTATCATAATAGTCGCCACTTGCGGCAAAGCCCGGGCGGGCAGCGCTCCGGCCGCCTGAGCCAGCTCATCGTCGTCAGGACAGGCCAGGGCGAAGAAGACCAGATTACCGATGCCGCGCTGCTGTAGCCCCAACAGCATTTCGTCCAACTCCTCGGTATTGCTCTGGATGAGGGGCATCTGGGCGACGGGGCACAGTTCCAGGGCGAGGCACTGGTCAAACCCAGACCAGACCATCTCATAGTCACCTTCACCAGCAATTTCATCATGGGCCTCAGGGGAGGCGGAAACATAAAGCAAGTCCAAATGATCCAGACCCGCCATTGCCGTCTGCTCAATCACTTCCGGCGACAGCCAACTGGCCACCGCGCGCAAGCCGGTAAGCATCCCGATATCCCCGGCGGCCTCCACGATAAGCGGCAAATCCTGGGCATTGCTTTCGGGTTGGGCGAGGATTGTGGCATGCGGAATCCCCGCTTCCCACAATCGCAGCAGGACTTGTTTGGTCACCTCCAACTCGGCCGGCACTACATCAGCCCGCAGTGGCGCGGCCAGAACGCGACTCCAGTCCGACAGCCGCGGGTCAGCCAGGTTGGTGATGGGATAATTGTCCCCCGGCGCCGAGAGGTCAGCAATCAACTGATGAATGCTGACCAGGTCAGCATCCACCACACTCGCCGACGCCCGTCGGAAAGTCAGTGTGACATCTTGCCTAATCGCCTCGTCGCCGCGCCCCTCCAAGACCCCCCGCGCCATCAGCACCCCGACCGGCGACAGATACGCGGCCTCGGCGGCGTTGGCCAGCAGCATTCCACCGCCATCCGGGTCCACCCGCAAATGAAATCGGGTGGGCCAGTCGCCAATCAGTCGCTCATAATGGTAGATATTCACAGGAATTGCGGATTCGTTCATCTGCTCATCACCTCGGTCGTGCGGGCCTGGCGTTCCAGCGGGCAGCCGCCGCCACAGATAGTCAAGTGCTCGCAGTTCCAGCACTGCTCCGGCAGGCCGGCCTGTTCAGGATGCTCACGACGATAGCGAAATCTATGGAATAATTCGCTGTCCCAAATCGCTTCCCACGGGTCGCTGAGAATATTGCCCGCCGGCACATAGTACGACTGGCAGGGCAGCACGTCGCCGTTAGGCTCAATACAGATAGAATACTCGGCGGCATTGCAGCAGCGTAACCCCAGGCCCATCTCCACCGGCGAGAGGCGGCAGTATTCCGTGGGGGTGTACCACAAAAAGCGCATATCATACTGTTGGCCGCGCTCGGCGACCTGTGCCAGAATAGGTGCCAGTTGCCCTTCGTCCAGGGCGCTGGGATGTCGAGCGCCGCAGCCCGAGTATATCATGCCGTTCATAGCAAAGGTGCCCAGGCCCAGATCGTGGAGAAAATCCACAATCTCCAGGGCTTCGGCTGAGTTTTCTTCAATCAAAGTGGTGTTAGTGAGTGTATGAAGCCCACTGGCCAGGGCACAGCGAATCCCGGCTACTGTTTCGTCAAAGGCTGCGGCGCCGACAATCTTATTATGCAGTTCCCGGCGGTGCGAATTCAATGTCACCTGCACGTGGTCCAGACCAGCAGCCGCCAGGGCAATAGCAAAGTCAGGATGAGCCAGTCGGCGGCCATTGGTATTCAGGCCGGTAATCTGGCCCAGATTCTCGGCATAGGCCACCAGTTCGACCAGGTCCGGATGCAGCGTAGGCTCACCGCCGGTGAAAATCACGTACGGCACGCCGATATCATATAGTTCGCGCAAAACGCGCCTCCACTCCGTGGCGGGCAGCGAGGGCATTGTCTTGCGCCCCGGTTCATTATAGCAGTGCGAACAGTTGTTATTACAGGCATAATGCAGAGCCAGGTCAGCCTTGTAGGGGGCCTGAGCGCGGACTGAAAAAGGCGCCGGTTGAGGCAAGCCCAATTCGCATACTCGGCAGTCCACTGAAGGCTGTTTGACCCGGGTAAGCATCTCCTCAACGCGGACAAACTCCTGGGCAAGTGTAGAGCGGGGAATGGTAGGATAGTAGACTTGGAGCCGGGCTACGGCCAGGTCAAGGGGAATCTCATCCAGGACCAGTTTGGTCATCTCAACCAGCGTAGGCGGAAGATGGATGACTTCGGCGGCGTTGACAAATAGCAGGCCGCTACGGTCAGGATGAATCCGCAAATGTAACCGTAGTTTCCCCTGGCCATTCTCGACGCGATAGGTATAAAGCCCCGATTTGACGGTAGGCCGACATAGTGCCTGCATCCGCGCCCCGAAGCGGGCCGCATCCAGGCGGATGTTATCAGCCAGTCGGTCCAGCAAGCCGAGTGTTGCCGCTACCACTTGGGCTCTTCCTCCAGTTGATACTCAGTGCCGCAATACGGACAACTGACGAATATGGCCCCGGCCTCCACTTTGATGCTATCTGAATCAAGGGGCGCGTCGCAGGCCTGGCAGCGCATCTCCTCCACCGCGACATCACCGGATAGGTCAATCTCCTGGGTGACCTTTATCTCCGGGCCTTTGCTGCGCGCCAGGAAGATGAAGAAGAGGGCAGCACCCAGCAGTACTACCCCAATGATTATCCAGAGTACGGTCTTAGTTGGGTATTTTCCGGCAGCGATTAAGAAGACCAAACCCCAAAGACCCAAGAAGCCAGCTATTACATAGGCTGCTGTTTTCATCGCTTCAGGGGCATAGGCCCGTAGACCAGCCCCGGCACCTCCTTCAATCTCCTAATTCATTAATGACAGTTCTACAATTGTAACTTCGCGGCCGGCGGGTATAATTCCTCCCCAGTAGAGCACTTGCCGGTAATAGTCATACGCACTACTCGCACCGACTCCAGGTATGAATCGGCTACCAGTGTTGACTATTCGGCTGGCCAGGACGGAGAACGTGGCGAAATCAGGGCGAAACTGCGATTGAATGCAAGGTGCCCGAAGGGACAAGCACCAATTCAATGATGTTCGCGGGGATGAACACCGACATCACTGCGGAGGGTCAAAGTTGAAGGTTAACCGTTGGGCGGAGCGCAGCGCCTGGCTCAGTTCCCTGATCTGTTCGTCGCGGTCGGCAATTTCTGGCGGAACATAAGGTTCCCGGAAGATTTGGGGAGCTCCAATAAGGTCAGAATCCTCGTCGCTATTCATCCGTACTACTTGGTAGTAAACATTTTTGAACCTTACGCGAAACAGGCAGGCTGCGGTTTGTGCGGATGACGGTGAGTCGCGAGGGTTAGGTAGAGGACAGAGGTCTGTTTTGGGTCTTGACAATAGAACATATGTTTGATATAATAGATATTCCCCATCAGGGATTGTCATGGGTAAGTGGATTGCTTTTGTACAAATTGAGAGGTTCTATATCAAGGCCCAGCGGCCACCACTATGGTCAGGGTCAAGGCCTCTGGTAGTGGTTCATGATGGCCAAGTGATAGAAGCGTGCCGAGGGGCTCAAGCGGAAGGCGTCAATACCGGTATGCCCTTGCAGCAAGTACGCTGCCTATGTCCGCAAGCACAGATACTTACTTTCAGCCCGGATGACTGTTGGCCGCTGTACCAGCAGATTTGGGATATTGTTGCCGCACACAGCCCGGTGGTGGAACCTATAGATTTTCATCAGGGCTTCGCCGACGTTAGCAAAGTAGTAACAGATAGCCACCAGGCCACACAATGGCGCAATGAGGTCAACAAGCAAATTCAGCAGCACACGGAATCGGAGCCGTCTGTTGGCATTGGACCAAATAGATTTATCGCGCGCGTAGCAGCGGTCCACAATGCCGTAGTAGGCGAAGAAGACGCCAGAGAATTTCTGGCTCCCATCCCCTTGTCAGATATTGATTGGTTGGGTAGCAAACTACGGGATACCTTGCAGAGGTTAGGTCTTACTACACTGGGTCAAGTGGTTGAAGTGGGCAAGAATATGATTCTTCAGCAAGCCGGGCCGCTTGGTGGGCAGCTATATGACTGGATAAAGGGCACAGACAACTGCGTGGTACAGGCTTTGTATCCTCCTGCTGAGGAGGAAGTGCGACAGGTCTTTGATATTGAAGAGAATCAAGAAGTGATTATCCAAGTCCTCGGTGAGCTGTGTGAACAACTGGCTGACAAACTGCAGGACAGCGGGAGCCAACCTCGACAGATAACTCTCCGGCTGGAGACCGATACCGGCTCCCGTACCCAGACGCAGCAATATAGCCGTCCCCTGAAAGATGCCGGCCAACTCTATCAGAGAGCCCAGCGATTGTTAGAGGACCTCGGGCAAGGCCAGCCTCTTTCAAGCATAGAGCTGGTAGTTAGTGATCTACAGCCGATTCAGCCTCACCAAATGGACCTATGGAGCAGCCACCAGCGCCGGACAGTTGAGCAAGCCATAGAGGCAGCCCGCAGCCGCTATGGGATGCGGGCAGTAAGTAGAGCTTCAGAATTCGAGGGTAAGCGGCGCTTTGCCCAGATGATTCTGGGTGTGGACAGGAGGTTTAGTTGGTGAGGCGGCTACCGTTTGATGAGCCTGTAGTTAAAGGTAGAGAGCAACCCGAGCAGCTACTGGTCGGTGGTTGCTGGAGGAGGGTAGAAGACGTTGTAGACCACTGGCGCGAGACGGGGCGCTGGTGGGCCGGGGAAAGCCCGCGCGATTTCTTTTTGGTAGAGGCTAAGCGGAGAGCATTCATAGTATCTAAGGGGCCCGACGGCTGGCAAATCGAGAGGCTGATAGATTGATGTTTGTTCATCTTCATGTGCATACTCCATTTAGCTTTTTAGATGGTGTCAGCCGCGTCAGCGAGTTAGTAGGCAAAGCCGCTGAGTTTGACATGCCAGCGCTGGCCATCACTGATCACAATAACCTGAGTGCGGCAGTGCGCTTCCACAAAGCCTGCTGCCAGGCCGGTATCAAGCCAATTATAGGTGCCGAAGTTACCACGGAAAGTGGACACCACCTGACTCTGTTAGCTAAGAGCCGAGCCGGTTACGCTAATCTGTGTCAACTGCTGAGCGAGGCACATCTGAGCAATGAACGTAGCCATCCCCAGACTACTGACCAGATGCTGCGCGAGTATGCCGGGGATATTATTGCCCTGTCCGGCTGCTGGCACAGTGCAATTTTCTCGTTGGCCTACGAGCGACGCTACCAGCGGGCAGAAAAGGCCGTTGAGAAATACCAGGATATTTTTGGCCAGGGCAACTTCTATATTGAACTGCAGGAGACTCTCTATCCTCGCCAGCACGCTACAAACAAAGCTCTGGCAGAGATAGCTGAGAAGCTCAAAGTCCCTGTGGTTGCCACTGGTAACGTCCACTACGCGGATGCGTCTCAACACAAGGTTCAAGACGTAGTCACCTGTGTGCACGCTCTGACCGCCATAGATGAACCCCATCCAGAGCGGAAGATTAACGCTGAGTTCTATTTCAAGTCTCCCCGGCAGATGGAAGATTTGTTTCCCTGGGCGCCTGAGGCGGTTGCCAATACTCTGCGTATTGCGGAGCAATGCCAGGAATATGAGATTAGCAGTAATAAGTATTTACCTCGCTTTGACACTGATCGCTGCAAGCCCACGCAGTTGCTGCGTCATCTGACCTATAAAGGTGCCCAAAAGAGATATGGGAGGCTGAATGCAAAGATCAGCCGGCGACTGGCATACGAGCTGAGCGTAATTGAACAGTTAGGCTTTGCTGATTACTTCCTGGTGGTTTGGGATGTAGCCCGGGAGGCTCGCCGGCGAGGAATCCGCTATGCGGGGCGAGGCAGCGCTGCGGACTCGGCGGCAGCCTATTGCCTGTATATTACTGATGTGGACGCTGTCGCCCGCAATCTGAGTTTTGAACGATTTATTAACCCCGAACGAGGCGATAATCTGCCTGACATTGATATAGACTTTGACGCCCGCTATCGGGATGACCTTGCTGAGTATGTGACGCAAAAGTATGGTGAAGACAGAGTAGCCACAGTCTGCACCTTCCAGACTTATCATGCCCGCGGTGCTATTCGGGATATTGCCAAGTCACTGGGCTTCCCATCTGAGGAGATTAACCAGTTAGCTAAGCTTATGCCCCATATTAGTGCTAAAAATATTGACCAAGCCTTGGGAAAATTTCCCGAATTGCGCGATAGCCAACTGCCGCTCTACAAATATCGTCAGCTCTTTGAGCTTTGCTCTCAGGCGGCCGGCCTGCCTCGACATATTGGGACCCACCTGGGCGGGGTAATAATCAGCGGCCAGCCCCTGAACACAATCTCTCCTCTTCAACAAGCTGCCAAGGGCTGTCGGATTATTCAGTTTGACAAGGTTGATGTGGAAGATTTGCGACTGTTGAAACTGGATCTGCTATGTCTGCGGATGCTCTCGGCGATGCAGGATACGGTGACCTCTACTCCCAAGCAACTGGACTTTACCAGTATTCCTCTGGACGACCAGCCCACTTATAAACTGCTCAACAGTGCCGAGACCGCCGGAGCTTTCCAACTGGAGAGTCCTGCCCAGCGCAATCTGCAGAGTCGCCTGCAAGCGGACAACATTGAGGATATTGTCGCCTCAGTAGCTCTAATACGGCCTGGCCCGATAAAGGGAAACATGGTCGAGCCTTTCCTGGCCCGTCGTCACGGGAAAGAACCGATAACCTATGTAGACCCCCGCTTGGAAGAAATCCTCAAAGATACCTACGGAATAGTGCTGTTTCAGGAGCAGGTCATTGAGATTGCGGTCAAAATTGCGGGCTTCACTGCCGGGGAAGCCGACCAGTTGCGCCGAGCTTTGACTCATCAGCGAGACAAGGGGAAAATGGACCAGATTGGCCACAACTTTGTCCGCAAGGCCAAACAGGAGGGATGCTCGCAACAGGTAGCTGAGACTATCTTCTCCTATATTGAAGGCTATGCCGGCTATGGGTTCTGTGAGGCTCACGCAGCTGCTTTTGGAGATACAGGGTACAAAACTACCTACCTGCTCACCCACTATCCGGCCTACTTCTATGCCGCTTTACTCTCCAATCAGCCCATGGGCTATTTCCCGCCTCATACTTTAATAAACGAGGCCAGGCGCCGCGGCATAAAAATATTAGGACCTGACGCAAACCACAGCCAGGCAGCTTTCACCGTCCACGATGGTGCCATCCGGGTCGGCCTTAAGCAAGTAAGGGACGCGTCGGAGAGTTTAGTAGACCGGATAATTCAAGGTCAGCCTTATAAGGACCTACAGGATTTCATGCACCGAATTAGGCCGCCGGTGAATGTAGCTCAGAATATAGCCCTCTGTGGGGCCTGCGACTGCTTTGATAGCAATCGGCGACGACTGCTATGGCAGCTCGGAGCCTTCCGCCCGGCCCAACAAGCGCAATTAAATCTTAACCAAGCCTGTGAGTTCCAAGACATTGAAGACTTCACTGATCAGGAAAAGTGTTGTCACGAGTGGGACATCTTAGGCTTCAGCCCCACGTGGCATCCAATGGAATTTGTTAGGCCTAAATTAGTGAAAGAAGGTGTCCTCACTGCCCAACAAATTAAGCAGCAGCGTCCTGCTGGTGCTGTCAAGGTAGCCGGCTTGCTCATCCGCCCTCATCGTCCCCCTACCCGCAGCGGCCGAACGGTAGTCTTCTTTACCCTGGAAGACGAAACCGGCCTGATAGATGTTACCGTCTTTGAGAATATTTACCAGCAATACGGCAAAGAAATATTCTCGTCCTCAGTCCTGCTAGTACAGGGCCGCTTGGATCAGCGAGGCAGCGCTGCGATAGTGGCGGACCGCATCGATCAACTAATCTGATCAACTTGGCCTGTGCCTTCTTACATAATTCTAAACCCGAGTACTCGCAGAGCAGTTGACAGTGGCCTACCTGCCGGCCAGCGGGTGCTTCTTTACCGCTTCCCTCAGTCCGTCCATCTGCACATAAAGGTAAATGGCAGTGGTATCCAGGCTGGAGTGCCCCAACAGTCTTTGCAGAGATACCAGATCCGCTCCGTTCTGCAATAGTAGGCTGGCGAAGGTATGCCTCAACGAGTGAATGGTTATCCCCTCACGCTCTATGCTTGCCGCCTTCTTAGCCCGCTGGAAGGCGTCCTGCAGGCCATGTTTGCCCAAAGGCTGCCCTGATCTGGTCGTAAACACGCCATCATGCTCACACTCGGGGCGTGGCTCCAACCAGTCACGCAACAACTCCATAAGCTCCTCGCACAGCGGGATCACTCGCCCCATGCCCCCTTTGCCATTTTTGACTGTCAGCGGGCAGGCCTGGAAATCCACGGCATTCGTGTTCAGCGCCAGCAGTTCTCCCCTTCTTATCCCTGTATACATCAAAGTGCCCAATACTGCCTTGTCACGAAATGCCAGCATAAAGAAATAAGTCTGGTCAGTAGCATCCAGCAATCGTTGCTGCCTTCAGACCCCGCGCCTGCAACCTCACCACAAAGTCGCGAATGTCGGAAGTATTAACATCCGCTACGCTGAGACTAGCGCCTTGCTTGTTCATACACTCAATGAACTGTTTGATGTCCGAACGGCACGCCTGGACGGTTAGAGCACTGTAGCCCCGTTCCGCCTCCAGGTACGAAAGAAACTGCTCTCGTGCTTCCTGAAGCTTCATGCCATTTCCACTCCTTTTGTGATAAGTGGTTATGGCCGTGGTCTACCTGGAAAGCTACGAGAGCAGATCGAGGCTATAACACCCCGGTTATGTTCCTGTGTTTGAGTACATAATAACCGTGTTTGTACTCAAATGGGCGGAGAGTGAGTACATAAGCCGAGTTACTCGCCCACAACACCCCGTTTTACCAACATTTCCCGCCCCTTTGTGGGACGATAATCCTCGCTATAGTGCCCACTTTCCCCCACGCCAACAGCCCCACACT
>JALGUR010000048.1 GCA_029820565.1 Candidatus Zipacnadia bacterium
CGAGCCCGCTCATATAGCCTTTCACCGTGACGATGTACTGCTGAATAGGAAGGCACCTCAATCTCCAGCGGGCCTTGGAACTCGTTAAGGGCTTGCTCAACCTGTTCTGCCTCAATGTGGTTAGCCTTCTGTCTGCGGGTAACCGTTCCTTCCGCGTCATAAGTTGTAGTGCTGATACCAAAGGCTATCTCAGCCCGGTAGGTTTTATCACAACCTGATAAGTATTGAGCCAACCGCGTGGCCGGCCCCACACACAATACCAACAAGCCTGCCGCCGCCGGATCAAGTGTTCCCGTATGCCCTATCTTTACTCCCCATAACCTGTGTAGATACGCCACGACATCATGGGAGGTCATCCCCGGAGGCTTGACCACACGCACAACCCCATACACGATCGCTCAGGCCTCCTCAGCCAAGGCCTGGCGGACAGCCTTGATGACTTTAGCCGTGACCGTGCCCAGCGAACCAGTTATGTCCAGTCCGGCGGCTACCGAATGTCCTCCACCGCCAAATTGGGCCGCAACAGTGGCCACATCCACACCGCGCGACCGCAAACTGACCTGACAACGGCGGTGAGTGAGGGCTTTGAACAACACGACTACTTTAGCATCTGCTACTGACTTAAGCAGGTCAATTATCCCCTCGGTGTCCTCCGATCGAGCACCAGCGGCCGCAAAATCATCGGGCCTCAGCGTAGCATAGACTATCTGCCCGTCCGCCGCGGTCTGAATTGAAGCCAAGGCTCGCCCCCGCAGTATCGCCGCTGCCGCGGTAAGTTGTATGGAGGCTTGTTGGGCAATTCGGTAAGGCTCAGCACCCGCGGCCACCAAGTCGGCGGCCATACGGAGAGCTAAGGCGGAAGTATTTTGAAAAGTGAAGAATCCGGTATCGGTGCCCAGCCCACAGTACAGGCAAGTAGCGATCTGGGCGTCTATTTGTACCGCAAGAGCGGTCAGCAGATGATAAACCTGAACGGCCGCCGCCGCCGCACTGGGGTCCAGATAATCCAGGTCCGCGCCGCCTGGGTTAGTGGGGTGGTGGTCTATGAGTACTGTTGTCTCGGCCCTGCGGGCTATCCCCTCCAGCTTTCCCAGCCGGCCCCAGCCATCCGTGTCCAACACCACTGCTACCTGGGGGACTTGAGTCAGTTCTGTAACCACTTGTTCGGCACCGGGCAAGAAGCGGTACTTGTCAGGCACCGGGTCCGGGCAGGCTATGTGCACCTGTTTACCCAACTTCCCCACGCCCAGTCCCAGCCCCAGGCTGCTGCCGATAGCATCGCCGTCAGGCCGCTGGTGGCTTAGTATCGCAATGCTGGTTGCTTGCTTGATACATTCGGCGATGCGAACAAGCACCTGAGCATAGTCAGTCTGGCGTTGGGTCTGTTCGTTATTGGTCATTGCTATCCTGGTTGTTGAGTGCTGAATCGGCTTCGCCAGTGTGCTCGTCGGCAACTTGCTCCAGTAACATTTCAATGCGCTGGGCTTGATCGGCCGTCTCGTCTAACTCAAAGTGTAGTTCAGGGATGTACTTTAGTGCCAGACGGTCGGCCAGTTCACTACGGATGAACCGGCGGGCTGTCCCCTGGATTGCCGCCATAGTCTGTTGCTTTTGATTTTCGTCTCCCAGTACACTTACATAGACCTGGGCATGGCGCAAATCTACCGAGACTTCCACATCAGTAATAGTAGCAAAACCTATGTGGGGGTCCTGCAACTCCCGGAGGACGATGGTGCTAATTTCTTCCCGAAGTAACTGATTGACGCGATGTTGCCGTCGGGTAGGCATTGGTTATCAGTCTCCTGAACAGCGGCTACAGCACTTCCACACTCTCGGCTTCCACTGTCACCGCAGATGCGGAGTCAATGAATCGGGAAGTAGCGGCCAGCACGCGTTGGACCTGGGCCTGACTATTGCTGACCGTAGTTATTGCGATTTGAGCGCGCCGATGCACATCATTATCACCGACTTCGGCCACTGCCACATTAAGCCGATTCTGTAGCCGATTAACCAGGCTCTGCACCACGTGGCGCTTGTCTTTGAGACTATCGGCCTCGGCGATATACAGCTCAACAGTAAGTAAACCGACAAAGATAGGCATGTTGCTGTTATCGGCTACGGCTGGTATTATGGCGGCGCAGTTGTTGGCCTGTGTTCCCCGTAGCGGCCGGGGTAAGAGCCAGCGCTACGCCTTCCGGGTAAATTGAGAGTCTACGCCATTATGAGGTTAAGCCAGGGCACTGGCTGGATACCAACGAAAGCCTGGAGCAGCGGTTAGGAGCCCGAGGACGCGGTAGGCTGCCTCGTCACTCCTATGGTCCTCTCCACTTCTACCTGGACGTAGGCCTGAATGACATCACCTTCCTGCCAGACGCGAAAATCAGGGGTAGAAACTCCACACTCTGCCGGCGCCTGGACTGTGGACACATCCTCATTGAAACGCCGCAGCGACTCTAATGTGCCTTCATAGACCTGCTCGCCGTCGCGCGCTACCACCATGCGGGCCCCTTGTTGCAAGTGGCCCTCGGTTACCCGACAGCCTGCGGCCACTCCGATTCGGGAGATTTTGAATAGTTCGAGCACTTCGGCCTGTCCTATAAACTGTTCTTCATAAATTGGCTCCAGCATCCCTACCATTGCTTTGTGGATATCGTCTAACGCTTCATATACTACCTCGTAGGTGCGAATTTCGACCTGCTCATCCCGGGCGACTTGCGCCACTTGGTCATTGACTGACACCCGGAAGCCCAGTACCAGGGCCTCGGAGGCTACCGCCAGTAATACGTCTGATTCGTTTACTTCTCCTACCCCGCTGTAGATTACTCTGATGTCAACTTCGGTAAGTTCCGCGCTGAGTTGTTCCAGCGAAGCAGCCACAGCCTCCACCGAGCCCCACGCATCGCCTTTGAGAACAATATTGAGGTCTTTGACCTGCTCGGCGCCCAGATGTTTGTGGAATTCACGCAGCCGCCGTTGAGCATTGCCGGCTAACTCTGCTTCACGTTGTTGCTCGTGACGTTCAGCGACGCTCTGCCGGGCCTGTTTAAGGCTGTCAGCGGCCTGCATTATCTCGCCCGCCTCTACGACATCCGACAACCCGACCACTTCTACCGGGTGTCCGGGAGGTATACTCTTGACCGACTCCCCGCGCCAATCCCGCAGTCGTCGCACCCGGCCGCAAGCGGTGTCGCACATGACCACATCTCCCACTGATAACGTCCCACTTCGTACCAACACGGTGGTCAGTGGTCCCTCGCTGTCGTCAATAGAAGATTCAATAACTACTCCCGCCGTTTGGGCTTGTGGGTCGGCCCATAGTTCCTGAACTTCGGCTACCAGCAGGATCATTTCTAAGAGTTCGTCTAACCGTTGCTGACGGAGGGCAGAAATGGGCACCACAATCGTCTCTCCGCCCCACTCTTCGGGCACCAAATCATGCTCTAACAGCTGTTGCTTGACCCGCTCGACATCGGCCTCGGGCAAGTCAATCTTGTTGATGGTGACGATCATGGGCACTCCTGCGGCCTTGACGTGATTAATCGCCTCCACTGTTTGGGGCATCACGCCGTCATCGGCCGCCACTATTAACACTGCCACGTCAGTAACTTGGGCACCGCGGGCCCGCATAGCCGTGAATACTTCGTGGCCGGGAGTGTCTATGAAAACAATCTGCTGGTCATTTACTGTAACCTCAGAAGCGCCGATATGCTGGGTAATGCCCCCACTCTCGGTGGCTACTACGTCAGTGTCGCGCAGCGCATCTAACAAGGTCGTCTTCCCGTGGTCAACGTGCCCCAGGATGGTAACGACAGGCGGTACGTCAACTGCTCCTTCCGGCCTTGGCCCCGTTGGGCGAGTTACCAATTCGGCCAAGGGCTTGACTGCCTCGGCCTGTTCTTTCTCGGCTTCAGCCTCGACCTGTAGTTCAGCGAGGCGCTGCTCCAACTCGGCCAGTCCTTCTTTCAAGTCAGCGGCATGAACCGGTAGCCGCTGGTATTCCTCCTCCCATTCTTCCTCTCCCACCGCGACGGCCTCAGGTTCCTGTGCCTTCCTGGTGGCCGCGGCTTGGGCCTGGACCTCAGCCTCCGCTCGGGCCTTCTGCCGAGCCTCTTTAGCCTGCTCAGCCAACAGGTCAACGACGGTCTGCGCCGTATCTTGATCTACAGCCGAGGCAGGAGTAATATCGGGTACTCCCATCTCGTCCAAGGCGGCAATGAGAGCCTTGCTCTGCAATCCGAGTTTTCGAGCTAAAGCGAATATGCGAATGTCAGCCACTGGTCATGACTTGGGGGCCGATATCATCGGCTGGCCCCACCGTCGTTACCCTCCTATTAGGATTATTCAAGATCAATGGTTATCTCACCAGCCTCCAGTTCGGCGAGGGTGCCGGTGCCGCCCGTCAATAGTTCACGCACCATTTGGCCTTGCTCGGGAGTGACATTGCTGGCATGGCTGGTGATGTCAACTCCCTCTTCCTGCAGAATCTCCACCAAGTCCCGGCTTTCCACACCTAATTCGCGGGCCAATTCATATACCCGCATCGGCTCCGCTTTGGCCTCTGGCTCTGCGCCAGCCTCAGTCCATTCGGACTGACTGCGGATATCAATTCGCCATCCGGTTAGTTGGGCGGCTAGTCTGACATTCTGGCCGCGGCGCCCGATTGCCAGGGACAGTTGGTCGTCGGGAGCGATCACCACTGCTGAATGTTCTGCCTCATCAAAGACTACCTGACTAACCTTGGCCGGAGATAGCCCGCTCTTCAGATATTCTCCGGCATCTTCGTTATAACGAACAATGTCAATTTTCTCACCCCGTAGTTCATCTACTATCGCTTGGACCCGTGCGCCGCGGTGGCCAACGCACGCTCCGACCGGATCAACCTGAGGGTCGTGAGACTGTACGGCCACCTTGGAGCGAACTCCTGGCTCGCGGGCCACTGATTTTATCTCTACTATGCCCTCGTATACCTCGGGCACTTCCAACTCGAATAGTCGCACGATTAGCGTCGGATGAGTGCGCGACAGAACAATCTGAGGCCCCTTGGTGGTATCGCGAACGTCCAGGATGTATACCTTGATGCGGTCATTGAAGCGGTAGGGCTCACCGGGTATTTGCTCGCGCACTGGCAAGATAGCCTCTACCCGTCCCAGGGTAACATAGACGCGGTGGGCATCTCGGCGCTGGACTTCCCCGGTAACTACCTCGCCAATGCGGTCGATAAACTCTTCATAATCTCGCTCCCGCTCCGCCTCCCTCACCCGCTGCATCACTACCTGCTTGGCAGTTTGAGCGGCGATGCGACCGAACTCGGCGGTATCAATTTCATGTTCCTGGTAGATTACTTGCTGCTGGTCATCGTCTGTCTCCTCGGCCGGCTGCGCCACCGGCCGCTGGGCAAACATCTTCACCGTCCGGTTGGCTGGGTCAATCTCGACCCGGACCTCCTCATTGACCCCATGGTGCTTGCGATATGCCGAGGACATGGCGGCGGCCACCGTCTGCAGCAATGAGGACATTGGGATATCTTTTTCCTTGTGCAACTGCTCTAAAGCGTCAATAAACTCTCCGTTCATCGGCTTTTCCATTCCTTGTGAACCGCGTTACTACTGGTCATATTCTTCCTTGCCCCAATCATAAACCAGATGAGCAGCAATGATATCTGCCACGGGAATATCATAACTCTGGTCATCGCAAGTTAGCCTCACTTGGTCGTCGGCGACTTCTCGTATCACGCCGGTGCGGGTGGTTTTCCTTCCTCCCGGAGGATGGATAGTGACCGCAGCCATCTGTCCGGTAAACCGGACAAAATCTTCATCCTTGGTCAGGGGCCGCTCGACCCCCGGCGAGGAGACTATTAGTGTCCAGGTATCCTCGGGTGCCTCCAGAGTATCCAAGAGCAATGATAGTCGCTGGGCCATCTGCGCGCAGTCATCGCTGGTGACTCCGCCCGGCTTGTCAATATACACTGTCAACTGCCGGCGGCGCGCTAATCCCCCATATTTGATCTGTACCAGTTCGTAGCCAAAGTCGCGTAGGCTGGCGGCCACCTCGGGCTCAATTCTCTTGACCACAGGATGCTTGGTAACGTACATTACTAACACCCATTTGGCACAAATTCCCTTTGTGCGTTGTCCTATAAGCAATGGGGAGCGGGTGACTCACCCACTCCCAGGACCGTACTCCTGAGATTATTACTATGTATATTATACTCTATTTCAGTTCGTATTGCAAGGGGGGTGACCAGGTTTTGTCAAAGTGAGGCGCTGTCAGGTGATTTTGAAGATCAGAGAGGGTATATGCAGGTGTATGCTTAAGTATTAAAATGGTATACTATAGGTAGCGTCTGAACGCTCATATTCTCAGACTGCCCAGCCGCGAGGAGGGAATAGTGATGGACAATGATGAAAATGACACTGAGCGCAAACTGGCAGAGGAAAAGTTTGCCGAGGCTCAGCACGCGTACCAAAGGGGGCGCCTCGAGCGAGCCCTCCAACTAGCGCAGCAAGCCGTAGAGATTGATAATAGTTTTAACGAGATACGTCATTGGATGGCGGAGCGATATGTGGAGATGGATCAACCATACAGGGCCTCCCGCGAATATCAGGCGGCCCTGCGCATCAACGACCAGGACCAAGAAGCGTGGGACAGGTTGGAACAGGTTGACCCGACAGCGGCGGCTCGTCTCAAGCGGCTGAGTCAAATTGCCCCCGACCCCTTTGTGGCAAGGCGACAGCAGGCGGGCGCCACCGACCTTGGTGAATCATTCGATGAATTAGGCGGTGTGGGGGCCGAGACTGGAGAAATGATGACTATAGGAGTAGCGGACGAGGGCGCAGAAGATGTTGGGCCTGATCCATCTACTTGGGAGTTTGAACAAGACGGAGAGTTTCTCCAGCGCTGGTTAGCCCAGCCGGTGGTAGAAACCATGGTCAGTACTATCCGGGGGCTGTGGGCCGAACCCGAGCCCTTTGAATCGGTGCTGGCTCTGTGTGCCCACGGTAGCGAGCAGCTTCACCCCCAACTATTTGCGGCAGTTAACCAAGCGGCTCAGAGTTTGGTGGTTACCCCGCCTGAACTATATGTGCTGCCCGAACGCACCCTGCACCCGGTGTTAGTCAAGGACAGTCCCGGCATCCTGGCCGTGCCCACCAGAGCGACACAGACAATGGCGGAGGCAGAACTGGTATTCGTCATAGGTAGGGAATTAGGGTATTTATGCAGCGATTACTTGGCTGCTCGGCAAGCAGTTGAGGTAGTAACCGAGCGCAAACCACAATTGTTGAGCGACTGCGCGGACACGTTGCGGGAAGTCCTGGACGAGCAGATGGGACTCTGGCGAGCAGAACTGGACGCTGAGGCGCTGGGCCGTCTCAGAAGACTCGGTCACGCCTGGCAGCAGCGGGCCGCACTATCGGCTGACCGAGCCGGACTGCTATGCTGCCGGGACATCAAGGCGGCTACCACTGCCATAGCCAAAATGGCTACGCCAAATATTGACCAAGCGGCTCAAGTTACTCTGGACCAGTTTCTGAGCCAGTTTGCGGGCCAAGATGCTGGGCAGTTGGCGGCTATACCCGTTTCGGAGGCCCCGGGTAGAAGTACCACCTATGGTGCCTATCGCATTCAAATGCTGCAATGGTGGGCTACCACGGCTGAATATGCAGGGCTGCGCGAGGCAACTGACGCCAAAGGCGAGACCCGCTGAATGCAATTGTTAATCCGTCGGCCTGACTGGGCGTAATGACTGGCAACAGTACTCCACCACAGCGAACTACTTCTCCCCACCGGCGCCGCCAATCGGGATTCAGCGGCCTGTTTATGATATTGGGCAGTTCCTATGCCGAGATGCTGTTGGGCGTAGTCCGTGGGATCCTGGTAATGCGCGCTATCGGCCCTACTGGGCGCGGCCTAATGCGAACTGTGCACCTTTTCAACAGATACCTGTCCAACGCCCATCTGGGCGCACTGCACGGCGTTAGCAAGGAATTGCCTATGGCCCTGGGCCGCCGGGATGAGACTGAAGTGCAACAGATACAGGATGTCGGATCAACTGTGGTCATACTGTTATCTTCGCTGGGCAGTTTGGGGATGCTGCTATGGGGCCTATGGTATCCGGGCTTGCAGCAACTCACCCGCATAACTATCGCCATCGGTGCGGGCATCGTCCTCAGCGGCCAGACTGTGGCGCTTTATCGGTGTGTGCTGCGGGCCTGGGGTACGTACAGCGTGTTGGCCATCGCCGGAGTGATAACCAGCCTCGGACAGTTTACCCTAATAGTGGGCGGTGCTGTCACCTTTAGCGTCATTGGGGCAATGTGGGGATGGCTGGCGGGGATGCTGCTGCCACTGCTGTATCTGCATCTGGCTTCGGGCCTGCGCATTCAACCCCGGCTGGCCGTAGGCGTAATTGGTAAGCTAATAAGAGTAGGATTGCCCATCGCAGCGATAATCCTCGCTGACGTTCTGCTACGCACTGTTGATGGAATTATCATACTCAAATACTTTGACGCCTACCGTTTTGGGTTGTACAGCGTGGCTATGCAAATGACCGGATATCTGTACCGCATTCCCGAGGCGGCTGGCTTCGTTCTAATGCCCCGATTATGGGAGCGCTATGGTGCTGCCGCCGACGCGGCTGCCCTGCGCCGGCACGTAGTGGCCCCGACAATAGCGGCGGCCACCGTGATGCCTGTCATATCGGGACTTATGTTCATCATTGCTCCTAATCTAATCAGAGCCATTATTCCCCGATTTACCCCCTGCATATTCGCGGCTCAGGTCCTGGCTTTGTCGGGGGTATTCCTGGCCTTACCGATAGCGACTAACGGCCTGCTGATTGCTCTCAACCAGGAGAAAATAGTGGTGGTGGTGAAGCTATTAGGTGCAGGGATAGTCGGCGCTGGTGTCTATTGGACGGCCCAGACTACAGGAAGTCTGGGTCGGGTGGCTATTGCTGCCGGATGCGGGTATGCGATGGCCAGCCTCCTTTCGCTATACATAGTCCTGGGGCGTTATTATTTCCGGCGAGGCCAGCTGTTCACCCAGTTAGTTATTTGCTACTTGCCGCTACTATGGGCCACAGTGGCTCTCAAATTCAGTGGAATGGCTGCCCAGTTGTTGATAGGACCGACCGGGGACAGTTGGGGGGAGATGGTAGTGCGCTTGGTAGTATTTTTAGTATTATCGCTTCCTACTCTATGGTACGGCAATCACCGCACTGGCTTTTGGGAGCAAATGAAGCAACTGGTCCGCAGTAGATTGAGCCGCTGAGTGCTCTGCGGCGCTACCGGCGGCTGCTGGCTAAGTGCAGGATTGCTGCGCCATAGTAGGCGAACATATCTGGAAATAGGAGGCAGTGGGTTGGTATGGCTGGTCGCGCAAATAGTACTTGCCGTATTGGCTGGTCACTTATTGGACTGGCTGCGTGCCTGGTGTTCCCCTCAGTCGGCAAAATCCAAAAGCACTTGGGGACCGGGGCCATTGTTGCCTATGTATTGGTGGTCTTGTTGGCACTTTGGCTGGGTCTTAGATACATCTACCCCTGGTTTATACACAGACTCACTGAGAAGCAAGCCTTCTGGCTCGTCGTAGGAACTATCGTCGTTTTGGTGGCACTTTTTCTGGCAGTGTATCCCAGGGCCACCTCGGGTGTCATTGCCGGAGGTAGCGACCGTGACGAGGCGCTCAACATAGCCACGACCGAACTGTTGCACGGTCGCTACCCCTACTATTCACGGACTTTCGTGCCCGGCTTGCCTCAGGGCAGCACTACTTGAAAGTTAAGATTCACTTCTCCCCCTAACTAACAGCGAAGCCCCCCGATGACCATCGGGGGGTTGTTCAGTGTGCTGCGTAGGGGGCCAGGGAGCAAATGCGCATTAGACAGCGGGGTTGGCTTCTGCTACTGCTTAGTTGACTATGGTAACTCTTCAAATCTTCTCAAGCGACTCGTTTGGTTGTCGAGCCTGTTGTAATAGCAACCCAGTTGGGCAAACCTACTGGGGGAAGGAGATAGTGGGGCAGTCAGAGAACTTGACAGTTTGTTAGGCCCTGTGTAACGAGTGCCGAATTATATTACTCCCCGTGACTAACGGTTAAGGTAATAGATTTGTGGAGTTTATTTATGAGCAAACGACCGGCCCAAGTCGCTTCTACTTCCCAACTACCTCAGTCGGGTCAGCGCTCGGGTTTTACTGGGCGGGCACTAATCGTCGGGGTTATGCTCATCCCGTTGAATGTTTACTGGATTGTGCAGATGGAAAGGGCCCGCCAGACCGCTTGGCCCACAGCATATGGCCTGTTTTTCAATGCCGTCTTCGTGTTGCTACTGCTCCAAATCCTCAACTGGGGCCTGCGGCGCTTGCGGCCCGCAATTGCATTTTCTCAGGCTGAATTGCTGCTGATTTACTCGATGGTCTGCATCGGCTCGGCAGTAGCCGGCATCGACTTTGTGCAATCCCTGATGCCCCTGTTCACTTACCCGTTCTGGATGGCCAGCCCCGAGAACAAATGGGATGAAATACTTAACCCGCATATGCCCAAGTGGCTGACGGTACAGGATCCCGCGGTCACCAGGGGGTTTTATGAAGGTGGGGTGTCATTCTACCAACCTGATATTGTAAGTGCTTGGTTGGGACCAGTGTTGATGTGGTGCGGTTTCATCATGGCGTTGATGCTGGTGATGGTCTGTATCAATGTGCTGTTGCGCCGGCGGTGGCTTACCGAAGAGCATCTGGCCTGCCCCCTGATTAGTCTGCCCGTTGAAATCTCGTCGCCCCGGTCTACACTATTCACTCAGAAACTGTTTTGGCTGGGCTTTGGCTTAGTTGCTGCCCTGGAGATTTGGAATAGTTTCGCCTTCCTGTATCCCAATCTGCCCGAGATTCGGCTGGCCCCGACCGACCTGGCTGAGTCCCTGCGGGCCCGACCGTGGAGCGCTATCGGGTGGATGCCCATCACGTTCTATCCCTTCCTGATTGGCATTGGATACTTGATGCCCACTGATTTCTTGTTCTCCTGCTGGTTTTTCTATTTTTTCTGGAAGGCCCAGTTCATCGTGAGCGATGCTTTCGGGCTTTTTGGCGCTGACCAGACGAGCAGTTTTCCTTTTGCCCCCTTCCAAGCTGTGGGGGCCTACCTATTGTTTGCCATTTACTCGGCATGGCTGGCGCGCAGGTATTTGGCCCAACTCTATCAGGCTATAGTCGCAGTGCCCGCCGGGCTGGGGGATGAGCAAGAGGCGCTTTCCTATCGGCTGGCTGCCCTGGGAATTATCGGGGGCTTGGCTGGCCTTATATGGTTTAGCATGGCTATGGGGATGAGATTTTGGGTCAGCGGCGCCGTTTTCCTTATTTACTACATATTAGCCGTTGCCATTACGCGGATGCGAGCGCAATTCGGCACTCCGGTTCATGACCTGCACCATACCGGGCCCGAGGTGATTCTCACCTCCCTGTTCGGCAGCCAGTCGTTTCCGAAGAAAGACCTCATTGGCATAGGCATTCTCTACTGGTTTAACCGGGCCTATCGTACTCATCCCATGCCTCACCAAATGGAGGCAATGAGTATGCAGGAGCGGGTATCCCCCACCAGCAAAGGTGTGGTCCTGGCCACAATGCTGGCAACCCTGGTCGGGGCAATCGCTAGTTTTTGGTGTTTTTTGCACATATATTATGACGTGGGAGCGGCGGCTGAAGGCGGCCGTTTTAATGTAGACACTTTCGCCAAACTCCAATCGTGGCTTACTGTTCCCCAAGGCCCCCGGTGGGCCACCATGCCGGCCATTGGCGCCGGATTGGTTTTCGCCTTCTTCCTGCAAACTATGCGTATGCGCTATGTGAGTTGGGCCTTTCATCCCCTGGGCTATGCGGTCTCTGGCAGTTGGCAGATGAATCTGGTCTGGATGCCGCTTTTCATTGCCTGGGTGCTGAAGGCGGCTATTATCAGATTTGGGGGGCATAAAATGTACCGGAGACTTATGCCCACTTTCTTGGGATTTATTCTGGCCGACTTCGTGGTCATCAGTATTCTGAATATTGTCAGCATCGCTCTGCAAATTCCATGTTATCGGTTTGTAGATTAACTTGCCGGAAGACCAACTCAGAATGGGCTACGATGGCCCAATAGAAAAAGGAGATGAGCTGGTATGACTGGACGAGTATCTTGGTCAGTCTATCGCCGACGATACCCAGATGTTCTCTGGACAATCTGCATAATCCTAAGTGTGGTAGTGACTGGTGCGGCGATTGGGGATGAAGAAAGTGCCTCCGCGCGGGTGCGTAATGTCAACTTATTCCCCGATGGTGATTATGAAGCCCTCACCGAGGAGCAACTCAGCGAACCTTGGAGTATTGAGACGGACGACGTATTATCGGGAAAGCAGGCATTGAGGTTCCACAGCGACGAGCCGCTTTCTGATGAGTCGCTTTCGGGCCTGAAACGGTGGCTTGACGTAAACGATAGCCACGTCTACATTACGACCGTAGCCACGAAAGGGACAGATTTTGCTCGTTGGGAGGACGCGGTGGGCCTGTATTTGCGCATGGCGTTCTATGACCAGGACGGACAGCACATTGAGACCGGCGCGTCCTCGGGTGACCCGATCTCCTGGTGGTGGGGAAAGCGGTCGCACTGGATTAATCATGCCTACTACTTCCGGCCCCCGCCCGGTGCAGTGCGCGTATGTCTGCAGGAAGGCGCGTGGCGGGCCAAGGGAACGGTGTTGATTGATCAAGCGAGTCTGATGGATCTCGGAGAAGCCCCAGAGCCGCGAGAAATACAGTGTCAGGACAAGACATTCAAGCGCCTGCCTACCCCTGAGCCGTTTGCCCGGCCCACGTTCACCTCCCGCGAAAGGCAGCGGGGCGGCGTTGTGTTCGTCCGCAGTGAACCCGGGTTCGTATTTCCCACAAGTTCTCCTTCGCGGGCAGAAATTACTACGCAAATAGAAACGTTTGCCGCTCAGGGCCAGATTCACGGCCTCAGTTTCGCATTGTATCCGTTGCGGGATTTGACGCAGCTCTCAGTGGAACTGACGGACTTGGTTTCGCGTAAGGGCGACAGGCTGGCTCGGAGTCAACTGGAGCTGCGCCGCATCCGCTTCTGGCCGCAAATCGTGGCCATGGCGGGCGGCTCATTGTTCGCCGTTCATCCGGAACTGCTGGAGCCGATGAGTCGGACCGATGGTGGTAATGTGGAGCGGTTCGACCCGCTGCCCACCGAATACGATTGGGACGACCTGGCGTGGAAACGTGTGGAGCAGGGCGTGATAACAGCGAGTGAACCGGTGCCTTTCTGGCTCTCTGTCCGTGTCCCGGAGACCTGCGCCCCTGGGATTTACAGTGGCTATGTGAGGATTCGCGCAGGCAACAGCCGGGTTGCAAATCTGAGGGTACAGCTCGAGGTGCTGCCCTTTGCACTGCAGCGGCCCCAGCAGCGCTGGGGGCTGTACTGTGATGACCGCCGCTGGGATGTATACACAGATAAGGACCTGGAGGCGGAATTGAGTGACCTGTACGAGTACGGCTTCGAGGTCCTACTCTGCGCACTTGACAACGTCGTCAATGAGCAGACCACGGCTACAGAAGGACTGCGACTCCAGGCCGATGAAGTAGCGGGCGAGAAGCAAATCACTGGCGTCAGTTGCCCGCGGCTGGTGAGGGTACTGAGGGCGATGCGCAAGGTGGGGATGAGAGGGCCGGTGATTCTGGGCTTGGACCCGGGAATGCGCCGGCACGTGACTGACGCGCTGGGCTTGAGGCTCAATAGCGGGCCGGAGAGTCCGTACGGCTTGCCCTGGGATGAGCAAATGAAAGCCGGGTACGTGCAGGCCCTGAGGCTGATAGGAGAGTTGGTGGAGCGGGAAGGGGCGGGCATCGAATGGGCCCTTGCCTTGGAGGATGAGCCCGCGGGGAATCGCTTGCCCCTGATCCGCCAGCAGTATGTGCTGGCCAAGCAAGCCGGCGTCAAGACGTATGTGACCACTAACCATAAGGTTCTGGACAAGGCTGGTGTGCCGGGGGCAGTGGAATTCCTGTGTTATCCGCGTCTCTACGACGGTGCGCAGAACCCCGCGCGGCTGGAATACGCCCGCAAGCACAACGCTAACTACTGGTACTATGCCAGCGGTTGCTATACCTCGCAGGATGGGAAGATATTCGCCAATCGGTTTCTGAGCGGCTTCCAGTTCGTCAAGAGCCGGGCGGCTTGCCACATGAGTTACACTTTCCAATGGCTGTGGTACGGCAATGATCCGTTCAACGATTTCGACCCGCGCATTGCGGAGGTCCGTGCGTGGTGTATTGTGTATCCGCCTAAGCCCGAACTGGGCTGGAGCGGCCTTTACGTCCCGACCCTTCAATGGGAGGGACTGCGAGAAGGCTTCCTGGACGCCTGCTATTATCACACCCTGAGCCACTACATCGCCGAAGCTAAGAAACTCGGCACTCCTGAAACTATCGCTGCAGTCCAAGAGGCCGAAAAGGCGCAAAGCGAGGGCCTGGCTGAGGTGCCCTGGTCCATCTTATTGAACTCCAGTTATCAAGCGGGGCCCTTTTCGCAATGCGAATTGCTGCCCGGCGAGTTCCATAACAGAGAAGCAAATGCCCTGCGCCGTATGCTGGCAGAACACGTCCAGAAGCTGCACAAACTGATAGAAGCTGGACCTGGTGAGACTGAATAACAACAGCGGCTACCGAATGGAGGCTCGTCGTATGGAGACTGTACGCGACTTATCATTTCCAATAGGAGAGTACCGCACCAGAGCAGCAGAATTGCAGCGGCTTATGGCCGCGCGGGAACTGGATGCCGTGTTGTGTCACAATCTGGCCAATGTTTGCTACTTCACTGGCGTGGAGACGCTGAGTTGTGGTGGCTTCGTGTGCATAATTCCCCGCGAAGGCCAGCCGACGCTATTTGGCTCTGATTTTGAGATGCATAATGCTCTGGTCAGTTCCTGGACAACCGACAATGTAACCTATCCCGTGATGGCCGACTCGCAGGCCGCGCTGATAGACTTGCTGATTGGCCAAGGTTGGGCCGACAAACGGCTGGGGACCGACAGCCCTAGCCACGCGTTAGTCGCGGCCCTGCCTAAGGCTACCTTTGTTGAGGCCCGTGATGCAGTGGACAGTGTGAAGGTCATCAAGTCCCCGGCCGAAATTGCCTATATCCGCCAGGCGTGTGAACTGACTGACGCGGGTATGAAAGTCGCTATTCAGACCGCTGCTGAGGGTAAGACAGATAACGATGTGGCGGCGGCGGCCTATGAGGTGATGGTGCAGAGAGGCAGCGAATATATGTGCATCCAGCCCATCATCACCGTGGGGCGGCGTTCGGGCATTCCGCATACTACCTTTCAGCGAGTGTCTATCCAGCGCGGGGACGCCGTTTTCATGGAGATGGCCGGCTGCGTCCGTCGCTACAGCGGCCCAATTATGCGTACGGCGGTCATCGGCGAGGCAGCCGAGCCTATCCAGCGTATGGCGGACGCTTGCCTGGCGAGCCTAAATGCGCTTTTGGACAACATCAAACCGGGAGCAGTAGCGGGCGAAGTTGCGGCCAAAGCCAAGCAAGCCTGGCAGGACGAGATTCAGGGGCTGGTCTGGCACGGCTACTACGGCTATTCCATAGGCCTGGGTTTTCCGCCTACTTGGGGCGACTGTGATATTGACATCAAGGAAGGCGATGACACTATCCTTCAGCCGGGTATGGTGTTTCACTGTACCACTTCATTGCGGGATGTGGGTAACTACGGCACTGCCTTCAGCGAGACGGTGCTGGTCACGGAGAACGGCTGTGAGGTCCTGACCAACTTGCCGCGGGAATTAGTCATCAAGTGAGGTAGGCTGATGATGCGATGATCGTCAAAAAGAGTTTTGGGCAAGGTCATTTAAGTTAGGAGAGTGAGGGGCGCATGTCCAGGGGCCGGCGTTAATCATAGGCTTATCGGCTGGCACCTCGGTAGGAGATGAAGCGATGAGTGAGTTCTTTGACGTTAATGACGTTAATGCTGGCCTGGAAATTGTAGAGATGCCCCTTGCCTTACGGCGATCGTCATTCAAACATCCGACCGTGGCCGGCCCTGCCATTTATAGGCATTAGTGGAGAAGTTCTCCCAACTGCGTCATTCGTACGACTACGAATGCAATGAAGGGACAGGCAAAGTTAAGCAGAAGTATACAATATATCACTTGCCATTCGGCGCCGACTATTCTGAGATGGCTATAGGTGGGACAATACCCTAAACGCACCGAAGGAGAAAGTAAGTGAAGTGCCTAAGCCGATGGACAACAGTGATGATGTGCGCAGCGGTGGTTTTGGCGGTAGCCTACGCGCAAGGCGAGGGCCAAAGGACGAGCAAGACGATATTTGAGAGATTTACCCGTCCGGTGGGACAAGCGCAACTTGAGCAACCTACGAAAGGCACGGGGCAGAAGATGGTCAGCCAGCGGCGAATTATTGTCTACGACGACGGCGACCCCCTTAGCCCTCAGGTGAATCCTCAAATAGCGGCCGAAGGCGTGGAGGGGTTTTTGCGGTGGCGGTTCAAACCGTGCCTCGGCACTCAAGTGGATAGTTACTTCTGGAATATTGGCCATGGGCTGATGCTGCCGCCTACCGAGAAGTTTGATGCCTCGCTGAGCAAAGACGCTAACCGAGAATTCGGCACGCGTGTGATGATCCAGGCGGCCCACGAGGCTGATGTAGAGATACTTGCCTCGCTGAAGATGAATGATTCGCACGACGCCTATGTAGGGGTTAAGTATCCGCTGAAGGTGCAGCGCCCCGACCTGCTAATCGGTGACCGGTACTGGCCGGGGCAGTATCCCAACCTGCTGCCCGGTGAACAGGGCGCGCACCTGGGCGGCTATCCCGAGGACTCCCTATTGAGCTGGTTCTTTGCCGCGTTGGATTATGCTGAACCCGAGGTGCGCCAGCACCGGCTGGACTTCATTGACCAGTTCTGCCGCAAGTACGACTTTGACGGCCTGGAGTTGGATTATTTCCGCCATCCGCTGTTCTTTAAGTTGGGCGAAGAAGAGGAAAACCTGGATACCATGACCGAATTTGTCCGCCAGGTACGGGGGATTCTTAAGGAGATTGGCCGGGAGCGAGGCCGGCCCTATCTGCTGACCGCCCGCGTGCCCGACAGCCCGGCCATGGCCCGCCGCACCGGCCTGGACGTAGAACAATGGCTCAAAGAGGGCTCGCTGGATCTGTTGGTGATCGGGGGAGGTTATATGCCCTATTCCGGACGGTACAAGGAGTTTATTGACATGGCTCACCGCTACGGTGTGCCTGCCTATCCGTGCGTCAATCACTTCAGGGGGCATGAACCGATCCGTCTGCGCAGTGTGGGCAGCAACTTCTGGGGGCTGGGGGGCGACGGAGTGTACGTCTTCAACTACGATGGCGCGAAGGAGGGCACCGAATACCAACAGTGCCTGAGCCAAATGGGTTCGTCCGAGACTCTCCTCGGGCTGGACAAAGCCTATCAACCTGACACCGGGTGCAGCATCCCGTACTGTGGGCATGTGAATCCGTCGTCGCAGTTACCTGTACGCCTTATTGGTGGGACGCCTATTGAGTTGGTAGTAGGTGATGACTTGGCGAAGGCGGCCCGCCAGGGGATCCTGGCGGAGGCGCGTCTGCAAGTCAAAGTGGCGAATGTGGATGAGAGTGAAGGCATCACTATCAGGGTAAACGGCGTTTCCGTGCCTGCCGAGAGTATTGGAAGGGTGAGTGAGGCAGGTCCCGTAACAGCGCTATTTAGCCACTACAAAGCGGAGGGGGATACTTTTGAGGCAGTAGTGACTGCACCGCCGGTGCAGCGAGGCATTAACCATATCACAGTTCTGCCCGGGCCGGGCTGCATCGGCCGCCTGTCGTCTACTGTGACCTGGGTGGAATTGCTGGTGCGTTACCAGCACGATTGAGCAGGTGGTCGCACGGTGTAGACGCACAAATCTAACTTAAAGGAGGAATCACAATGAAGTACGTCAACCGATGGATAGTAGTAGTGATGTACATAGTGGTGGTGAGCGGGGTGGCGATGGCCTACGCGCAAGGCGAGGGCCAAAGGACGAGCAAGACGATATTTGAGAGATTTACTCGTCCGTTGGGACAAGCGCAACTTGAGCGACCTACGAAAGGCATGGTGCCGAGAATGATCAGACAGCGGCGACTGATGGTTAACGACGACGGTGATGCGCAATATCCCAGCGTGAACCCGGCCGCGGCGGAGGGCGCCGAAGGATTCCTGGCAAAGCGGTTTAATACGGCGGTGGGCACCAAGGTTGACACCTACTTTTTCTGCGTCGGCAATGGTGAAATACCACCATGGGGTCTGGAAACTCCGGAGGCCATCGGCGATGCTAATCAGGTGATGATTGACGCAGCTCGTGAGGCCAATATGGAGATATTTGCCTCGCTGCGTATGAATGACATCCACGACGCCTGGGCGGCTGAACTCACCTATCCTCTCAAAGTTCAGCGCCCCGACTTGCTGATCGGCGAGCAGCATTGGCCTGCCGGGCATCCTTATCTGCTGGAAGGTGAGAAACCCGCGGCCCGGGGAGGGTACCCGGAGAGTGCCGTGCTACGGGCGTTCTGGTCGGCCTTTGACTATGCTAAGCCCGAAGTGCGCCAGCACCGGCTTGAGTTCATCGCTCAAATCTGCCGCAACTACGACTTTGATGGCTTTGAACTTGACTATTTTCGCCATCCGCTGTTCTTCAAATTGGGCGAAGAGGAGGAGAACCTGGATACCATGACCGAGTTTGTGCGCCAGGTGCGCCACCTTCTCAACGAGATCGGGCAGGAACGGGGCCGGCGTTACGTGCTGGCCATCCGCGTGCCGGATAGCCCGGCCATGGCCCGGCGGACTGGTTTGGACGCAGAGCAGTGGCTGAAAGAAGGATTGCTGGATATGCTCGTAGTCGGCGGCGGCTATATGGCCTACGCCGGCCGGCTGAAGGAGTTCGTTGATATGGCCCATCGCTACGGCATACCGGCTTATCCGTGTATCAACCACTTCCAGGATCCGGTCAAGATGCGCAGTTACGCCAGCAATTTCTGGGCCCTGGGAGCCGACGGGGTCTATGTATTCAACTTTGGCGGGGTCGGCGAAGGTTCCGAGCACGAGGCCTGTCTGAATCAGATGCACGACCCAGGGGTACTGTTGGGGCTGGACAAGCAGTATCTGCCCGACAATGGGCTGAGCGTCTTCTACTGTGGCTACAGCAATCCGGCCGGGCAGTTTATCACTCCCGGGTTTCAGGGGGGTGAACATTTCGTAAATCCTATACGGCTGATAGATGGTACGCCGATTGAGTTGGTGGTCGGCGATGATGTGCAAAAAGCCACCGAGGAAGCGATACTGGAGGCAATGCGGCTGCAAGTCAAAGTCGGCAATATGGACGAAAGTGAAGGCATCACCATCAATATGAACGGTGCCGCTGTACCTGTTGAAAACATTAAACGAGTAGACAAAGAGACCTTTGAGGCGGTGGTGACTGCACCGCCGGTGCGGCGGGGAATTAACCAAATCGTAGTATTGCCCGGTGTGAATTCGATAGGCCGACTTTCGTCCACCGTGACGTGGTTGGAGTTATCGGTGCGCTATAAGCATGAATAGCGCTGCATCCGCGTGTCTTAATTGACACCCGTCAGCGAGCGGCAGTGTCATTCGGGAGGAGGCACAGTCGCTATCTCCCTCCCACCTCAGTTTAGCTGCAAGAAACGTAACGAAAGGCAAATAAAACACCGTGAGATCGCTTACGAAGAGTACGGCGCGACTGCTGGTGATGGCCTTGACGCTGGGAATTATATCGGGTATAGAGGCAAAAGCAGAGCGAGAAGTCAGCCGGTTTGATAAGTTCCGCGATTCGTTCGGCACTTCTCAGATTGAGCCAGTACAACGAGAAGAAGCGAGGAGTATGACCAAACAGCGACGGATTATCGTCAACGACGACAGCCAGCCTCAGTTTGACGAGACAACGCGGCGAGCCTTCTTGTCGGCGCGGTTTAAGCCAGCGGTTGGCACCCAGGTTGATACTTATGTTTTCTATGTCGGGGATGGGTGGCATCCTCACCGGGGTCGGAAGATCGCGGAAGGCATCGGCGACCCCAATCAGGTGATTATTGAGGCGGCACGCGAGGCTGGAATGGAGATATTCGCATCGCTGCGCATGAACGACATTCACTGCGCGTGGGACGGCTCAGCCAGTCCCCTGAAACAGGAAGGGCCCGACTTGCTGATCGGGGAAGCCTATGCCTTCGAGCAGTACCCTTATTTGCTTGAAGGTGAGAAACACGAGCCGCTGGGAGGCTACCCGACAACCAGCGTATTGCGCGCTTTCTGGGCAGCTTATGACTATGCTGAGCCCGAGGTGCGCGCGCATCGCCTGGAGCGCATTGAGGAGGTTTGCCGCCAATATGACTTTGACGGCTTTGAGTTGGATTACTTTCGCCATCCGCTGTTCTTCAAATTGGGCGAAGAGGAGGAGAACTTGGATACCATGACCGAGTTTGTGCGGCAGGTGCGCCGGCTTCTGCATGAGATTGGCCGCGAGCGGGGCAAGCCCTATCTGCTCACTGCGCGGGTGCCGGACAACCCCGCAATGGCTCTGCGCACCGGCCTGGATGTGGAGCAGTGGCTCAAAGAGGGCTTACTGGATATTCTGGTGGTCGGTGGCGGTGGTATGTCGTATGCCGGACGGCTGAAGGAATTCAT
>JALGUR010000113.1 GCA_029820565.1 Candidatus Zipacnadia bacterium
TAGAGTATGACGCCGGCCCGCTCCAGGGGCACGGCTATTTCCAGGAGCGGATGACTGGGCCGGCCTACTGAGGCCACCCCCCGAATGCCGGCTTGTGCCATCTGGTCGGTTATTGCCAGGAATTGGTCATACGCCGTGGCGGGAATCAGACGAAAGCCCGCTCCCACCTTGCCGGCGCCGGTGCGGGCCGCCTGGGTGACAGAGGTCATCTTCCCCTTGATGAATATCTCCAGCGGATCCAGTGAAGTCCCCTCGTAGTGAATGAGTTCGGTAAAGCGCACCGGCTTGTGGCCGCTCAATTCCAGCAATCCCCCGAACTGTGACTCCATGGAAATGCCATAGTTGAGCAGGATGCCATTGATGGTCACGCTGCAGATGGTGCCGATAGCGACCATTCCCGCCGGCACTTGAGCGTCACCGACACGCTGCCCTGACCGGTAGACAGCAATCAGGTCACTGGTGCACAGGCCGGCCAGGAACACCGGGCGCATGACCTGCAATGCCGTATCCAGCGCTTCGGCCGGTAACAGCGAGATGTTCATAACTACCTTGCCCTGGCGCGTGGCCAGATCGAAGGAAGTCTGGTAGGTCAACCGTTCCAGGGTGGAAATGATCAGGGTGACTCGGTCCGAGACACTGGCGTCGGCCAGTTCCTGGCGGCCCGCCTCAGTGATGCGCCGGCCTGCGCGGCCCAGCGACTCGGTGAGGCCGGCCTCGTCGAGCTGCTGAAGCTGGTACCGAACGGCCCGGTCGGTCAGGTCTACGCCGAGGTTAGCCAGCTCCTGGGCCAGGCGACTGCTGCCCAGCGGCTCGCCGTGCGTATCAAGGGCGCGGAGAAGGGCCAGTTTCTTCCTGTCAATTTCCGGCATAGTTTTCCCCTACTATCGTCAAAATCCCCGCTTATTTCAATGAGTATCGGATTCTCAGGACAATAATACCGGAAATTCGCGGCTCTCGTCAAGTGGCTGTGGGGCAAAAGTTTCCGCTATGCTTTCATTGACACATTGGCATCAATTCATTAGACTCTGAGGCTGTCTGTTGGGACGGACTGGGCAGGCGACGCAGCCTCTGAGGGCAATACTGTGGGGAGGTGCGGGCCGGAGCAACGCAGGTCGGCGAAGACAAAGAGGAGTGGCTGCTCGCTGCTGTGTGGTGAGATACAAGAATCGGTGCTGAGAAATACTACAAGGAGTGCAAAAGGACTCCCAAATGGCTAATATGCACGTAGGCTTCTACGGACACGTCAGACAATACCACAACCTCAAAGAGGATATCGACAAGGCTATCAGCGCCGTACTGGAGAGTGGCAAGTATGTTCTGGGGCCGACGTTGAACCGGTTTGAGGGCGAGCTGGCCGACTATTTCGGTCTGAAACACGCGGTTGGGGTCAACTCCGGCACTGATGCACTCTGGCTCGCTTTCAATGCTCTGGGAATCGGCCCGGGCGATGAGGTCATCACTGTGGCTAATACGTTCTTCGCCACTGCCGAAGCTATCTGGATTGCCGGGGCTAAGGCTATCTTTGTTGATACTGATCCTCGGACCAACAATATAGATGTCGCCAAAATCGAAGCTGCTATCACTGCTCAGACCAAGGCCATAATACCTGTCCACCTGTACGGGCAGGCCGCCAATATGTCGGCCGTCGCCGAGATCGCCAACAAGCACAACCTTCTGGTGATAGAGGACTGTGCGCAGGCGCTTGGCGCCGCGGGTGATAGCTTCGAAATCGGCGAGCTCAGTGATGCCGTTTGCACGAGCTTCATCATCCAGAAAAACCTGGGTACCTTCGGCGATGGTGGGGCAGTGATAACTGACCGCGACGAGGTTGCTGAACAGGTGAGGCAGTTGCGCAATCACGGCTCCCCCGGCCGTTCGGCACATTCTATGGGGTACAACAGCCGACTGGATGACCTGCACGCTGGCATCCTCAGCGTCAAGCTCAAACATATCGACACTTGGAATGACCGCCGCCGCGCCCTGGCTAAGCAGTACGATGAGAAGCTGAAAGATAGTAGCCTGAAGTTGCCCTATGAGACACCAGGATACCGACACGTCTATCACATTTACGTAATCGAGACCAGGCCAGACAAACGGGACGATCTTGTGGCTTTTCTGAACGACGCCGGGATTGAAGCCAAATGTCACTATCCCATCGCCATTCATCAGCAGGAAGGCTACCCCTGGGGACAGGACAGCGTCCTCGATCCCCATTTGCCCTGCACGGAGGCCAATGCGGCCAGTTGCATTTCTCTGCCTATGTACCCCGAACTGACAGACGACGAACTGCAATACACGGTTGACACAATCCGGGAGTGGGAACAGACTAATCTGTGAGGGATACCAGCAGATGGCTTACAACTGATGTGTTGGTTAGGCTCCAGCGACCGGCACCAATTCCAGGAGGCAAGTAATGAGCCAGACCAGCTATACAGTGGCGATCGTGGGAATGGGCAAGCGCGGTACGCATCATGCGACTGCCTTTCATGCCAATCCCCGCTTCCAAGTGGTGGGGATATGTGATATTGACGCATCGCGACTTGACACGGCCGCTGCTGATTTGGACAACCCCGTAACCAGTACGGATGCCGACGATCTGCTCGGCCAGGTTAAGCCGGATGTCTTCTGCTTTTGCACTTTACCTGATCAGCGGCTTGACCTCATCAAACTCGGGGTCGTCCATGGGGTGAAGCTCATCGCCTACGAGAAGCCTATGGCGCTGTCCACCAACGAGGCATTGCAGATTATGCAGTGCATCAGAGAAGCCGGAGTCAAGACCGTGGTCAGCCATCAGCATCGCTACGGTGCGCATTATCAGAAGGTTAAGGAGATCATCGCCAGCGGTGCATTGGGAGAGATCCATACCGTCTACGGGACGGCCACGGGTTGGATGATGCATATGATGACTCACCTGCTTGACTACATGCGCTGGTTCAATGACAAGGCCGAGGCTGAGTGGGTGATGGGGCAAGCCAGCGGCCGCGGGAAGCTGGCCGATGCGCATCCCTCTCCCGATTATATTGCCGGTATTATCCAGTTCGCCAACGGCGTGCGGGGTATCGTTGAAACGGGCGCAGGAGCCCCGGATGTCCCGGAGGTTGACTACTGGTGGCGCAAGTGTCGCATAGGCGCGCAGGGGAGCGAGGGCTTCGCAGAGGTTCTTACCGGCGCCGGGTGGCGGGCTGTCACTCGTGACTCAGGAGGAGTAATCTGCGGCGAAGGGACTATGGACTACGTCCATGACATGGTGCCCTACGTACAGCAAATCGCAGACTGGCTCGACGACTCGCAGGCGGTACACCCATGCAACGGCGAGAGCGCTTACAAAGGCTTTGAGATTATGATGGGCATCTGTCGCTCAGTGGTCCAAAGGGGCCAGATTCAGCTTCCCCTGGGGCCGGATGAACCGGAGTTGGAGGCGCTGGCCCGAGTACTGCCCGACCGACCAGTTCTGTTGTCAATGGCCCAGAACGCCGACGAGTACGTCTAGCGGGGTCCGGCAAAGGCTGAAGCGTTGGAGATTCAGCGGATATGTGGGGTACCTGGGTCCATGTGGAGCATTGAGGCCACCATAATCCTGCAGCATCGGCCTGCGCGGCCCAGCGACTCGGTGAGGCCGGCCTCGTCGAGCTGCTGAAGCTGGTAGCGAATGGCCCGGTCGGTCAGGTCTACGCCGAGGTTAGCCAGCTTCTGGGCCAGGCGACCGCTGCCCAGCGGCTCGCCCTGGGTATCTAGAGCGCGGAGAATGGCCAGTGTCTTCCTATCAATTTCCGGCATAGTTTTCCCCCTAAAGTGGGCTGTTTGCCGTTTGTGCGGGCCGACTGGTGCCACTTCGGGGAAAGTGTACCGGAAAGACTTGGCCCTGTCAAGGGCCGCTCAAGTGGAGAATTGCCGGTAGTATTCCGTTGACAGCGGGCATGAGGGCCATTAGACTACAGGTAATACTTTCCGGAACGCTTGTCTGTTCGGATGCGGAAACGTGTTTCCGTAAGTGGACGGCGCGTTGTGCTTGTGTGGGTGGACCTCAGCCTTTCGGTGAGAGAACCACCGGTACCAATGACATGGAGGTAAGCAGATGTCTGATTATAATCCCTTTGCCGCGGCCCAGGCACAGTTAGATGCGGCCGCCGAGTTGCTGGGTCTTGAACCAGCAATGCACGAGCTCCTGCGCTGGCCTATGCGCGAATTGTTGGTGAAGCTGCCGGTGCGAATGGACGATGGCAACGTGGAGGTCTTTCCGGGCTTCCGCGTTCAGTTCAACGATGCTCGTGGGCCAACTAAGGGCGGAATCCGCTTCCATCCTGCCGAGACTCTGGACACGGTGCGGGCTTTGGCGATGTGGATGACGTGGAAGTGCGCGCTGGTGGATATTCCGCTAGGTGGCGCCAAAGGTGGGGTAGTCTGCAATCCCAAGGACATGTCTATCCGGGAGTTAGAGCGGCTGTGCCGGGCGTACATTCAACAGATAGCCCCCATCATTGGGCCGGACCGAGACATTCCCGCGCCCGATGTATACACCACCCCACAGATGATGGCTTGGATGATGGATGAATACTCCAAGATA
>JALGUR010000049.1 GCA_029820565.1 Candidatus Zipacnadia bacterium
CGGCAAAAGTAGCTGCTGGTCCGGGCTATACTCTTTGAATCGCTTCATCATACCTACATCATAACATATGTTGGCTCTGACAAGAAGTTCTCCGACAGGCTGCTAGGGTCACCATTGACGCTCAAGCAATGTATATATATAGGCGGCAAGCGCGCCAATCTATACACCTACGGCAATGATGCAGAATTCCTCTATGTTCGGCAGTTGTATGTGCCAGCGGTCATTCTGTTGGGTGAGGGGTAACTGCTCTTCGGTGCCCAGAACTCGCGGACGGGGTTGAGAACACAAATCCTTGCGTAGCGAGATAGAGGCACCTGTCACTGGCGTGACCTGTTCTACTTCAAATTCGGGTTCACAGCTCAAGTTCACCAGGTGCAGAACCAATGCGCCAGTTGGTGCCCGCCGCAGGGTAACAGTAACACTGGGTGGCAGGTCAGTCTTAATAAGTGGCTCTGTCGGCTCGAGGTAGTCAATAATGTTGGCAATGAATCTGCGCAGACTCGCTAACTTGTGGTGGTGGTAAGTGCGGCCGAGTTGCCAGGGGATATAGATACTGCTGGGACTGATAACCAGAGCGGCGACGTCGCGCGGCGGGCCCGGATAGCTGCAATAGTAGGCGCTGGGGGCGCGAAGTGTGCCCGGCACTTGCCCCTCTGCTGCCACCGCCAAGGCTCGCCCGCCCGCCGGCAATTCAAACTCCCCCTCTATGCCTTGGAATAGCGGGTGTCTGCCTAATTGCGTCACATAGGAGCCTTGCCGACCAGGCCCGTCGATATCAGTGCTCAGCAGCGGGAGTGGCTGTATCAATCGGCAGCCCAGCAGCTCCCGCAGGGCGAACTCGTCCCGAGGATGGCCCTCTGCATCGCGCAGTGAAGTGGCGAAAGTCGCCAGTATCCTCCCGCCGGCCGCGCAATAGGCCCGGATGCCGGCGCATACTTCCTCACTCAAACAGGCTGCGTTGGGTAGTATCAGCATGGGACAATCTGCCGCCAGTTCGCTGGATATATCGCCCTCCAGCACCACGCGCACCGGGATGTGGCTGCGCCGAGCGGCGTCCATAAAGCCGAGAAACTCCTCGCGCACCGAGGCCGCTGCCGCCAGACTGTGAGGGCCGGGGTCTTCCCCGACACGTTTGTCAAATAGCAGTGCCGAGGTGCTGGGAAACAACAACGCCACTTCGGCCACCGCTTCGGTATTATCTAACAGTTCGCTATTATCAGCGGCCACTCTGAATACCTGGCCGACCGCCTCAATCCCGCGATAATCAGGCTCGGGGGCTAAGGGCAGCGACCACACCATCGGTCGGGCCCCATGGGCCAGCACCTTAGCCGCTTTTATCTTCAGTTCACTGCCATGGCAGGGCAGATGGCTCCAGGGCATCGAATTATGCTCCACCCAACACCACAGCGGCGACCCATAGGCCTGCCCTATTGTTGCTTGTTCGTCAATGTGGTGGAAGCCCTGGCCATACATTCGCACGGCCGTCTCGCCATGAACGCCATCGGCAATCTCAGTGGCGTAGCTCCGCAGATCTTCCGGCAACGTCAAGGCACTCCACGGCGAAGCTCGATTGAATACAACTGGCATATCTCCCCGGTGACTGCGACAGGCCGCTACTATACGCCGCGCATGTTCATCGGTGTCTTGGTTAATCCACTGGAAATATTGCCGCCATTCCTCCGATTGCCAATTTACCTCCGAGGGCAGCGACTTGCCAAAAACCTCTTGGTATCGCTGTTGACACCACTGGCAGTGGCACAAAACGCTGGCGCCGAAGCAATCAATATACATCACGTCGGGATTATATCGCGAGCCAATTTCTGCCAACAAGGTCAAATATTTATCAAAATAGGGACTGTGCTGGCACATCAGGCATATCCCAGCCGGTTCTCGTATGCTGAACTGGCCATTAGGCCCACGCACCACCCATTCCTCTTGTTCGGGGTATACCCCATCCCGCACATACATTGCGTTAGTGTACACAATGAAGTATAGATTGTGACGCTGGCAGGCGGCCTTGAAGTCACCTACCAAGTCGCGGCTTCTCAGACCTGGTGCCTCGGGCACTACCTCTGAAGGGAAATAGGCACAGCCATCGTGACTTTGAGCCCCGAGGCGAATCCCATTGACGCCATTATCAGCCAGGCGGGATACTACCTGCTCGGCGTCAATTTCATAGTGCTCCAAGTCCCAATAGGTCGGTTCCAAGGCAACTGCCCGCAACGTGACGATGGCTTGCGCGCTCATTATCACCGGCGCTCCTAACGCAATTGAGTGCTGTCATCGCTAATGCACATAATTGGTTCGCCGTCCGTAGGCCACTGCCTCTTAGTCCCGTTCGTATTCCCCCAGTTTCGGCTGAATCAGGTGCTTCTGGAAGCGAGGATAGTGGGGAATGTCCTGGGGCAGCGGTTCGCTGCGGCCGGTCATAAGAGGTCGGGCATACTGGACAAACTCGGCAGTGACGCCATTTTGCTCCTCGTTGAGCCAGTCTGGCGGCACGACCTTGGTCTCCCCGGCCACGCTCGTCAGTGAAGTGTCCTCGCACTCAAATACGAACGGCTCACTGCTCTTGCGCTGAATGGTAATCATTACGTCCGACTCCCCGCCATAAGCCCGCTGCACTGCACTTTCGCCTACGGCGTAGGCCTCATCCAGGTCCACTGCAGAGGCTGCGTACGCGAAGCACCGCTGCAAGTTGCCTAATTTGTCAAAGCGACTACGCACCCCTAACTCTTCTTCAACCATATCGGCCAGGGCCTCCGCCACTCCACCCAGGCGGGCATGGCCGAATTCGTCCACTTTCGCTGAGGTAGTCGGAATTTCTGACTCAGCAAAGGCAAAGCCCTCAGAGACAGCGATAACCAGATAGCCCCACTCATCAAACTGCTCGTGGCAGTCGCTCAGGAATTTGTCGGGATCCACGGTGACCTCAGGCAAATAGACTAGATGGGGAGCATCTCTATCCTCCTGCCGGCCGACCTGGGTGGCGCCGGTCAGCCAACCGGCATTGCGGCCCATAATCTCTATCACTTCGCAATTGCCGAATGCTTCGGCATCGCGAGCGACAAACTGCACCGCCGAGGCCGCCAGCCGCGCGGCACTGCCATAGCCCGGGCAGTTATCGGTAATCACCAGATCATTGTCAATGGTCTTGGGAATCCCGACAATGTTCATATCCCATTCGCTGGCCTTAGCCAACTCTGACAACCTGTGGCAAGCCAGTTGTGAGTCATCACCGCCAATGTAGAAGAAGTAGCGGATATTGTGAGCCTTGAATACCTTCATACACCGCTCCAAGTCAGCATCAGTGGGCTTTAGCCGGCAGGTGCCCAGCGCCGAGGAAGGGGTGTAGCGGATCCGCTCAACTAACTCATGGTCCTCACGAAATAAATCAATGAACTGCTCGTGTAGCACACCGTCCATGCCATGTAAAGCCCCGTAGAAGGTTTCAATTTCCTCAATATCGCGGGCTGCCTCAATTGCCCCGACCAGACTGGCGTTGATCACTATGGATGGCCCCCCAGATTGTCCAATCATAGCATTGCCTTGCAAAGACATACTACTTCATCCTTTCAATTCAGACTCCGCACTCGGTTGCATTTGATAACCGTATTGTTATACTTATCATACCATATAGCGTCGGTCACTTCAACTGGCATTTCTAACCGCAGTTGCCAGTTGTAGTGGATATATTTCGGGGGGGGTTGTGGAGAATACATAACACTCTGGGCTACTGAGCAACTGACGGAACAAATATGCCCGTAGTTACGTCAGACTCTTGTTAATCATATAGTTAGTATGGTGAAGCGAGGTAGCAGCAACCGTGCGACGAGTGTCGCGGTTGACAATTATCCTGCTAATGACAGGATTGTGCCTGGCGGTAATTAGTCCTGCCGCCGCTAATCCCCTTAAGGGCGTGCAGCGGCTATTCAAGAAATGGGGCCTGTTTCAGGGCGTGCAGGTGTCGGGGCAGAATAGTCTGACCCTCCAGCAGTATATGATAGAAGGCTCGGATGCCTCCTTTGTGGGTCAGCGCTGGGACACCGGTAGCCTCCAGCGCCGTACCAGTTTGCACTTGGAAGGCCCCGTATTCAAGGAGGTTGGTTTCCGCGCCGACCTGTCAGCGTCGGGTTGGGGGCCAAGTTATTCCCGCTGGCTGGTTGGCTACGTGGGACATGAAACTGCCCTGTATATTGGGGACCTGAACATCAACCTGCGCGGCAACGAATTCGCCAACTTTTCTAAAAACCTTAAGGGGTGGCAAGTGGACGAAAAACTACCCCACGATGGCCTGCTGCGGGCCTTCCAGTCAAAGGAAAAAGGCTTTACCCGCAATCAGACTATGGCCGGGAATGACACCTCGGGGCCCTATTTTCTGACTTACACTCCTATAATTGAGGGCAGCGAGAGGGTCAAGGTTGATGAGCAGCCCCAGCGCCTTGGCCTGGATTATCGGATTGACTATCAGACTGGTGAGTTGTGGTTTGAGCCGATAGACCGACCGCCCAAGATTATTCCGAGCACTTCCACCATATCCCTCAGTTACATGGCCTCGGGCTATTTCGGCAGTCCGGGGACGCTGTCGGGACTGCGGGCTGAAATGCCCTTAATGGCTGGGAAAATGCGGGTCGGGCTGACGATGCTGAAGCAGGACCGGCCCGAGGCCGGCAGTGGCGATACTGTCGGCTACCAGGAGGACTATTACCAGGGCTCAGGGTCCACGGGGCCCTTTGATACCAACTTCCGACCTATTGTGGCCGACGGCGCCCAGATTACCTTCAACGGCAAAACTCAAACCCTTGAACACCCGCTCCTGGTCCTGGTTGATAATGTCGAGCAGGAGGAAGGAGTGGACTATGATTCGTACCGGGAAATAGGGCGGATAATCTTCCGCCGCGCCGTTCCCCCAACATCGCTGGTAAAGATTCAATACTATTATGATCTGCGCAGTACTACGCTCGCTGCTGATACTGAGGTCACTGGGCTGGACCTGAATTATCGTATTTCGGACAACTTGGCCCTGCGGGCAGACCTGGCCCGCAGCAGTGGCGGTAGCAGCGGTCAATCCGGCGGAGCACTCAGCGTGCTACTGAGCTATTCCCTCCCCAAGTTGACGGCCTCCACGGGGTATCGAGATATGGACGCTACTTTCAGTTTTATGGACACTACTGGCTTCCGCCGCCAGGAAAAGGGACTGAATGTTAATCTGCAGTGGCAACCCACCCGCCACATTCAATTGTCCAACCGTTATTCAAGTATGAAAAGCGGCCAGGGGCTATCCTTTGGCTATAGTGGCTATGGCGGAGGCTATGGCTTCCAGACAGGCGGCGGCGGATATTATGGTGGTGGTAGTTATGGGGGAGGTTACGGAGGAGGTTACTACGGCATGCAGACTGCCCAGTCGGCTACCTCCACCAGTACACTGGACATATCTACTAACAAAAACGATCTAGATCTGCGCCTGGACTTCGTCGGCTGGCCTTCTGTGAACATTACCCATCAGACGATGTCCAATTCCGGTGGTAGCCTCGGCGGGAGCAAGTATGATTCCACATCCTTGCGCCTGAGTCATAGGTTCAGTGAGCGCCTGAACCTCAATGCTAACCTGGTTAGAACGAAACAGAACTACGCAGGCACCTCCTCGAGCGGTGATGATAACATCACCGAAGCGCGAGGCAGCAGTACTAACCAGCGCTTGGTGTCAATTGAGTACCGGCCTACTGACACGCTTTCCCTGTCGGCCAATCTGGGCCGTCACGGGTCGACCGCGCACGGGACTATGGGCAACGCATCTAACTCGCGTAATGTCCAACTGTCCGCCCGCTGGCAGCCCTCGGATAGACTCAGTATCAACCTACAGCGGACCGGTTCCCAATCAACTGGCCGAGTCAGCAGCGGTTTCTACGGAGGCTTTCCGGGTAGCGGGTACTCAGGCTATCCCGGCACCGGTGGCGGCGGATGGGGCGGACCCATAGCCGGGGGTGGGGGAACGTACCCTTATCAGGCGGATGACAACAGTGATGAGGAGGAAGAAGAAGAGACCCAGACACGCTACGAAGACTCCACCACGAGCTTAGATGTTAATTACCGCCCCACTCGCACTATTTCGTTAAATCTTAATACCCGCCAGCGCAAGTACAGCAGCGGGGGAGGAGCCGGGTATTTGGCTGACAGTAACCAGCGCTCCCGTTCTCTGTCGCTGTCGTGGCAAGCGTCAGATGCCTTGACTGTTATGACCTCTCTTAGCCGCGATCATCTCAATTTCCTGCAACAGGGTCGCGGTGCGGTGAGCAATAACATGCTGACTGTCGGTCTCAACTACCAGCCACCTGGGCAGCCCTGGGGAGCCAGTATAAATATGAACCGGATGAGCGGCAGCAGCCCCACCTACATTCAGGTGGGGAGTCATCAGCACTCTCGTATGGTCAGCACCTCCCTGTTCGACCTCAGCGGCCAATTGAATTATCAACTGAGCGACAATGCCAGCCTCTACGCCCGAACCGGACTATCGGATTTTACCAGTGGCTATAGCGCCTTTAAGAGAAATAGGGCTGAAATAGGGCTGGGTTACCGGCTTAACGACACCAGTGACTTCAACTTTGGCTATCGCTTTGAGAAATACCTGGCTGGTCAAGTTGACTCGCCCTTTTCCATTTACACGGGAGCAACCATGCAGTCTCAAGACTATGTTGCTAATACTTTTATGTTGACTTTCCAGACTCATTTCACCGGCGGCTCGGCCACCGGCCAAAGGTTTGCTGGCCCCACCGCCACCTTCGGCGGACCCTCATACGGCTATGGCGGCTATGGGGAGGGCGCGCTGAATCTGGCTACCTCTGGGGGCTACCAGGCGGGCTTCGGGCAGACCTATGGATATGGCGGCCGTGGCCAGCCAGGAGCCTACGGCCCCTTCGGATCGGGCGCGGGATATCAACGAGGTTCTCAATACGACTACCAGAGACGCTACGCAGGGTCCCCTGAGAGACTGCCAGGACAATATGAACAAGGGCAGTATCAGGGCCGCGAAGGCTTTGAGGCCGGATTAGGGGAGTTTGAGCAGCAGCAGGCCCGCCGCCCAACCGAGGCTCCACCTTCGTTGGGCTGGGAGGCCCCGCCCCAGGCGCCGGAGCAAAGGCCTCCGGCCGCCGAACCCATCCGCCAACAGTGGCCAGTTGTTGAGGGCCTGTCTCGCTGGCAGATACCTGAGGTCTACCGCTTGTGGTGACACTGATGCAATTAAATAAAACACTGCTAAGAGCGTGTAGGGTAGGGTGGCACGGGCTTCCAGCCCGTGTAAAGGCGACAGCGGGCGGAAGTTGCGAGCAACTTCCGCCCCTACAGATAGTAGAGCCAACGCAATGCAAGCGGGCCGGGCTCGCTGCGCTCGACCGGCCCCTCCGCACGGCAGTCGCGACAGGAATGTCGCTCCTACTATTGGTTTTAGTGTTGACTGGCCCTACACCAGCCAATGCCACCCGCTTCTACAATATTGACAACACCCCCTTCGCCACCCGCACTGACGGGCCTCAAGGGGTAATATTGATTGATGACAACCGCCTCGGCCTACATCCCGCCGCCATCACGGCGCAGGCGGTAACTGCCCAACATAGTGTTACCTCACTGCGTCGCGCTGAGCACACTATGCGTCTGCTCCAAATGCTGGGCCTCAAAAGCCCAGGTGCCCAGGTGCGTTTCCCGCGAATGGCATATCACCTGCGTAATGGCCGACTGGTGCGCCCCGACTTGACTCAACTCCAGCAAACCAACGGGCAACTGGGCAGCCCTACTAACGAGATTACCTTCCAATTCAGCGGCTTCCCTGACAATGACGAACAGGCATTACGCACCTACTTACAGGGGGCTGTGCCCAAAGCCCGATTGATATACGGTCCGCCGGCGTTTGACCTCACTGTCACCGTTGTCCAGGATAGCAATGTTCAGACCATCCAAGGTGGCTTCTATGACACGGCCACCAATGAGATACATATCCCACCGCTATCAGGCAACTTCCCCGAGGACACCTTTGTACTGCTGATGCTGGTGCTGGGGGCTTTCCACGACGAGGTGGGCTTCTACTATGATGCCTGGGAGCAGGGCTTTATCGGTGCGGCCGCCACAGCCATCCAGACTACTCCCGGAGTTTCGGGGGCCTACGATCCCGTTGACCCCGGGCCTTTCTACTGCCTGTCAGTGTATGAGTGCGAAAACCAGCCCGCGCTGGGCAACAATACCTTCTACCCCGACTCGGGGTTCGCCGGAATGTTAGTATGGCGCATTGCTATGGCTCGGGCCGCCTGGTTCAAATGCTACATTGAAGACCCTCAGTTCTTTGCTAACTTCAATCAACTGTATTACCAGAGTTATTATGATAGCCTGCCTGGTGATGTGCCCGGTCTCAAGGATATTGCTACGCAAGTGGTCCCTTCGGTGGAAGGAATGAGTTTCTACGGATGGTATGAACGGCAATGCGTGCTGGACACCAGCATTCGCACCGGCAGCAAGTTATACACCTGGAACATCCCGCTGGAGCAGTCGGTAGCCCTGATTGTAGAACACTATCTGACTGGTCCCGGCGGAGATGAATCGCCCCGGGGTGGTCAGGGCCGAACCATTTACTGGAACTACGACTTCACTCTTAACCTCTACGCTGAGGAAGGCAACGTGATTGATGTACCGGCTAATGGCGATGGCGCCGGCGAGGGGTATCTAATACCCACGTTTTTCAACATCGGTGGGCCTCAGCGCGTAACGGTGCAACTTGATTTGAATGGTCTGCGGAGTCTATATGCGTATCCCTATGGCGTGCGCGGATTTGAGCCCGGTGAGAATGACTTCTATGGGGCTGTATTAGGCGGCCCCAGTGCTACTATCTCGGTAACGGGCGGAGCCGGTGCCGATGATATTGCCGCTGACCGTGGCGTCTGGGGCTCCTCGCTGACCGGCGGTCGCCTCTCACCAATGCAACTTGAGGTGACTGTCACCAATCCCCAGGCCCAAATCAATACGCGCACGGTCAACGTCGGTTGGGACTCTTATGTGATCTTTCTGGAAGGTGGGGGGCAGGCCGAGGTGCAACATACCTTCCCCGCCGGGCTAATGCTAATGTCGCTGCCCATCCAGCCCACTGAACCCAATGCGGCCCAGATATTGGGTGTGCCCGGTGATGACCTGTTGCTGGCCCGTTGGGATCCGGCCATACCACCCGACGGCTGCTACCATATCTGGCCCGATATCGCGCCGTTTGCCCCGGGCCGAGGCTTCTGGCTGCGGCTCTTAGAAAGCCAGGCAGTGTCAATAACCGGTGTACTGCCGCCGGAAGATAGAGATTATCCAGTCCCGGTGGAATTAGGCTGGAATATGATGGGCAATCCGCGTCGCTACGCGGTAGACTTGGCCGAGTTGAAAGTCCAAGTGGGCACCGAAGATGTCATCTCTCTGAATGACGCTTTCAACCAGGGTTATCTGCAACCCGGCGTGTTTGGCTACAGCCAGGCCAATGGTTATGAATTGGTGGACACGCTCCAGGCCTTTGGCGGCTATTGGCTGCGCTGCCTGACCCCGGGCGGACTTCGGCTGATGTTTCCTGGGCAAACTGGCCCTGCCACCTATCTGGGAGGCGCGGGATCACTCATCGCAGAAGAGTCGTTCCCGGCCCGAAATTTGTCGCGGCGAGGACGCCGCTCCTACAGCGGGGATGTACAATGCGCGGTTGGGTATTCCGTAGCAGAGGCAACATTAGCTCAACTTCAGACCACCTGGCAGATGCCCCTGTGCGCCTCGGCGGGGGGCCGTCAATCCCGTGCCTACCTGGGAGTAGCCCCCCAAGCCACGGCGAGTATTGACCCGCGCCTTGATTTGCAGTCACCGCCGAACTTCGGTCCTTACGTGGCCCCACGTTTTGTAATTGGGCCAAACGATGATGCACCCGCCTGTTACCTTACCGATATACGAAGCCCGGACGACTGTCGCCTGGTCTGGACGGTGCAGGTCAACAGCAACCTTGATAATGTCCCGATTCGCCTGTCCTGGCCGGATATGTCCCAGGTTCCCGCCGACTTACATCCTATACTGATAGACCCTACCACCAATCGTCGTATATATATGCGCACTACCAGTGGCTATGAGATACCTAACGAAGGTGGCGGCTTACAGCGAATCGTTCGGATTGAGATGGAACACCACGAGCCGGCCACATTAGTGGTCACGGCGTTAGCCCCAACTCGTACCGCCCTGGCTCTGGAGATGCCTTATACCTTATCGGCGCCGGCGGCGGTAAGTGCCCAGATAATGAACATCGCCGGCCGCACCATCCGCCACATGGCGAGTAATTCATTGCAGCCAGCGGGCCAAAGCCGCCTGATATGGAATCTGCGTAACGCCGCCGACCGCCGCGTACCCGACGGCATGTACCTGGTGAAGTTGGTCGCGCGCAGCCCCCAAGGCCAGCAGGTAACGTCCCTGCGAACTGTAAACATAACGACCAGTGCGCCTTAGTCCGGTATTGTGGACTGGTTACGGTTGAAAGACTACGCATAATGCCAGACAGTATTCTGTTAATAATTAAGCAATGGTTGAATGCTTTGCTAATGCTGGCCGTACTAACTGTTTTAGGCGGCTGTGGCGGTGTCAGCTCGGGCCAGAGCCAGCAGCCGGCTACGGCTACCGTAATTGTGGAATGCGTGGTGGAGGGTAGTGATGAATTGCTGGATGTGCCCGCTGACGTAGTGGTAGGCGGCGTACGCGGCCAGATAGATATGGAGGAGGGCTGGGTTATACTGGAGGGGGTGCCGCTGGGTGAAGAGGACCCTCCTCAACAACCCCTAACCGCGACCGCCCCGGGCTATATCACTCACAGCCAAATGTTGACCTTAAATACATACTCCTACACTACGGTCAGTGTGCCGATGACGCCAGCCGACCTCCAGCAGACCGGCACGGTCAGTGGTACTGTCACCGATGCCACCACAAGTGAGGCCATCGTCAACGCCCTGGTAGCCTTCCTGGAGCCAGGGGCGGACGAAGCTGATGCGATCACTGGCTTCACTGATGCGCAGGGTTGGTACATAGTCGGTGGCATGCCGGCAACCGAAGTGGGGGTCATCTGCCAGGCAACCGGATACCTGGAAGCGACTGCGACTATGACCGTAACCGCCGATGCCGACGGCGACAATCCGCCCCAGGATTTTGCACTGCTCAGTGGCAGTACCACGGTTACAGTCAGCGGCGTAGTTCTGGAATTGCGCGCTGAGAGTCCTATAGTTGGGGCCTCCGTAGAAATAGATAGTCAGTCCGCCGTCATCACGGACGCCGACGGATTCTTCTCAGTGCCCGAAGTGCCGGTAGGGCAGAGGGATGTCGTGGTTACCGCCGATGGCTACGACTCCTACCAGGATGCTATCACAGTGATGCCGGGCATGGCTGACTTGCGCATACTGCTCTCCCGAGAATCTGCCCAACCGCCGCCTGGACCCTACACCATCACAGGCCAGGTGACGCTGCTGGGCGCCCCGGATAACTCGGGGGCTACGGTATCCGCCTTTGATCGCGACCGAGCCGAGGTACTTGGTGTAACTGCCACAGATGTCAACGGTCACTACTACCTATTCGTGCCGCCGGGCCGCTACCGCGTAGAGGTCAGTTACGCGGGGAGGTCCATTGCCCGAGATGTCGAACTATTGGGGGGTGGCCGAATACTCAGCGGTATTGATTTTGCTCTCACCGTGCAGTGAGGTTCTCCAATAACGACATCTGATGAGAGGGTAGAAAAACCATGGAATGGTCATTGTCTACAAACAAGATGAACCGGCACCGGCTGCAATATATCTGCCTCATAGGTCTGGTAATATTGTCACTTGGCTCGAGTCGGCTGGGTGCCCAGGCGCAGCCCGTCAGTGAGGCCGGTGATTATACTGACAGGCTACCTCACATCCACTCGCCTGTACTTGATGAATTGGCCAACCGGCCGGGCCGGCCGCTGTGGGCGCCACTGGATGTCCTGGGGGGGCACCGTGAAGTAGTACCCCACCTTGTAGAAGTCCTTAGTGCCTCTAATGCAACCGACCGCGCGCGGGCCGCCTTTGTCCTGGGTCAGATTGGGTGCTCAGAGGCAGGAGAGGCATTGTGGACAGCCACGAGGCACGATAATCATAGAACTGTACGCTTGCACGCAGGTATCGCTCTGGCGCACACCGGTGATGCGCGGGGACTACACGCGGCTGGCGCTGCCTTGACCAGTGGGCCGCCGTGGGTCCGCTTCTACGCTATTATGGGTCTGTGGCGAATGCGCGAGCCACAAGCATGGGCGACGCTGAACCGCACCCAATCTACGCAGTCCCCATTCTTGGCTACTATCATAAAGGGTGCGCTACAAACTCCCAGCACTCTGCCTGCTACTACCGAGCCGGCTACTTCACAACCGCCGCTGCCTGTGCTAACTACCACTGATATCTGGGAAGCCGTAGCCGATGCTTTTGTCGCCGAGGCTGATTGGTGGTGGCACAAGGGCGACTATAACCAGGCCATTCGCTGCCTGCAAGTAACTGTCTTTTTGCAGCCGGACTTGGTGGACACTTATGGTGATATCGCCTGGCTCCAATGGAGCCTGGGCTACGACACCGAACTGGGCCATGACACCGAGGCCATTGGCACCTATCACCGCGCTATACAAGCAAACCCCGATAATCCGGCTACTTACTTTAACCTGGGGTTCCATTACTATAATACCCACAGATACCAGATTGCCCTACCCTATCTCAAGCAGGCGGTCGGCCTGGGGGGTTCGCCACTAATGCAGCGGATGTACGCTCACGGCCTGGAGAAATCGGGGCAAATCCAGGCAAGCCTGAAGGAATGGGAGAGAATGCTGCAGGAAACTCCCGACGATGCCGCAGTGCGCCACAATTACGAGCGATTGCGCGAGGTAGCCGCTAACCGATCTCAACAATAACCGCAGCGACTACTGCGGGGATGGACTCGAGCTGTCCGCGTCCGATGGAGTAGGCGGAGCCGGCTCAGTCTCTTCAGTCTCCGGCTGCGGACCGGGCTCTTCACCAGTGCCGGGAGGCTCTCCGGGGCCCGTCTCTGGCTCAGTCTCTTCCGGCGTCGGAAGCCGTTGCACCGTCACGGTCACGCTGACTGCACCAACTCCCATTGACTCAATGCCCTCAGGGAAATCTATGTTTACCGTGAAGGTTTGTTGCCTCCGCAGATGAGAAATGTCAATGCGCTCGGTACTGAGATATTCCAGCCTCGTGAGTTTGTCGGCGTCACCGGTAATTGCCACGGTGTTGGGGCTGGTTTGTGCCGAGGTAACTTGGTAACCAGCGGGCGGGTTACTTAGATTAGGTTTGATCAACACAGTCTGGGTAGTGAGTTTAGTTATCGGCACAGTAACCTGGACTTTGTCTGGTTGAACCGCCAAGTCGCCAATCACCACATTGCGTTCGTCCCGTGCCTCCACCGGCGACTGCAGTTGGGCAGTAGCACTATAGCCTGATATGTCGGCTACTGCCACGACACGCTCCACCGAGCGCACGCGGCTGCTGGCCCCGCTGACGGTGACCAGGTTGGGCCGGACCTGGGCGGCTTGCGCCCGGTAACCCTCGGCCGGAAGCCCCCGGAGTTCGGCAATTACCGGCCGCTCATCGCTGACCAGTTTGTCCAGGGTCACCGTCACTGTGCGTTTGTAGAATATGACTTCCACGCCGTCGGGCACTCCTTGCGCCTCAACCATCACTTGTTGCTGACCAACATGAGCGCTACTCAAATCAGCGACCAGACTGATATTACTTAAGCCAGATTCACTAATTGACCGTCGCTGGCTCTGCACAGTGACCTCAAACTCCTCAGGCTGTGTGCTTAGTACTACCAGGTTATGAGGCCGATTGATAAAAGTGACCGGCATCCGCAACTGCTTACGAATGGGCGGATTCTCCCGGACGTAAGCCCACAACGAGACGGCCAGGACCACCGAGAGAACTTTAAGGGGCCATTGATACTTTAGAATTACGATGATCCTACTCATCATCGTACTTTCGTCAGTTCAGACTCTTCCTATCTATCAGACAAGATAGACGTCTCGCCTGCCTAAGACTTCGACGGGCGAGACGCCCGTCGTACCGGTGTGGTTTTATTTGCGCCAGAAAAAGAACCGACTGCGCTCGCGGGCGGCTTCAAAGAGTTCCATAAGGCGCTCGGTGAGTTGGGCCCGGTCTAATCGGGGCGAAAGGGTGCCATCAGCAGCCAGAGATATCGCCCTGGTCTCTTCCGAAACCACTACACATACAGCATCAGTGCGTTCCGCTAAACCCAGAGCAGCCCGATGGCGCATACCGGTGGAAGTGGACAGAGCCGGGCTTTCCGAGTGAGGCAGGGCACAGGCGGCGGCGACAATTTGGTCGCCGCGTATCACCACCGCCCCGTCGTGCAAGGGTGTGCCGGGATAAAAAATGGTGTTGAGCAAGTCTACCGATACCCGGCCATTGATAGTCTTGCCGGTGCGGGTTATGTCTATCAACCCGGTCTGCCGCTCCAGAACTATCAGCGCGCCAATACTCTTGTCCGAGAGCGCCACTGCACTGTCCACCACATCATTGATGACGTTCTGTTGCTGGTCGGCGGCCATACTTCGTAGCGCACCACCTAACAGCCCCCCGCGCCCCAATCTCTCCAGGGCCATACGCAATTCCGGCTGGAAAATGACCACCAGCGCGAGGACCCCGACGGTGCCAATACCCCGTAACAGCCAATACAGGGTGGGCAAGATGGGTAGTTGCCTGAATAGCCACACCAGGGCGATGATCAGAATTATGCCGTTGATCAACGAGATAGCGCGAGTGCGCCGCAGCAGTAGAGCCACGTAATAAATAAGAACGGCTACCAGAGCGACATCAATGACATCTACCAGGTGTACACTGACAAATTCCCACATAGTCTGCCATACCGGCATATTATACCCGCACCATGGACCTTTTACCTGAGTTGGCACTCAACTATCCTAAATATACCATACCGTGGCGCTGCTGGTCAATGTCTAATCCGTAAGCCTCTTATAGTCCCGCCTCTGGGCTATGGGGTAAGTGTAAGAGCCTCAAATATATGGATACCCGCCACGCTCAGGGACGTAACGATGGCAGTGGCAATCAATACCCCGAGTGTCAAACACAACACAGCTCGCCCGAAGCGCATACCAAAGACCGCCGCCACCAGACTGCCGGTCCAGGCGCCAGTCACCGGCAGCGGTATCGCCACAAACAGGGTCACCGCAAAAACCCCGTATTTCTCCACCATCGCCTCCTTGGAGCGCGCCCGACGTATCAGACGACTGATGATGCTCCCCAACACCGGCTTGTTGGCCAGCCGGTCGGCGACCCAGTTGAAGCCTACTACGACCGGGAGCACCGAGACCACATTGCTAATCACTGCGAGGGGTAATATCGCACTGAGAGGCATCCCCAGGATCAATCCGGCCGGGATGCCGCCGCGCACCTCGCTGATAGGCGCGGCTGACAGGATTACTACCACCCATGCCGGCGGCAGGGCCCGGATAGCCTCAAATAGCCACTCGGTCACTTGCCAATGAGTCCTTTTCTATTGTAACGGGTCGTAGTGCAGTTATTGCTCTGGCGATGGTGACTCAGAAGCGGCGCTGCGGCGGCCCTCTTCAAAGACGTCGCCGATAGCCGCGATGCCGGCCAGGACACCAGTGGCCTCCAGAGGCAGGAATATCTTGGTGGCCTTGCCGTCGGCTATTCTTGCCAGGGCCTCCAGGTATTTTACTGCCAGCAGGTCGTGGGTCGGGCGGCCCTCGTGAATAGCGCTGAAGACCTTGTCTATCGCCAACGCCTCACCTTCGGCGACGGTATATTCCTTGAACTTGTCGGCGTCGGCGATTTGGCGAATGGCTTCGGCCTCGCCTTCGGCGCGCAGAATCCTGGCTCTCTTTTCCCCCTCTGCCTCCAATATCGCCGCCTGCCGGACTCCTTCGGCATCCAGAATAACCGCCCGCTTCTCTCGCTCCGCCTTCATCTGGCGGCTCATCGCGTCCACGATATCCCGCGGCGGCTCGATAGCCTGCAGTTCCACCCGCGTGACCCGCACACCCCACTTATCGGTCGCATCATCCAACACCTGCCGCAGTTGGGCATTAACGACATCGCGGGAGATTAGCACCTCGTCTAATTGCATATGGCCGACAATATTACGGAGATTAGTCTGGGCCAGTTTGATGGCGGCAGTACGGAAGTCTACCACGTTGTAGACCCGCCGGAACGGGTCAGTGACCTCGTAATAGACCACCGCATCCACCACTACCGCCGCATTATCCTCGGTGATAACATCCTGGGGCATTACGTCCAGCACCGTTTCCCGCATATCCACCCTGATGAGGCTATCAACGAACGGGAATATGAAGGTCAGGCCCGGGTCAGCGGTGCGCCGGTACGCGCCGAAGCGGGCCACTACCCCTCGTTCGTGCTGTCGGACGATGTACACCGCCTTGCTGATAAAGATAAACGCCAGGACGGCCAGGACTATCACTATGAAAGTTTCCATATCAGTCGCCTCCTTTGAGAATAACGACCCTGTCGCTGTAAGGCTGCCATTGCTGCCGCCACAGCTTGCGGCGCAACGGGATCCTTCTATGACTTGTTCACTGTGCTGGCGCCTCGCTCTCCCCCTGTTCCGATGAGGGAGCTTCGGCATCGGTTAGTGGCTTGACTATGAGGGTTGTGCCCTCCAACGAAACTACTTCCGTCCAGACTTCCTCGGCGATTGCCTGCTCGGCGCGAGCCCGCCACTCGTCGGAACCCACACGTACTCGGCCTGTGTTCTTCAAGGGGTCAATCGCCTCAATGACCAGCGCCCGCCTGCCAATCATCGCGTCCACATTGGACGGGTGAGTGACGCTGCCGTGGATACTGCGGGCCAGGGGCCGCGTGGCAATTAGCAATGCCACACTGGCAAGAGCAAACACTAACCACTGCACCCAGGCCGTGGGCACCACAATCGCTACCACTCCCGCTATGAGCGCGGCTACCCCGATCCACAGCAGAAAGAAGGTCATGGAGACCAACTCCAGAATTAGCAGGACTACACCGGCTATCATCCATATCATCCACGGCTGCATAGTCAGTTTACCTCCGCCGTATAATTATCACATAGATATCATAACTGGTTTGTGGTCTGGCGTCAAATGATCATTCGCCGAACACCGCCATTATTCCTGCCGGCCAGACCGCCTCACACTATTTCGGCTCCGGTGGTGGTACAGACCAATTGCCCATGCTTGACCCCACGGCCGGCAATAAGTTGCTCAGCGATCGCCTTGATGGTCGCTCCCACGCCCTGCACTACGATCACTTCAATGCAGTTGTGCTCATCCAGATGAACGTGGGTGTTGCAGTAGATGTTGGCCGTGTGTTCGTGCTGGATATGAGTGAGGTTATGTTCAATGTCTGAACTGTGATGGTCGTAGACCAGGGTTATGGTGCCGACCACGATCGTATCAGGCATCTGCCACTGCTGGCGGACCAGATAATCCCGAACCAAATCACGGATGGCTTCGGAACGATTGGGGTAGCCGGCCTGCTCTATCTGTTCGTCAAAGGCTGCCAATAGGCTATCGTCCATAGAAACGCCAAAGCGCTGCAGGGTGCTCATCGCCACCGGCCTCCCTGGTGATTAGTGCTGTTTGCTTAAGCATACCACCATTTGCCGCCGTAGGCAAGTAATAGTCGGCATTGAACCGTGAGCAGAATTCAGATCTTTTTGCCCTTGACAAAACTGTGGCGGGGGGAGTATAATAAATATTGGGGGGGTAGACATAGTACACATATATAACACATAGATAGAAAGGAGGTGCAAACATGAAGCGAAAGGGCTTTACACTCATTGAATTGCTGGTCGTGATTGCGATTATCGCAATCCTGGCCGCAATTCTGTTCCCCGTCTTCGCCCGAGCCCGGGCGAAGGCGCGGGCGACGGCGTGCCTGAGCAATTCCAAGCAATTGAACTTGGCGGGGCAAATGTATGCCAGCGACTATGATGGCTGCATGCCCCACCACCACGGCGGTCCGTTCTCGCTTATTGACGGCTGCTTGATGCCCTATGCGAGGAACGAGGAGATTTTTGTCTGTACTGAGTTCGCACGCAACCCAGACCGTTATCTGGTCGCGACATACGGCCGACAATACTACGACTATGACAACCGTAGCGTCGGCGAGGGGCCCACGCGCAAGTTCGACGGCTACGAGTATCCGGCCCAGACCGTCTGGCTGTTTGAGTCAGGTAAGGAGTCTTTGGGTCGGGGGGGAAGTGGCTGGGAAGACTGGTACATGGGCTTGGTCGGTTGTCCGTTCTGTGTCGGTGTTGGAACTAATCCGGTTTGGTGGGTCGCTGAGCGCCACACTGGAGGCGGCAACCATGGGTTTATTGACGGTCACGCCAAGTGGCTGAGCCGGGACTCATTCTATGATGGGTATCTGGCGGGCAGTGGTGCAGAGTACGATGCGGACCAGATCCTGTGGGGCCACTCGGGCTATAGTGGCTAAGCCGTGTGGCTGCGGCGACATTCACTATTCCGTGCGACGAAGGGAGAATCGCCCCGCCTAAGGCCATAGCCACTAATGCTGATCAGACACCGGGCGCTGGGTGTCTTACTCAGCGCCCGGCTTCTTTTGTGGTGTTGACTGAATAGGACTACCTACATCGGTAAATTGCAGCGCCCGGGCAACTGTGCTATAATGAGCCAACGATATCACCTAATGTATTGCTAACTGATGCCGCAAGAAGGAATAATAATGGCGATTAAGGCACGAATACTGACTGAGATAGAATTACCTGACGAAATAGAGGTGGAGATTGAGGATACGGTAAGGGGTGAAATGGTTGTACGTAGTATTGACTTTGCCAGTTGTCTGCGCGAACTGGGCGAATTAGGTGCGGTTGACCTGGAAGAGATTGAACCGGCTGAACTGATAAGCATAGCCTGTGCCGTAGCCAAACATCGGGCCATTGACGAATATCTACGCTCTCTGGGGGTAGACCCTCACGCAGATTTGCATGTAGTAGATGAAGTAGAAGAAGACCCGCTCACCCAGAGCTGAGTGCTTCTACTTTGCTTAATATGCTTGAGGATTAGTGCGCGGCAATCAGTTGGCGATATAATTGCTCGACGCCCTCGGTGTGCGCTTCCATACTAAACATCCGGTGCGCTCGCGCCCTACCCGCCTCCCCGAGATGGCTGCGCAAGTCAGGATTCCCCAGTAGCCGGCCAATAACCTCGGCCAGTTTTGTTGAGTCGGCGACAGGCACGAGCAAGCCCGTCTCGCCATCCACGATAGCCTCATCTATACCTGGTGCCCGGCTGCCCACGGTCGGCTTGCCTAACAAAGCCGCCTCAATCAGGCACAACCCCAGACCTTCCTTGGCCACGGAAGGCAGCACTATCACATCGCAAATCTGCATTATGTCCACGGCATCGTCCCGGTAGCCCAGGAAACGAACATTATCGGTAATTAACAATTGCTGGACTAATTGCTCCAAAGTGCCGCGCAGCTGCCCTTCCCCAATTATCAGACACACTATCTGCGGATAGCGCCGCTTGAGCATAGCAATCGCCGCCAGTAAGTGGCGGTGTCCTTTTTTCGCAGACAGATGGGCCACTACCCCGATGACCGGCTGCTGCGGGGATAAATCTAACTCCTGATATAGTCGCTCGGGTGGTTTCAGGTTAGTGAAACGGTGTGCGGGAATCCCGTTGTAGACCATATGCACCCGATCCGGCCTGACTCCTTGCGTAAGCAAGTGCTGCCGAACTCCTTGCGAAGGCGTAACAATCGCATCAGCCAACAGATACCAATACTTGGTATTGAGCGCGTGAACGTGGGCCAGGCTGGGAATGCCAAGGCGTCGGGCAGCCACCGCTCCCCACAGACTTGCGGTAGACAGATGAGTATGAATTATGTCCGCATCCATCTGCCGTGCCAATTTTGCTATTCGCCC
>JALGUR010000050.1 GCA_029820565.1 Candidatus Zipacnadia bacterium
AGACCCCGCACCGGCTCCTGACCTACAGGAGATCCTAACTGACCACGGAGTGACACCGCTGGACGGGGTAGTAATTGACCCCCAGCGCGGCTATTGGGGGCAAGCCCAGGTACCAGTAGTGATTGACCCGACCGCCCACGACATTACGCGCAACATCGACGCCATTGCCCTGCCCAACACGCGGGCCTTCCAAGTGGAAGCCAGTTCACCTCCGCCCCAGTATCCGGGCGCACCGCCCCCGCAGGCGGCCCGGGCCCTGTTGGAGTCATCCAGCGGTGCCTGGCTGGAGACTGAGCCACGGGGCGAAGTCACCAAGGACGCCGACGAGAAGAGCGGGCCGCTGACCATGGCGGCAGTGATTGCAAATGCCCGGGATGCCGTCCCCGCCTCAGCCCGAAGGCGGCACTCGCATGGTGGTGGTGGGTAGTTCGGTAATGATGACCGACCGGCTGATACAGGCCGGCCTGAGCGGAGGAGCCCATTTCGTCCTCAAGAGTATCGCTTGGCTGGTCGAGAACGAAAAACTCGTCTCTATTCCCCCCAAGGAACAGACTCGCCACGACTTCAGTCTGACCGAGATTCAGCGCAAACTGGCTATGGTCTTCGTGGTGGGCATAATACCGGTGCTTGTCATCCTAACTGGTGGAATTATGTGGTGGGTTCGCCGAAGAGGTTGATGACCGATGCAGCGCTACCGTTACACAATTGCCGCTCTCCTGATATTCGCCGCGCTTCTGGCCTGGGTGCTAACTCAGGAGCGAGGTCGCGTGCCCCAAAAGGGTGAGATATTCAGCCTCCAGATCGACCAATTCACCAAATTACAGGTACAGCAGGCCGACAAGAAAATTGCCCTGGAAAAGCGGGGCGCAGACTGGTATCTCACCGCGCCGGTCTCTGGCCTGGCCGATAACGATACAATCAAGGGTATGGTGCGGGCGGTGGCCCAGGTTAGTGCCGAGGTCCGCGCAGATGCCGATTTGACCGACCCTCAGTACGGTCTGGGCAACCCACTTATGACGGTGACATTCGCCGGTCCGCGCCACAAAGCCACAACTGTCAAGGTAGGCGCTGAAACACCAGTGGGCGGCAAGTACTTCGCGACGGTTACGGGGCGGCCTCATCTGTATCTGATCCCCAGCACATTCAAAACGAGTCTGGACAAAGAAGTTGACAAACTGCGAGAAAAGAGCCTCGTGGCCAGTCTGAAGACCGAAGATGTACAGAAGGTCACCATAACGCGCGCCGACCTGACCATAATCGCTGAAAAGACCAAAAAGGGCGACCCGGACATCTGGCGGCTGCGTCAGCCGATGGATACCAAGGCGGACCGCTGGAGCGTCCAATCAGTCGTTGACGCTCTCCGGGATGCTCAGGTGCGTGAGTTTGTTGAGCCGGGCGAGGATATGAGCGAGTTTGGGCTGGACGAGCCGCAAGTAACGGTGGCGCTGACGCTCAAAGACAACCAGAGCATACAGGTGCGGCTGGGCAAAGAGGTCACCAAAGAAGTCAAAAAGATGTTTTCCGAGGAAATGGAGACCAAGGACCTGGTCTATACCCAGCAGGAGGGCCGGCCTGAGATTCTGCTGGTGGAGTCAGGGCTACTGGCGGATGTGAGCAAACAGGTCTTTGACCTGCGGGATAAGTCCATTGTAGAACTGACCAAGTCCGACGTGGTGGGGATACGAGTGCAGCGCAAGAAGGGCTTGAATTTTGAGGTCAGCAGGGTGGGCGATGAGTGGGCCTTGCAAACTCCCTCAGGAGTAGAACCTAACCAGCACAAAATTGACGACCTATTATGGGACCTGCAGGATTTGGAGGCCACTAAATTTGTGGAAGAGCAGCCGGAAGATTTGTCCCCATACGGGCTGACTGTGCCCCAGACGGTTATCGCCCTAACGCTGAAGAGCCAGGCCCCGCTACTGAAGATTTCCTTCGGCGATAAAGTCAAGGACACCAGCGACTATTATTGTGTTACCTCCCAGTCCCAGCAAGTTTATCAAGTCAGCGATATGGCACTCAGCGGCTTGCCCGGGGATATTGATGACCTGAAGGCGGAGGCTTCCGTCCAGGAGGAGGCCGAGTAGCCAACCCAGGCATACTTACTAATATAAGCCACAAGCTTTTAGGGCCAGCCTTGAAAGCTTCGCCGCACGAAGATTCCCGCGACAGGCCCCTCCGAAAACATTACTGTCCGATTGTGTTACGCCGTGGGAGGGGCCGGGTCGAGCGTAGCGAGGCCGGCCCGCCTGGTCCGCAGGAGCCACGAAATACGCTGGTACCAAATAATGTTAATTAACGCCAGTAAGTACTAATATCTCACCAGGTACCACCCCTGTGGCACTGAACCACAGATAGCAGCAGTGAGGTCTATTATGCAAACCTCAGAGATTATGTCCTTAAGCCAGCAGTATCTGATGCCTGTCTACAAGCCGCTGCCGGTGGCCTTTGTCCGCGGCCAGGGCTGCCGGCTGTGGGATGCAGAGGGCAAAGAGTACCTTGATTTTGTGGCCGGGATAGCGGTGGTCGGCGTGGGCCACTGTCACCCTCGGGTAGTGGAAGCCATCTGCGAGCAGGCCGGCCGGCTTATGCACACCTCCAATCTGTACTACATCGGCCCCCAGGCTCAATTGGCTCAGCGGCTGACAGAACTGTCTTTTGCTGACCGTTGCTTTTTTGCCAACAGCGGCGCCGAGGCCAATGAGGCGGCCATAAAGTTGGCGCGCAAATGGGCCGGGCAGAACCTCGGTGGACAATCCCGGGACATTATCACTGCTGACCAATCGTTCCACGGTCGCACTCTGGCTACCGTGACGGCCACCGGCCAGGAGAAATACCGCAAGCCGTTCGCTCCTCTCCCCCCCGGCTTCAAATATGTTCCCTTTAATGACTTGGCGGCGCTGGAAGCAGCCGTTGATGAAAGTACTTGCGCTGTGCTGCTGGAACCGATACAGGGCGAAGGCGGCATCAATGTGCCCGATGAGGACTACCTGCCCGGGGTGCGCCAGATGTGTGATGAGCGGGGCATACTGCTGATCCTGGACGAAATACAAACCGGCCTGGGCCGGACAGGCCGCTGGTTTGCCTATGAGCATTGGAACATCCAACCGGACATAATGACCCTGGCCAAATCCCTGGGAGGCGGCTTCCCTATCGGCGCAGCCCTGGCCAGTGAGGAGGTGGCCTGCGCCTTTGAGCCAGGCAACCACGCCTCTACCTTCGGCGGCAATCATCTGGCCTGCGCCGCAGCCCTGGCGGCCCTGGAGGTCATTGAAACTGAAGACCTTGCGGAAAACGCTGCACGCATGGGTGCAGCGCTGCGGCAGATGATAGACGACCAACTGGCCGACAGTGCGGCCCTGGAGCATATCCGTGGCCGGGGTTTATTACTGGCAGTTCAACTTAGTGAGAATGTCTCGGCCAAAGATGTCCAGCAGCGGTGCCTGGAATCTGGCTTGGTAGTTAATGCCCTGGCGGAGCACACAATTAGGTTGGCCCCACCTCTGGTGGTCACTGAAGAGGAATGCCAACAGGCCGCGAGAATCCTGGCCGCAGCCATCCAGAATAGTTATGAATGAGGCGCCACCAGCAATAAGATTAATCGCTGTGGACCTGGATGGCACCCTACTGCCGGATAACCACATCACCTCCCCAGGCAATCTGCAAGCCATCAAGCGTGCCGTCGGCCAAGGGATAGTGGTGGCCATCTGTACCGGTCGGCCCTACTGCTCGGCTGACGAAGTGGCGCAGCGCCTTGGCTTGGTGGAGACACCAATTGTCAGTTTCAATGGCGCGGTTATTCGGATGCCGGGCGGTGGGCAGATACTGCGTTCCCTTGCCCTGGAGCCTGAAATAGCCCAAGAAATTGTCAACGACTGCGTCCAGCAGCGGCTGCACCTACATTACTACCTGGACGACCTAATGTATGTTACCCGCCCCAGCAAATGGGCCTGGCGCTATTATCGGCGTACCGGTGTCGTGCCAGTACCCGCCGGTGATCTACGCAAATTCGCCGGCCAGCGGCCGACCAAGCTGTTAGTTGTGGATGAGCCGGCCAAGATTGCCCAGATTCTGCCCGCAGCCGAAGAGCGCTATGCGGGACGCGTGTATGTGACCTCGTCAATGCCTCAATACTGTGAATTCCTCCCCCCACAGGCTACTAAGGCTGAAGCACTGCGCTGCTTGGCTGACCGCTATGGGCTCTCGCTGGACCAGACTATGGCCATTGGCGATGGGCTCAACGATTTGCCGATGATTCAGAGTGCCGGCGTAGGCGTGGCCGTCGCTGACGCGAACCGAACTCTCCAACAGGCCGCTGATTATATCACCGAGAGCCGCACCGACGGCGTGGCCGAGGCCATCGGAATGTTTTGCTGTTTGGAGGACTAAGGCCAGGTGGTCAGCGTCTCAAGTCATAGTGTCGCCGGATTGGTCGTATCTGGCCGCTATTACTCTGCTAATCACAACTCAGGAGGAAGTCAAGATGAAAGACCTCCATATTGTCCGCAAGTCGATACTTCAGGTCCTGACCCCTGACCTGCGGGAGCAAGTAAACCGGATGCACGGGCGTTATGCCCTGTGGGAGTCAGGATGTATACTGACCAATGATGACCACGGTCCCTGGGGTACTCCTGAACTGATGCCCCGCGTGGATTTCTCACGCCGCCGCGTGTACACCGGTCAGGGCGATGCCGGCACTTATAACCATCACTCAGCCATCACCAAGTTCAACGGCCGCTACGTGCTGGCCTGGTCCAACGGTATAGTTGATGAGTCTACCTCAGGCCAGAGGATACTGTTGTCCTGGTCTGATGACGCCCAGGACTGGTCAACCGCCCAGTGCATAGTCCCCGGCGATGTAGCAGCCAACATAATGCGTCAGGTCGCCGGTCTTATGCCCTGGGACGAGAAACTCGTGCTGTATTATGTTACCCGCGAGTGCATACTCGACCCCACACAAGCCGGGGGAAGACATTACAAAGACGGGGCCTTCTCACTGGATGCCTGCGTCACCAGTGATGGGGAAAATTGGGAGACTTATTCAGGCTTGGTAACTGGAAACGTCTGGATGTTCGAGGAGCCTCGTCTAACTCAAGCAGGTACTTGGTTGGCCGCCGGGACAGTAGCAGGCCCGGTGGTATACCGCTGGCCGAAAAACGATCCCCTCGGTGAGCCGGAAATCATTGCGTTACAGCAGTCCGACGAAGAGGGCGTTTTCCCCGCCGGCGAAGCGTCCTGGTATCAGACCGATGAGGAGCGCATTTGGATGTACTGGCGGGATGAAGCCGGTTCGCTGCGCCTGTATGTCTCGGTGAGTGATGACGATGGCCAGACCTGGACCGGACCGCTGCTCTCAGATTTTCCCGATTCGGTCTCTCGCGTACGGGCGGGACGGTTGCCCGACGGCCGCTATTACCTGATCGGCAATTCCTACCCGCACCTGTATAATCGCATCCACCTGATGATATCTATCAGCGATGATGGTGCGAAATTCCACACGATGTATACTCTGGTGGGTGACCCCACCGCCCAACGCGTCAAGGGCCTGCTCAAAAACCACGGCTACCAGTATCCCAACGACGTGATAGATGGGGACAAAATGTTAGTTTCCTATTCGGTGAACAAGGAAGATATTGAGTGCGGAATTGTGGACACTACGACGCTGTAAAGAATCGGCCTCACTTGCCAACGCGGCAGGTAAGGTCATCTCTCTTGGTATGCTTGATGTTGCTAATTGACTGAGGTATTGAGCAGGAACTCAAGGCAAGCAATGACAATAGACGACGAGACTAATGGTGACTGCCGTCGCCAACAGACTGATTCAGATGGTAAGCCCACTGAACAGGTAGGCACGAGTGGTCGGCCCGCCGACATCATAGCACTAAGTGTCGCCCATTGTAGTTGCGACGCCCATCTTAACTTTCTACCCCCTCTGTGGCCGGTCATAAAGACTTTGTACGGGCTGAACAACGCCGGCATCGGACTGCTTACTGCCCTGCTCTCAGTTGTGGCGAACTTCGGCCAGATTCTCTTTGGATACCTAACTGACCGATTCCGGTTGCCTCGGTTGGTTCTCCTGGGTGTGCTGATCACCACTGTATTCATCAGTGCTATCGGCTTTATGCCGTCGCTGGCCGGACTGACGTTTTGCCTACTAATGGCAGGATTGGGAGTGGCGTTATTTCATCCTCGCGCGGCGGCTCTCGCTGCCGCCTGGCACCCGCAACAGCCGGCCTTCGGATTGGCCATATTCGGCGGAACCGGCACATTAGGCTATGCGATGGGCGCATTGGTAGGGGTGGCACTGTATCAGCATTTTGGCAGCCTAAAGGGACTGCTGCCCGCCCTGGTCTTCGGCCTGGGGGTGGCCATCGCTGTGGCTATCATTGACCCCGAGCGCGCCGAAGAGCAAACCACCCCAGTCTTCGGCTTGCGCCGGCATCTGCTACCCCGACTGGGCCAGATAGGTCCTATATTTGCCGTGATTGTCTTGCGCACTGCCGCAGTGACGGCCTTTGCCAATTTTATGCCTCTGCTGCTCGAAGTGCGAGGGACCTCGCTGACCACCGGGGGCGGGGCAGTCTTTGTGTTTATAGCCGGTGCAGCCATAGGCTCTTTGGTGGGCGGAAAGATAGCCTCCCGTGTAGATGAGCGCCGTCTTACGATTCTCACGCTACTATTGGCGAGTCCTTTATTGTTTATGGCCGTCGCGACGCGAGGGCCATTAGTCTTTGTATTCTTGTTTACCGCCGGATTTATGCTGCGCTGTGCCGACTACGTCAACATCGCCCAGACCCAGGCCATAGTGCCTGAGGGAGCCAGTATGGCCTCCGCTCTGGGCATGGGAGCGGCCTGGGGAATCGCGGGATTAGTGGCTCCCCTGGTAGGTCACATTGCCGATGTCTACGGGGAGCCCACTGCCTTAGGCTGGAGCGCCCTGCTGCCAGTCGCTGGAGCGCTTGTCGCCTGGGGCGTGAGATTTGACACTTAGCCCCTCCAGTTCTGGGTGTGGGCCTCGCATCACAATTGACGCACACCTCCCCCAGCAGTCACCTCCCGGATAGGTCGGCAGAAGGTAACTGTTCTCAGATAGCGAAATACTATTAGTTGACTTATAGCCGATGTCGGCGGCCGGGTTGGCTACGGCTGAACCATAAACTGCTGCCCGAAGCCAATCGCGAAGGCTGCTGGCTGCGTGTAGAAATTCCATCGGACACTATGCGCCCCGGTTACAATGAACTCAGCATCTGGTGCGACACTCATGTCACCCAGCCCGAGAATCCCGTTATCGTCCACTGCACTCATCCCAACGTTGCCTTCCCAGATTTATTGGCTATGATTCAGGCTTACCGGGAGTAGGTCACATGAATACGGTCAATATAGCGTGTGTACAAATCGGCGAAGCCTGGGAGCCCTCAGCACTCCAAAGTCTTGAGCAACTGCTGACCGCACTGCCGGAGCGAGTATCTGTGGCCCGTAGGGGGCCGGTGCTCAACGAGCCAGATATTTTGCAGGACCTGTCGCAAATTACCGGGCAAAAGCCGGACTTGCTGCTGCTGGCCGCCATGCACGGCGGCTCGGCCCGGGCTTTGACTCTGGCGGCGGCAAAATCAGGGCTGCCCACTGTCATCTGGTGCCACGACCAAAGACACTCGTTGGCCTCATCCGCTCTCGCGGCCGAGGCATTGCGGCAATTGGATCATCCCTGCATACTCATTCACGGGGATACCGAGGTCGCTACCCAGGAACTGACGGCCGCCGCCGGGGCCGCGGCCGCCCGGCAAGCGTTAGCGAGGGCCCGCATCGGGCAAGTGGGATACATACATCCCAACCTAATTGGTGCTGCCACTAACCCTCTCGTCCTGCAAGCACGTTTTGGAGCCTGGGTGGTCCCGCTGGCCCTGGCCGACCTGCGCGAGCGAGTAGCGGCCATTGACGACCAGCGCATCGCCGAGCAGGTCGGCGCTTTACAATCTGATTATGATGTGCAGGTCGCCGATGACCCGCTGCAAAGGGCGATGGCCGTGCATCTGGCTCTGGCCGATATAGCCAGCGAGCAGCAACTTGACGTCCTCACCGTAAACTGCTGGCAGGAGATTGTGCCCTCGTTGGGCATCTCTCCCTGTCTGGGCTTTGCCGCCGACCAGTACCGTATTGGCTGCGAAGGTGACCTGGCCGCGGCTACGGTCATAATTGCCGGGGAAGCCCTGACGGGAAAGCCTGGCTTTGTCGGTGATTTGTATTCTGTTGATGAGGCCACGGGCACCGCCGTGCTTATGCACTGTGCTGGCTGCGCTGCGCTTCATACCGGCCTTGATCCTATGGTGATCGCCCAGCAACCGCCGCCGGGACCGGTGCCTGGCTCTGGCGTTGTTGTGGCCTGCCGACCTCAACTACCCACCGGGCCCGCAGTAGTTGTGTTACTGCACGGAGAAAGACTGGACCATCTACACCTGCGGCGCTGTCAGATGCTGGACACACAGTTCCCGGAGCAGATGCAAGTGCAGGTGCAGATTGAAGGCCCCGGCGACCAATTCCGCCGCGAGGCCGCAGGCAACCACTACATTGTTTTCCCGGGCGACAGTGCCCATGCGTGGCGTCTCTGGGCGAAATGGTCAGACATAACTGTCCACTAAAGAGGAGCAATGTACCACCTATGCAGAAGCGAGTTCTAATAGCCAGTTTCTACAACCGCCAGGCAATTGCCCCGGCCCTGCAGCGCCTCTCGGAGCATGCTGAGGTGGTGATGGGCAACGACTTAGGGCGGAATCTGACTGAGGATGAACTTATCCCGCGCCTGAAAAGCATTGATGTGGTCATTGCCGCCGATGAACCTTACACCGAGCGGGTATTCGCGGCGGCGCCCCAACTGAGAATGGTCGCCCGTGACGGGGTAGGCTATGACAGCATTGATCTGGAGGCGGCCACCCATCACGGTGTGGTCGCCACCAACGCGCCGGTGGTACACGAGGCAGCCGCCGACCTAACCTTCGGTTTGCTGTTGGCCGCGGTACGGAAGATACTCATTGCTGACCGAGGCGTGCGGCAGGGGCGCTGGGCAGAACGCGACGACTACCTATCAACCGGTGTCAACGGCAAGACCCTGGGAATAGTCGGATTAGGCCGGGTGGGCCAGGCTGTAGCGCGCCGCGCCGCCGGATTCAATATGACGGTCTTGGCCTATGACATAGTTGCCGACCAGGAGGCCGTTGAGCAATGGGGTGTGCGCCTGGTGGATTTTGACGAGTTGCTGAGTTCGTCCGATATCATCTCTCTTCACGTGCCACTGACGCCCCAGACCCGAGGTATGATCAATGCCGAAACTATATCTAAGATGAAAGCCGGTGCTTACCTTATCAACGCGGCACGCGGCGAGGTCGTGGACGAGGCAGCGTTGATCGCGGCGCTGAAGAGCGGCAAGTTAGCGGGAGCGGGGTTGGATGTAGTGAGCCAGGAGCCACCCGGTGCCGACAATCCGCTCTTGCAGTTGGAAAATGTGGTCCTCACTCCCCACATTGCCAGTGACACATTTGACACCTTCGCCGCAGCCTTTGACAGTGCCGTAACCGATATCTTGCTATTGCTCCAGGGCAAAAGACCCGGGCATGTGCTCAATCCGGACGTTTTCAACCACGAACGCTTCGCGAATGGTGATTTTTCATGAGAATCCCGATAGCCGAAAGGACCGACCGGCTCACCAGGTGGTTTCAGCGGCAGAATGAGCGCCCTCTGTTAGGATTCTATCTGGATTCGCAATATCCCCTACACCGATTCCCCGGTAGCCAGAAGCATTTGCCTCACGGCTATGTCCGTCCAGAAGACGTTGTAGTGGCGGATTATCTTGCCGATTGCGACCGCCTTTATGAACTATACGACCAAGCGGGGGGCGACCTTGTGTGGTCAGCAGCTCCTTTCTGGGGGCTGCCGTGGACGGAGGCAAGTCTGGGTTGCCCGGTAGTGGCGGACCATTACACCGGGTCAACCCGAACTCAGCCGCCCCCAGGATTTGCTGACAATCCCATAGTGCCCGAGTTCTCCGCAGAAAACCCCTGGGTGCAGAAAATGCTGGCATTCTTCCCCGCCCTCGTCCAGCATAGCGCGGGCCGCTATCCCGTCGGAGTGACGCTGATGCGGGGCATATCAGATCTGTTGTCGGCGCTCTATGGTGGCGAACAGTTCATCCTGCGGATGTATGATGCCCCTGATGAAGTGCAATCTGTGGCCGAGGGCCTGGCCGAGTACTGGATTGCCTTTGGCAAGTGCCTGCTGAGTCACGTGCCTCTGTTCCACGGTGGCACCGGCGCGTTCTTCTATAGTGTGTGGTGCCCGGGTAAGACCATCTGGACGCAGGAGGACGCAGCGGCGCTGCTCTCACCACATTTCTACGAGCAGTTTATTTATCCCAGTGTCTGCCGCGTTGCCGATGCCTTTGACCGTACCGTGATGCACCTGCACCCTTCCCAGTTCATTCCGACGGATTACCTTGTCAATACCAACATTAATGTCATAGAACTGCATATGGAGACCGGTGGGCCCAGTGCTGAGGAACTGCATGAGCATCACATACGTGTGTTAGCGCACAAGCCGCTGTTTATCTGGGGAGATATGACCCAGACGGATCTGGACTACATCCTTAGCCGTCTTCCTCACAAGGGACTGGCCATTAACATGGTCGCCGACTCACCACAATCGGCTCACCAAATCTGGGAAAAGTTTATCACCAAGTACACGTAGGAGGTCGCTTTGATGTCCCAACTTGATGAATTGAAGCGCAATGTGCGCCATACGATTTTGGACTTGCGGCAGATGAAAAGCTTCTGCGACAAACCCGTGATCATTTCCGAGGCGGAGGGCATTTATTTGACGGATATTGACGGTAAGCGCTACCTTGACGGCATCTCCGGCATCTATGTGGTCAACATTGGCCACGGCAACCAGCATGTAATCCAAGCCATACGCAAACAACAGGAGCGCGTCTTCTTTGTAGCGCCACTGCACGCCACCTCTGACACTGCGGTTAGGTATGCTATTCGCTTGGCCGAGATAATGCCGGACGATCTGAATACGCTGAAACTTCTCTCCGGCGGCTCGGAGGTAACCGAGTCGGCGATGAAGTTTGCCCGTCAGTACCACCGACAAAATGGCGACTACGGAAAATACAAGTTCATCTCGCTTTACAAAGGATTTCACGGCGCTACCCTGGGCGCGATGTCAGCCACCGGCTTAGCCGGTCCGCGCAAGGGTATCTTTGGACCATTCTTAGAAGGCTTCCTGCACATCCCGCCGCCCACTTGCTTCCGTTGCCCCTATGGGCTCAGTTATCCCGGCTGCGGCTGTCTTTGCGCCCAGATGCTGGAAACCGTCATCAACAGCGAGGGGCCTGAGTCCATAGCCGGTTTTATCCTGGAACCCATCAGCAACACCGGGGGCATCGTAGTCCCTCCGCCCGAGTACCTGCCCACTGTCCGCGACATCTGCACCCGCCACAATGTCCTGCTCATCTTTGATGAGATCATCACCGGTATGGGCCGCACGGGCAATTGGTTTGCCGCCCAGACCTTCCAGACCACTCCTGACTTACTATGCGCCGGCAAGGGCCTCTCCTGCGGCTATGCGCCTCTATCGGTTATGGCGGTACGCGATGAACTGTATTATTCAACCTTCTGGGGTCCCGATGAGGCTAATATCCACTTCGCCACCGGCCACACCTACGGGGGCAATCCCATTTCAGCGGCCGCCGGCCTGGCCGTCATAGAAGTAATGGAACGCGACAACCTGATCGCCAACGGCCGCCAGATTGGCGCCCATTTGCGCCAGCGCTTGGAGCAGGAAATGGCAAATCTCGGTGTGCTGGGCGAGATTCGCGGCAAAGGCTGTCTGGCCTGCGTGGAATTCGTTGCAGATATGGACACCAATAAGCCCTTCCCTGAAGAGAGGCGGTTTGGCAAGCGCGTCGAGCAGCGGCTGGTTGAGGCCGGTCTGCTGCTGCGCTGTGATCCGCACTGGATATCCTTCGGGCCGCCCTTGATAACCACCGTTGAGCAGGCCGACGAGATGATAGATATCTTTGTGAAGTGTGTGCGCGAGGAAATTGAGGCCGGAGATATCCGCACGTGACGAATATTGCGGGAGGTAAAGGAAATGGCTAAACTATCTGCTTTTCCCAAGTGTTATATGAAAGATATAGTGGAGGGTCGTATGTCCCTGGAGGAATGGATTGAGATGGGCTCTGCCCTACCCGTGGATGGGATGGAACTGTACCTGCATTTTCTGCGCAGTTATGACTCGGCCTATCTGGCCGACATCCGCCGCCGCATCGCCGGCAAGGGCCTGGAAATTCCGATGATGTGTTATTCGCCCGACTTCACCATCCCTGACAAAGACCAACGCCAGCAGGAGATAGTCAAACAACAGGAGGCCATCAAGGTTAGCGCCGAGTTGGGCGTAGGATTCTGCCGCACTCTCTCCGGCCAGCGCCAACCGGACCTACAAGTTGAAGAAGGTGTAAAGATTGTGGCTGATGCCATACAAGCCTGCCTGGCGACCGCCGAGGAGAATGATGTCGTCCTGGTAATGGAAAACCACTACAAGGATGACTTCTGGGAGTTCCCTGAATTCGCTCAGAAAAGTGAGGTCTATCTGGCCATTATCAACCAGATTGATTCCCCATATTTCGGCGTTCAGTACGACCCGTCCAACGCTATCGTCGCCGGCGAGGACCCGATAGATGTCTTGCATAAGGTCAAGCATCGCGTCCGGACGATGCATGCCAGTGACCGCCATCTGCTGCCCGGCCACACCCTGGCCGAACTCACCCAGGCGGACGGGACCATCGGCTACTCGCCCTATCTGTGCCACGGCATCATCGGCCACGGCCTGAACGATTATGATGAGATATTCCGCATCCTGTATGAGGTCGGCTATGACGGCTGGATATCTATTGAGGATGGCATGAACGGTATGGAGGAACTGCAGGAGTCAGCCGAGTTTCTGCGCCGCAAGATGGCCCAGTCGGGCCTGGCCGAAGACTAAAACCCCCTGGCCTGCTCGCCCCTCGCGCCAAAAAGAAAGGCGCTGGGCATTATGCCCAGCGCCCAGTACCACCTCCCATATCTTGTTAGGTGAGATGCTAATCGATCCGCCCGTTCCAGGTGGCGTGGCCATTGCCCAACTTGGGGCAGACAACCAGATTGGCTTAAGCGCTATCCGCCAGGTTATGGTGGTGGTGGTATGGCCCGTCCGCCCGGCGGGGCCCCTGGTCCCCCTAACGGCTCACCGAGCGGCCTGTCCGATGGTACTCCTGGGTATGCCTCTGCTCCTGTCTCGGTCGGCTTGGGTTTGCCCAGGGTGAACTTGTAGATGACCCAAAGCACCACCAGCACAACGATGATGGCGATGACTATCGCCACCGGGGACGTCTGCTTCTGCTGAGCCATAATTACCATCCTTTCGCAAATTGGAATGTTGCCGGGGTCATCCCCGGCGCCTGGTACTATGCCTCCTGAACTACCACGCCGGCCTAATCGCCGCAGGCTACCGTGTACATCCCAGTCCATCCTTGGCTGACCGCCATCCACTTCGCGTGGCCATCGGCCCAGCCTACGTTAAACCCGTCGTTGTGTATGTAATGGGCCTGTGGAAGCCACCAACTCCAGGTATACCCTCCCCACCCGTAGGTGTTACCCGTGGCCCGATTATCCCGTTCGTGGAACAGGACGGTTTCCACGGGACACTCCAGTTCGCCCAGCGTACTCGGCCCTTGGTAGCCCAGGCGCACATCCGGACCGAGTGTGTTCCCGTTGGCTGTCTGGTGCATCGGGTACCAGTAGTAGTTGGCGACGTTCTTCTCTATCGCATACTCGCCTATGCTGGGACACGCGAATATCTGCTCGTTCCTTATGTACGGCTGGATAGCCAGCACATACCAATAGGTACCCGCTGTGCCGTCGGGCGCGGGCCCTTGCGTCTTGCACATGGGCAGGTACTCGTCATAGTCCTGCGCATACATCAGGATACCCAGCGTCTCCTGCTTGTGGTTGCTGAGACAACTGGTCTGCCGCGCCTTCTCCCGCGCTCGGGCGAACACAGGAAAGAGAATCGCCGCCAGGATTGCGATAATCGCAATCACTACCAGCAACTCTATGAGCGTAAAACCTTTACGACCTGTTTTTACTGTGTCAAGCATTTCTCTTTCTCCTTTCGTGTTTGGGGTACATCAGTACGCCCTTTATCTGTAGGAGCGACATTCTTGTCGCGATCATATCGGGCCAGGGATGGCCCTCCTACGGTATGATCTATGGTATCAGGAAGGCACTCACCTCCTTGTCATCAGCGGGCCACAAAGCCCGAGGTATGGGATACCGACAAGCAAAAATCCGTGCCCCTTGTACGCAGGACGCGGATGGTAGGCTGTCCACGGATTTGTGCCCCTCAGGCGCAGCAGCGGCCCTTGAGGCCATTGCTAACTTATAGGGACATCTCATCGAGAGAGAGAAAGAAGGTATCATACATTCTCATCCCCCTGTTTTAAGGCTGTTACGCTTTGCGGTTAACGCACAATCCACCACTTTTGAATGTTAAGTGTTTGTACTATATCACAATTTTACAAGGCGGTCAAGGGCTTTTGGAGGGTTTTCCCAATGCGCGCCCGTCATCTTCGTGCCCAGTTGTATGACTATCGGATAGCGGGCGGATACTCCCGAGCAGCACAGCCGGCGGCGCCGATGGCTCCCGCTATCTCACCGAGTTGCCCCCGGCCGATTTCGGTGTAACGCGCCGCATAGGGCAACGTGCGCTCGGCGACCACCGCCTTGACCGTCTCCATTATCAGGTCACCGGCGGCAATCATCCCTCCCGCCAGCACTATACGCTGCGGATTGACCGCCATAATAATGTTGTGCACTCCTATGCCCAAAAACCGGGCGGTTTCTTGGAGGGTCTGACGGCACAGCGTGTCCCCGGCCATCGCTTGCTGGTAAATGTCCTCGGTAGTGACGGCCTCACCGGCTCTGACCTTCTCGGCCAGCGCTGAATCGGCTCCACCGCGCACCGCCTCAATAAAGCGCTGCACCGTAGCCGGCGCCGAAGCAAACGCCTCCAGGCAACCCCGATTGCCGCACACGCATTCCGGGCCGTCATCCCGAATCATCGTATGGCCCAGTTCGCCCGCGGTGTCGCTGTGGCCGCGCAGAAGTCGGTCGTGGACGATTATCCCCCCGCCAATGCCCGTGCCCAGCGTCAGCAGCGCCATAAAGTGGGCGCCCCGGCCTGCTCCGGCCACATACTCGCCCCAGGCTGCCGCGTTGGCATCATTCTCCACCACTACGGGTTTGCCCAGCCGTTGGCTCATCTGCTCGCGTAGGGGGATATCCACCCACCCGGCCAGATTAGCAGCCTGCAGGATCAGACCCGCATCGTAGTCAAGCCAGGCGGCGACCCCCATCCCCACTGCCGCCACATCACGCCACTCGGCTCCCGCCTGCGTAACCAGCCGCCGGGCGAGGTCATCCATTTGGCTCATAATTGCCTCGGGACCGGCCTGGGCCAGGGTGGGAACCGTCTCATCTGCGAGCGATTGAGCCTCAGCGGTAGTCACCGCTCCCTTGATATTGGTGCCCCCCAGGTCTAATCCCACATAAAGCGGCCTGGTCATAGTGTCCCTCACAATGCCCGGCGGAGTCGGGAGGTGATGCCGACCAGCCCTAACGACTTTGCATGCTCCCCGATGAACGCTTTGATACTGTCCACTACATACCGCTCGCCCTCAGCCACCACCCCCGCCGTCTGCAGATTGTGGTACATCTGCTGACGAGCAGCGGCCACCGCCGGCTCATCCAGCACGTAGTGACCCGCTACCCGCACTGTTTCATCAAACAGTTCACTATCTGAGCGGATGGCCTCATCGTCAATACCTTTGTGCTCGGGCAGCAGCCACTTACGCCACCGCCCACAGTCAAAGGCCGCCTCAGCCAGACGCTCGTGGAACTCACTGGTGCCGCCGACGGCCTGGGCTTCCTGCGCGGCCAACTCCAAACAGGCGGCGGTTTCGGTATGCGCAAAGGAGGGGCCGAAATTCGCCCCGGTAATGCCCCAGGCCGGATGCTGGGCCAGGTTATCCGCAGGTAGGTAGTCGCTATTATGCTCTTTGAAGGCCAGTCCGTAACGCCGAGCAATATGCGAGAGCGTCTGGGCGTTGATCGGATCATAAGTGCCTATATTCTGACGCATCTTGATGAGCGTCCCGGTCTGGCCGACGATGAAGACCGGGCGGGGCAGAGACTGAGCCTCCAGCCGCTGGAGCAGGTCAACAATAAACCCTTCAAACGTCTTGGGGCTGGTCAGGCCGCCCACGGTCTCCTCGGTGCCCACCTCGTAGCAAACCGCCGACGCATTAGTACGGGCCTGGTATTCCTCGCAGCCAGCAATCAATTCCACCACGCGATCGGCCACGACGGCCAGGTCGGCGAGGCCCTCAGCAAGTGGATCTTTGGTCGGGTCAATATGCAGCAGATCAAAGCCCGCATCAATATCTGCCTGGTACGAGGTCATTGCTTGGGCCATCGCTTCATCCGGTGCCAACTTCGCCCGGTACTCCTCATCGCGCTGCCACGGCCCGCCGTGGTCCCGGCAGATATAGTACAGGCCCCTAAAGTTCACCTCCTGGGCAATTTCATCCACGGCCTGGACGAATGCCTGCTGGTCCCAGCCCTGGACATAACCACCTCCCAGTGCGGCGGTATCTATCTGATTGCGACTGGCAATGAAGATGACGGGGAAGTCCCAGTCGCGGCCCGCCGCCAGTGTCCCCCGAATCAGATTAGGCGACATCGGTCCTATGCCCATCAGCGTGGCAGGCAGCCGCTCTCCTTCGCCCAACGACCACAGGGCTTCTATCAGCCGCCTCAGGGCAGGTGTGGTTATGGAATATTGATTCATATCAGTACGCTCCTGCTATCGTGCCATTTTCCAGCAGCCGCGCCCAGCGCAGCGCTTGTCCACCAAACCTACTTTCGCAGCGACGGCGAGAGGCCGGCCTGCACCTAACATCTATCAGCAACGACACTCATTAGCAACGAAAGCCGTTATCTGCCGTTCCTGTCGTTGCCGTCGTTGCTGCCCTTGCTGCCGTTGCTGCCCTTGCTGCCGTTGCTGCCGTTCCTGTCCTTGCTGCCGTTCCTGTCCTTGCTGCCGTTCCTGTCCTTGCTGCCGTTCCTGCCGTTGTGCCTTCCTACAGTTCTTCCACGTCACGCAGGGCGCGTTTGTGGGCGGCAATGACAAAATCAATATCGGTATCAGTGTGAGCGGCGCCAATCATTCCCAGGTGCATATTAGGAATGAATATCCCGTGCTTGACCAGGCACAAGAAGAATAGTTGCTGCTTTTCCTTGTTCACCGTCAGCAGGTCGCGCGAGCGCACGATGGGTTGGTCCGTAAAGTGGGTGTAGAAGATAGAACCGGCCCCGATCATCTGCGCCCGGATGTTGTGCTGCTGAATGAACTCGTTGACCTCCGTGCGGATGCGGTCACCATTGCTATTGAGCCGTTGGTAGACCTCAGGATGGCTCGTGAGGTACTCGATAAGCGCCGCGCCCGCCGAGACTGCAACGGCGTTACCGTTGAAAGTTCCGCCGTAGTGGGCATGGGTTTGAAAGTCGGAGTGTTGGCCGGTGTAGTCTATAGTGCGCATCACCTTCTCAGTGCCGGCGATGGCCGCTACCGGCAATCCGCCACCCACCGGCTTGGCGTAGGTAGCCATATCCGCCCTCACCCCGAACCACTCCTGAGCACCACCCAGAGCGAGACGAAAACCGGTGCATACTTCATCAAACAGTAGCAAAACATCACACTTTCGGGTTACTTCCCGCAGTTCCTTCAGCCACTGCTCATCGGCGCAGATCGAGCCGCCGGCACATTGTAGACCTTCCACTAACACCACGGCAATTTCGTCTTTGTGCTGCTCAATGAGATCAAAGGCATGCTGGTGATTGAACGGCAGCATGAGCGTGTTGCTCTGGGTCTCTTCCGGAATGCCAATAGAATCCGGCTGAACTTGAGGCTCGGTCATAGGCCCCAGGCTATCGGGGTCATGCAGGAAGCAACTGGCCAGAACATAATCGTGGTCGCCGTGGTAGCCGCCCTCAAACTTGGCGATGAGTTTGCGCCCGGTATTGGCCCGAGCGATGCGGATGGCGTGCAGAGTAGCCTCGGTGCCGCTGTTACACAGCGTCACCCGCTCGGCGCACGGTACGGCCTGCTTAATTAGCCGGGCCAGTCGATAACTTACCTCAGTAGGCATAGAAAGATTGGTGTAGCGCTCTACTGCCTGCTTGACCGCCGCCACAATCATTTGGGGCTTATGCCCCAGTACAGCCGCACCATAACTCATGGCACAGTCAACGTACTCATTGCCATCTACATCCCAAATACGCGAGCCTTCCGCCCGGTCTACGACAAAGGGGTACGGCGGAATTTGCCGTCCCCGGCTCATTACGCCGGCCGGAACCGTCTTCAGCGCTTCAGCATACATCTCGCCTGATCTCTTAGTCCGGGCGCGCAATTCGCCTACAACCGCTTCGGTCTTTTCTCTCAGGGTCATCCTGACGCTCCATCCTCCTGCACTTGAAATCGTTTCCCGACTATGATTTCCGTTACACAGCAACCGCCGTGTATTTGATTCCCTCCCGCTTGTAGATTGCAGCGACTTCTTCTTCTAAGTCCCGTTTTATGTCCTCGGGGAGTGGGTCGGGATGGTGCTCCGCCAAAACCTCACGGGCCGTCTCGGTGGCTCGTTGGTAGATGTCTCTGCCACTTGCGGCTTCCCACGCCCCGCGGGTTTTCCGGTCTGATATTGTGGCAAAGTACTGCTCCTGACGGAAATGATGATAAGTGTGCTCGTGGCCGACATAGTTCCCGCCGTGGGCGACCTCAGCGATTACGTTCGTGGCCACCGTCTCATCATCCACCCCAATTCCGCGCAGTATCCGCTGCACATATCCAGCCATTTCATTGTCAATGACTACTTGGGCGAGGCTGCGCTACTGATAGAAGTAATCTACCGGATAGATGCGCATGACGCTCTCGCTGACGCCCTGCCCGGTGCGCTGATACATAATGTAGACCTTGTCGCCGGCAAAGCAGACATTGGGATAGTAGAAGATGGCCGAGTCATCTGGGAGCGGCTTGGGATTACTGCCAACTCTGCTCCACTTAATCGGCAGCGTAGGCTCAAGGCGGTCAACGTCGTCCAGGCCCGCGCTCAGCTCCAGGGTCTTAAAGTGGTCCCAGGTGGCGCCATCGTCCCGGGAGATAGCCGCCGACAACCGATTGCGCCGCCAGCCATATTCATTCTCTTCCGGGGAGACCTGGTTCCATACACATAGTAAGTCACCAGTCTGCGGGATGCGCCGGAGTACATTCGGTGAGGAGGAACTATTAAGTTCGGCGGGCCGCACCGCCGTCCAGATCTCTCCCCCGTCGCTGCTGTAGCTGTACACTATCCGCCCGGTTGGGGAGCGAGCGAAGAACAGTACTCTACCGTCTTTGGTTTCGGCCACATGAGGCTCCGAACACTCCGTTACGCCCCCCTCTCCGTTAGGAATGCCCTCGTAGTCAAACCAGCCCATCAGGGCGCCGGCCGACCATGTGTCTTTACCCTTGACCCAGGAGACGGCGGGGTCCAGCTCCGCCGGGCCGACCTGCCAGGTTTGCCCTTCGTCGTCGGAGTAGGTGACCAGAGCAATCCAGATCTCCGGGTACGTGCTGTGTCCCGCATAGCCGACATCCGAGTGCTGCACGTTCCTGGCGCCGCCGCAGCAGGCGACCAGCACCAGCCGGCCAGTACTGAGCTGAATCATGTTGTCAGGATAGTGAGGCCCCCACTTGAATGGCAAGGCTGGCCCCCAGGTCTTACCTTCGTCGTGGGATAGCCGCATCTCATGGTCCCCCGAGAGGGCCAGCGCTCCGGACTGCAGGCGGATGATACCATGACCCGAGACGCCCTCACCCAGGGGCTGGGAATCACCCCAGGTCAATCCCCCATCTTCAACTCTACCAGAGCGCTCCCTGACCCCGCGACGCCCACTAACTCCACTACCCCCTCCGGCGGCGGCTTGCGCCAGACGGGTTTAGCTACCCCAGGCCCACCACTGCCCACCATGAACACCGCCGCCAACACCAATGCCGACAATACCATCCGTACATACATATTACTCACCTCTCTTCTAAGATTGCTACAACATACTCTTTCTGACCCTAACGCCAGAAAAGTACTAATTTGTGATACAATTGGCCCCCGGCGCAGGTCTTACTCCTGATAGAAGTACTCTACCGGGTAGATGCGCATCACCTGCTCCAC
>JALGUR010000051.1 GCA_029820565.1 Candidatus Zipacnadia bacterium
CCAAAACAGAGAAAACCGGCCGAGAAGCCTGAAGCCGTGGCGGCCGCAATCCGCGCTGCGGTCCAGAGCAATGTGCCGGGGGCCGTAGAGAATGTCATCAGTCGCTATCATCCACTGGATATCGCGTTTGCGATGCGCGAACTGAATGCCGATGAACGCGAGGCGGTCTTCGCGCTGCTGGAGGCAGAGGAGGCTGGGGTGGTCCTGGAAGAGGTTGACGAGGATATCGGCGTCGGCTTAACCCAGGCTACTGAAGAAGGCCAGTTGGCCCAGATCATTGACGCAATGCCTCCCGACGCCGGCTCCACCGTAGTCAGCAGCCTGGATACAGAAAAAGCCCATCGCATACTGGAACATATTCCTGATGAAGAATCCGAGGAACTGCGAGAACTTATGCAGTTTGGTCTGGACACGGCCGGCGGGCTTATGACCCCGGAGGTGGTCTATGCGCCGCGGGATATTACTCCCGCGCAGGTCATTGCTCATGTGCGTAATCAGAAGGTGCCGGCTGAGATACTAACCTATGTCTATGTAGTGGATGAAGCCACGCGCCGCCTACTTGGCGTAGTAGATATTCCTGAACTCATCACTGCTCCACCTAACCGCCCGCTGGTCGAGTCAATGGTCAGCGACGTAATTGCCGTCCAGCCCGATACTGACCGCGAGGAAGTGGTGCGGCTGGTAGACAACTACGATTTGATGGCCTTGCCCGTGGTGGATGAAGACAACCGCCTCCTGGGCGTAGTTACCATTGACGACGTTATTGACGCTATGCAGGAAGAGCATACCGAGGATATATCCCGATTTGGGGGCACTGAGGCCGAGGCTCTGGCCACCGCCTCCAGCGTGCGGGTGGCCCGTCTGCGCCTGCCCTGGCTGCTGATATGCCTGGCGGGCACCTTCGTATCGGCGATGGTTATAAAACTATTCACCGCCAGCGTTCTGGGCCCTCTGATAGCCTTGGCCGCCTTCATTCCGGTAATCAATGCTATGAGCGGCAACAGCGGCCTGCAATCGTCCACTATTATGGTCCGCGCCCTGGCGCTGGGTCTGATAAGCAGTGTGGGTATCTCCAAAGTGCTGTTGCGTGAGTTGCTCACGGCGCTGCTGTTAGGGGTGGGCTGCGGGGCAGTGGCCGGAGTCGGCGCGGGCCTATTTGTAGGGAATATGGCCTACGCACCCATTATCGGGGTCGCGCTATGCTGCGGGATTATCTGGGCAGCGATGATCGGCACCATTATGCCCTTAATCTTCAATCGGTTGAACATTGACCCGGCCCTCGCCTCTGGCCCTTTGGTCACTACCTTCAACGACAGTTTCGCCCTGCTTATCTACTTCGGCATCACCCTGTTGCTGCTGCACGCGGTGGGCCTGGGATAAGAGAGTACCTTCGGCAATCTGACGCTATTATTCTTTGGGGCAGATACACGACTCCAGGCGGGCATTGCAGCGGGGGCAGCGTTCCACATTCTCGCCACACGGGTAGCCGGGCGCGGCACTTGGTCCGAGGATGAGGTATTCGGCCTTCCGTTCGCCCTCGGGTAGCCGCACCTTAACTGTCAGGTAATTGTCATCGGCTACCTCATCGGCATACAAGGTGAACCGCTGCTGGCCGAAGGCTGCCACCGCCGGTTCCACACTCCAGCCGACCGGTGCCTGCAATTGTGCCTCGGCTGAAACCGGTTGGTCATCGCGGCGCACCGACACTCCCACCGTCTTAGCAATCCCCGGTCGCAGCACCGGCTCACCGCCGTAGTGCAGGACAATGTCGTAGCCCTCTACGGTTTCAATGGTTGATTGAGGGTCCTGCTCGAGCGCTACCACGGCGCGGCGATTATCGCAAAGCAATGAGAGTACGTCGCCGGGGAGGCGGGAATCGGGAGCAATTTCTGCCACTTCGGAGCGCTCTGCCAGCAGTTGGGTACCTATGGCTACTGTCTGCTCGGTTAGTTCACCTACAGTCTTTGGCGCATCCAGATTCTGAGTGAATTTGTGCAGAACAATATCTTCGCCGACCGGCTCGCGCCACCTATCCGGTATGGCCTGCGGGCCGCCGACTATGCCCAGAACTGACCCTAAAGTCGCCCCGGTACAATCGGTATCATACCCGCAGTTTACTGCCGCACACAGGCAATCGCCAAAATCCTTGCCGTATAGCCAGCCTAACACGGTGAAGGCATGATTCTGAGGGGCGTTGCACATGTGGTCATGGCCGAAGCAGCGCACTATCCGCTCGCGGGCTTCGCGCCATTCAATCACATTCTCATGACACCACACTGCCTCTCGCACCGCCCGCGAGATGAGGGAGTGAACCGGAATCATCGCCAGGCCGATGCGGATCAAGGTTAGGGGCTCAGAGATAACGAAAGCGGCGCTCTCCAACGCGGCCCAGAACATCTCGCCGTAGACTCCTTCGCCACCGGCGTGGTCCACAACGCCATCTTTCCATGCCAGCGAAGCGGCCAGGCCGGGGTCACCAGGGGCGATACACGCCCAGATTTCGCTGCGGATAGGTGAGCCCATCTCGTCAACGAAGTAGTTCTCAAAGCAGCCGGAGATAGGAGGCCGCAGGCCCCGGGCCAGGTTCCGGTGACATATACCATATTCATTCCACGGATACGGCCCCAGGTGCTTGGTCCAGTAATCCGCGAAGTCCCCGACAGTCGGATACAAGCCGCGCTCCTGGAGCATCTTTAGCCAAACTAACTGGAAATCCAGATCATCATTGGCTACTGGCTCAGTGGGGACTGGATCGTAGAAGGTCAGGTTATGGACGTTCTTATCTCCCTCCCAGGGCATCCCCAGAGTTCCGCCGATGTTCTTCCCCAGCCAACAGGCATAGACTTTATCACGGTAAACTGATTCAGCCAATGCTATGGGTCGCATGATTGTGTTGCCTCCTTGACGAGAGTATATAGAGAGCTTCTGATTGTGTGGCGTGGTGGGGGGTACAATTGTTCAGGGGTCACAGTTTGACCTTCATACCATCACGGGCGGCCTGGATGTCCCGGCCCAGGCGCTGGGACATATCCGCGGCGATTTGCCAGGGCTTGTTTTGGAGAACGCCCATACCGAAGTGAGTCAAGATAGCCTGGGCCGGCTGGGCTTGCTGGATTATCTGCTCGGCATGCCATAAACTCAGATGGCGGTCAGTAGCCGGGTGATCTTTCTCGGCCAGCACGACATTTATGATGAGTAGATCACAGTTCTGGTAGTGACCAGCCAACTCATCAAAGTAAGCAGTGTCTACCACAAAACCGAGCCGCTTGCCCTCTGATTCAAATATCAGTCCGTAGGTCTCTACACCATGGCGGTGCACAACTGTAGAGAAGCGCAACCGACCCAGGGCATATTGTCCATCCTCGGTAAGAGGCACGGTTCGCTCGGGAAAGCTCTGCATATATCGGCACAGCGGCGAATCGCTCTCCAGCGCCTGGAGGGAAGCGAAGAGCACCCCACGCTGCTGGTGGCCGCCACCGGTCATCGCCTCCACCAACACGTTGGCGTCCGTGCAGTGGTCAATGTGGTGATGGGAGATGATAATGGCGTCCAACTTGCGGGGGTCGAGTTTAGGGCGGCTGGCCCAGCAGCGCACCAAGGTGCCGGGCCCGGGGTCTAACATTATATTCTGGCCAGACAAACTCAACCAAGTACCCGCCGAGTAGCGCAGTTGAGTAGCCACTACGAAGCGGCCGCCAGCCGTGCCCAGGAACTTGATATAATCGGCCAACCTAATTCACCTCTCATCGTATTGGCGTGTAGGCGGGGTTCTCCAACTCCGCCTTGGGCGAGCGGGCCGCGATTGAGCAAGTTGCAAACTTTACGACACCACCAGGCCTGGATATGTCAATTGGTCACTATCTCAGATTCACGCCGACCGTTCACCTGTTCAACTGACCGGCCCCTCGTCAGTAATATTGCTCCGATAATTATCAATAGACCTCCGGCAAATTGTTTGGCAGTAGGGACCATTCCCAAGAATACTGAAGCATATAACGCCACGAACAAAGGCTGGGTGGTTCGCATCACCGCTAACTCCGACAGTCCGATGTAGCGCAGAGAATAGAAGTACAGGGCTTGCGCCAAAAACGGGCCGAAGAATGCGCCTACAACTAATACTATCAGATGGGAGCCCGAGGAGGGGATGTGAAAGTGGCCAATGGCTATGGCCACGGCCGTCAGCACAACTGCCGCCGTAGTTACTCGCGCCCAGTTTATCAGCAGTGCGCTGGTCGAAGCAGCGATGTGTTTAATCAGTAGTCGGTTAAGGCTCGTAATCAGGTATCCTGCTATTACCATAGTAGCAGCCCATATTTGCGCCCGGCCACTCGCATAAGTTATTATTGTCATACCAACCAGGGCGAGAGCAATTCCGCCGCTGGTCCGTGCGGTGAAGCGCTCTCCGAGAACGGCAAAGCCCAGTAGAATCATAAACAAGGTGTCGCTACGGGCTAAAAACGAGGTAACTGTGGGGTCCAGCTGGTGCAGGCCAGCGAACAACAAGAGTGAGCCCACCGTGCACAGCAATCCCACCCCTAACAGAGGCTTCCAGCCGTGGCGCAATTGTGTGGCCCACTGTCTGCGCCGTGTCAGGCCATAAACACTGCTATACAAGCAGGCAGTACCGAACCACAGAGGTACAAAGGTGAACACCTCTATGGCCTCCATCGCGTACTTGGCAGTGACGAAATTCAGAGATACGCTGGCGGTGGCCGCCAAGGCGATTAATATGCCCTTGTACCGCAGTCGGGACTGCCGGGGGGCTGAAGCTCCGGTATCTGCCCGAGGACTACTACTATTATCATAATCGGTCAACACACACACTCTTCTCTTGTTGTCGGTGGAGCAGGGCAAATAGGGGAGAAGCGCAGGCAATCTGACTACTGGACTGCGGCAAGTATTCAGTGGGCTTGGGCAGTGATAGTCTGGACTGGTAATTCGGCTACGGTGCCCAGAGTAGTGCCACTGTTATTCTCCAGGGTTAGAGTGAGTTTCGCCGCACCATCGCCGGCGGGCAGCTTCTGATCGAAGACCACTGCCTCAGCGGGATTGACCGGCCGAGTTATGGCCTCGCCTACCGGCTGTTCAGCGGTGTCAAGCAGAGCAATCTTGAGCGTACCGGCGGCGAAAATCCCCAGTTTCCCCGTTAGTTGGAGGCCACTGTCTGTTGGGACGAGTTGAAGAGGCTCTTGGATAGCAGCCAATTCGGTTGTATCGCGAATGGGGCCGCCGACTTGGGTAGCGTACCAGTCTTCGGTGAACGAGAACTGGTCGCCGGGCTGGAGGGTATGGGTGGGGCTGAGGACTGCCATCTCCATATATGACAGATCGCCACCGTTGGTATAGACTTCAACGGTAGCGCCCTGGTCGGGGTAGTCGTCCAGTTTATGCACCGGGAAGCGCTTGATATAAGCATACTCGTGTAATTCATCAACGTGAGCAATCCATCCGGCCACACAGTCAGCGCCAATCTTCCAGAGCTTATTGTGATAGGAGACTTGCATCAACTTGCCTTCGTCAATGACCTGGAATTGGTCGGGGCCGCCGGCTTGATTCACTTCCATCAGAGGCCAAAATCCCTGTCCGTGCTTGCTACTGGGGTTGAGCAGGAAATAAATGCGCGACTCCTCGTTATATTTATCGGCAGACAGTGACCCCGGCACCTGGGTGACCGTCCATATACTCCACGTTATGGGCTTATTGCTGACATTCTTGAAGGTCTCAGTAACTGCCAGCCGGGTAGTGCCGGCAAAAAGTTTAATCTGGCGCTTCATCTGTAGCCCGGTGACCTCTTTGTCCTGGGCACTGACCAGTTCGATCTCCGCTACTGGGCCCCGGCCGGTGGTAATTTGTCCCGTCCATTCGCCGCCCTCCAGATTTGAACCCAGGGGGTCGGGCGGCCCTGTCCACTGCTTCTGCGGGCCGGGCCAGGCTTGATAGCCACCATAATTGTGCCATACTCGTTCTTCCTCAGTTTGGGGCGGCTCATAGAGTTGGCTCGACTCGTCGGGATTGATCCACAGGAAGGGATGGCTCCCGAGTTTATATTCCATTATTCGTCCGCCGATGGCCGGAACCGCTACCACGGTCACCAATCCGTTGGTCAGGCGAAAGGCCGACCAGCCATGATAGTCAAGTTCTTCAGCCTGAGCCTCGGAGGCTGGCCTGACCGGTTCACGAAAACTTGTGCCCCGAATGGAAGGTTCAGTGCGGCTGCCGCGCATAGGAGAACGACGTTGACTGACTCCACCCCCACAGCCCCCGGCCATAGCCGCTATTAAAATCATAATGGTTATGTTTGCCCAGATTCTCATCTATCCGTTCCTCCTCTGCTGCTCATGTGTCTGTGCCTGTATTGTAGTGCACCGGGGGCACCGTGTCAATACGAAGGCATTGAGCAGACCTATAGTTTAAAGCCAAGCCTGCTCTGGCGGTATTGCTCATCAGGTCGGGTAGTAAGCCGGCGGACGTGCGCCTCGGCCAAAAAGTGTGGTCCATCCATAAGATAGGTGCCCAACAGCACGCGTGCCGCCTTGACTGACATTGCAGTAATATTCTCCACTTCTCGGGTTGTAGTGCCCACGGCCACCAGGCCGTGATTTTGCATCCAAATAGCATGAGGCATATGGTCGTACCTGGCTATATATTCCTTCACACTATATGCGACTCGTCTCGCCAGGGGCACGCCGGGATCGGTGTATGGCACCCAGGCCGGTGCAACGCCGCAGCAGACAATCTCGTCGGGAAATAAACGGCCCTCGAGGACTTCTTCGATCCGCTGCGAGCACAACACTGCAGTAAGCGCCGTAGGATGAGTATGCCCGACGAATTTGACTCCCTCGTGTTGCAACAGTAGCGCATGCATCAGCGCCTCGGTTGATGGTCTGGTGCTTCCATTGTTCAGGCACGCTTTCGTCAACACCTCAGCGACCGTCTCATCCGAGATATCTTCTGAGTCAAATAAACTGAGCACGGGCCCAAAGCGCACGCGCACAAAGTCCTCGGCGCTAATCTGAGGCAACTGGGCACCACTGGCCTTGACCCAGAAGGTTTCGTCATCAATTTGAGCCGAAGTATTGCCTTCACCCAGGATGACAAGATCCGCCGCTGGCTCTCCTAACTTCCGGGACATCGCTAATAATTCGTCGCGTACCTGGCCAGGGTCAGACATATTTAGTTCACTCCCAACTGTGTATTCAGAGTGGCTTGTTGCTCTAATTCGCTATTGCCAACAGTTTTCCTTGTCGCTTCTCAATCTCCTGCAACGATAATGAGAATTGTCAGCACTTGTGATATAATATGCTTGGAGGGTGATATAATCAAAGCCACTAAGCAACACTTAGCGAATACGGAGGATAATATCACCCGATGGAGAAAATACATATTGGACTACTGACAGCAAGTATACAAGTTTATCAAAGGAGGCCACAGATGAGCAGACCTATCACCAAAGTTACATTGCTCGTGGTCACAACTCTGGCCCTGCTCGGGACTATCTCGGTCGGGGTGGCTGACAACTGGAATGAGTTCTACCAGTTTCGCCACTCATCAGCCCTGCCCGGCAATCTGTTCGCGGTAAGTGCTGAGGGTCAAGTAGGTTTTGACGGGGCACTGCTACAAAACGTGCCGGTGGCTTATACCCCCTGTGGGGGGAACTGGGTACTTGGTGGTAATTGTGGCAGTACCTCCCATAGTGTTGAGGTGGACTGGGGAGGGCCGGATGTCAACGGTACGGCATTCCTGGGTATCGGTTTCGGCAAACCGGGCCATGGCGTGTATATCTCAGACATTGAGACCGGTGACGATTGGGCCTCAGCCTATAATATACAAGTCCAAGTCATGGCTGAGAGCTTTGAGCGCCCGGCCCTGGCCGTCGGTATACAAGACGTTCTCAACCAACGGGAACGAGTGGTGGGTCAACCTCATGGTGCGCTATCGCCTTATGTAGTAATAACGGGCCGGATTGGCCCCCCAGAGCAGCCAATGTATATGAGTTTAGGCTGGGGTGGGGGACGCTTTGGCAGTAGTCCGATAGGCGGGCTTTCTATGCCCGCGAGTGATCAGTTAACCGTTGTGGCCGAATATGATGGCTTTAATACCAACGCCGGTGTTGCCTACAGCCTGCACTCGCGGCGGGCGCAGCGGGATTGGGGAATTATCGGCTACTTCGGGCTCTCTGACCTGGAGCGCCCCATAGTTGGCTTCACTTTCACTAAGCATTGAGGGCGCCTTATCAGCAGCGTTACTAACGCGGCCGTAGCGGCTGGCCCAAACGGGTGGGCACGCAGTTGTTCCCCTTTTATGTCTGACCATAACCTCGTAATAATTGGAGCAGGCCCGGCGGGGCTAGCCTGTGGCTACGAAGCAGTGAACCAGGGACTGCAGCCCTTGATACTGGAGCAAAGTACGGCAGTCGGTGGGATTGCCCGCACTGTCCAGTTCCGTGGCTATCGCTTTGACCTCGGCCCTCACCGCTTTTTCACCAAGGAACCACAAATCCAGCAGATCTGGGATGATATGCTCGGCTCAGACTTCTTGCTCCGTCGCCGGCTAACCAGGATCTATCATAAAGGACACCTATTTCGGTATCCTCTGCGGCTGCCAGAGGCACTAACAAAGCTACGGTTAATCGAGTCTCTCCGGATACTGGGTAGTTATTTGGCGGCGAGAGCGAATCCGGTGACTGATGCCCAGAATTTTGAGCAATGGGTCACCCATCACTTTGGCCGACGACTTTTCCAGATTTTTTTCAAGACCTATACCGAAAAAGTTTGGGGAATGCCCTGTAAGCAGATAGACACTGACTGGGCGGTCCAGCGCATCAGGACTCTCTCCCTGGGTGAAGCGTTTAAGCACGCATTGGGGCTCAACCGCCCCGGCCACACCAGCCTCGTGGCACAGTTTCATTACCCTCGCTTGGGTGCAGGAATGATGGGGGAACGTATTGCTGACCATATTACTGGCCGCAGTGGCCAGATCGCCTTTGACCACCACGTCATCCAACTGAATCACGCCAACAGGCGCATAACTTCGGTTGTGGTTGAAACGGCTGGCGGCTGTGAGCAGTACGCAACTCCCCATTTGATTTCTTCAATGCCGCTTCCCGAGTTGATATTCAGTTTGGCGCCACCGCCTCCCGCTCCAATTCTGCAAGCTGCTCGCGCCCTGCGCCATCGCTACCTGATTGTGGTAGGGCTAATAATAGATGACGCGGAAGTCTTTCCCGACAACTGGATTTACATCCATTCTCCGAAGGTGAGAGTGACCCGCATCCAGAACTACAAGAACTGGAGTCCACAGATGGTGGCGAATCCAGCCAAGAGTTCTATCGGATTAGAATATTGCTGCTGGGCCACTGATAGTCTGTGGACAAGGCCGGACCACGATTTGATTGAATTGGCTACCCAGGAGGCCAGCCTTCTGGGGTTGATTGACCCGGTGCATGCTGAAAAGGGCACGGTAATGCGAGTGCCCAGGGCCTATCCAGTTTACGATTTAGGGTATGCCCAGCGTGTGGGGCTGCTCCGTGAATACCTGGGCGGCTTCTCTAATCTTCAGTTGATCGGCCGTAACGGAATGCACCGATATAACAATATGGACCATTCAATGATGACCGGCTTGCTGGCAGCACGCAACATCTGTGGTGAACACCACGATCTATGGCAAGTAAATATGGGCGAGGAACATTTAGAGGCCGCTGGCAAGTAATGTGCTTATTCTATCGCGTAGGCGGGGTTCTCTAACCTCGCCTATGCGTACGGGAGAAATACACAATGACTACCTCTTTAAGCGATTATCGAGCAGGCCGCGGCTCAGTGCCGCCGACAATGTTGGCCTGGCAAGTCTTTGGCAAAGGTCTGGAAAATGTCGGTAAAGACGGCCAGCCCGTGGTAATACCAGTTCCTCATCCTGGCCCGCGGGAATTGCTGGCCCGGATAGATGCGGCCGGATTGTGCTTTAGTGATATAAAGATTCTCCGCCTCGGGGGCGACCATCCCCGCCTGCACGGACGCAACCTGACCACTGATCCCATCATTATGGGCCACGAGGCTGCTGTGACCATTGTTAAGGTGGGCGCGGATATTGAGGATAAATTCTCGGTCGGCGACCGTTTTGTAGTTCAGGCGGAAATCTTCTACAAGGGCGAGAATTTGGCCTTCGGGTATCTCCTGCCTGGCGCTCTGGAGCAATACGTGCTCCTTGGCGATGAAATTCTACGCGGCGATGATGGCCTGTATGTGGTACCGCTCCAGAAGCATACCGGTTACGCCGAAGCTGCCTTGTCGGAGCCGTGGGCCTGTGTGGTTCACTCTTACCGAACCGATTTCCGTCGCCAGTTATGTGTAGGTGGAGTTACTTGGATAATCGGCGCGGGTGCCGAACGGCAATATACTCTGGGACAACTCGCTAAAGGTAGCACCGGGCCGCGTACAATTCTGGTCAGCAATCTGCCCCAGGCTCTGGCCACTGAGGTATCAGGCGCCGCCCAGCGGTGGGGAGCCCAGGTTCTCAGCATTGATATTGGCGGTCCCGATGACCTCCAGCAGATCCAGGAGCGCCACACAGCTGCTGGTTTTGATGACATAATCGTTCTGGGGCACCCCTCGGTGAACCTGGTGGCTGCCACTGCGGCAGCGCTGGGTAAAGAGGGAACGTTAGCCCTGGCCCTTGAGACGCCCCTGCCTGAGCCGGTACCAATAGATGTCGGGCGCATCCATTATGATTACGTCCGCTACCTGGGCACTTCGGCTGCCGATATATCTCAGGCATACACTTCCAGTCGCGATCCCCATCTGAAGGCCGGCGGCAAAACTTTCGTGATAGGCGGAGCCGGACCGATGGGGCAGATGCACATTCAATTGGCCGTGGAGAGCGCCTCAGGGCCCCAATTAGTAGTGGTTAGTGATATTGATGATGAGCGCCTGGAATTGATGGCCCAGCAATTTGATAACGCTGCCCGGGAGCATGACAGGCAACTGGTGTGTGTCAATCCTCAGCAGTTAGGCGAGCAGGGCTTCGCCCAGCGGCTCGGCGAACTGGCCCCCACCGGCTTTGATGACATTGTGGTGATGGTGCCCTCGGCACCGCTGGCTATTGGTGCCACACAGTATCTGGCCGCCGGCGGAGTTATGAATATGTTCGCCGGTATACCCAGAGGCACTATGACTGAGGTGGACCTTAACCGCGTGGCATTTGACGGAATCCGGTTCACTGGCACCAGTGGTTCAAGGATTAAAGACCTGCAAACTACTGTGAGCATGACCGAGGCCGGGGAACTGTCGCCGAACCGCTCAGTAGCTGCTATCGGTGGCATAGACGCTGCCCATGACGGGCTGCGGGCAGTACGTGACGGACTTATTCCGGGCAAAATCGTCATTTATCCTCAAATCGCCCATCTGCCCCTTACCGCCCTGTCGGAGCTGAGCCAGCGTCTACCCGAGGTCGCTTCCCATCTGGGTCCCGCCGCTACCTGGACTAACGAGACTGAAGCGGCTCTGCTGCGCCATTACCTGTCCCGCGCGTAGTGCAGGCCTTCGCCTGCCGTAGCGGGCTTCGGCCCGCGAGGGCAGGTTCTCAACCTGCGCAGGCGGGGTTCCAGGACCCCGCTTACGCGCCAATGACCAAGTTGAAGTCAAGATTGACAGATGAACGAATTCCATAACCTGACGCGCCCGCCAGGCGCCCTACCTGAAGGTAATGGCAATCTGCCGTTGGGCAACACCACGCGGCTGATCGGCGGCAGTTATATAGGCATGATTGTGGTGGCCACCTCGCTGAACGCCATTCCGGTGTGCTTGACCGCGATTGGCGCCACCTTTGGGCTGAGCAAAACACAGTTAGGGCTTGTCGCCGCCGCGATGTTTGTGGGAAGGGTCCCGGCTATCCTCTGCGCCGGTCCGCTCGCCGATAGATTCGGTCTGAAGCCCCTGCTATTGATTGGCGCAGTGGGAGTCATTGTAGGGCTGGTTTTGATGGGCCTGGCCCCGACCTATTTTCTACTTCTGGGAGCATGTTTGATAGCAGGTGCTTTCAGTGGCCCATTTGATGTCCTCCTGGACCCGCTGGTCTGCGCGCTTCGGCCGGCACGCAAAGCCAGCGCGTTGAATTTTCTGCACGCATTTTATCCTGTTGGCGCAGTGGGCGCTGTAGCAGTAACCACCGCGATTCTGGGCGGAATCGGGACTTGGCGGGTGGTATTTCCCCTGATGACGTTGCCGGCGGTAGCCTATCTGCTCTGTGTTGCTTCCTGTGAATTTCCGCAAATCCAGCGCCAGGCCGGGCGCACTGCCGCTGTAGAACTGTTGAGCAATCCCTTACTTATAGTCATTGTGCTAATGATGATTATTGCCGCCTGCACCGAACTGGGCCCGGCCCAGTGGCTACCGGCCTACATGGAGCAGGTTTTCCAATGGCCGCGTTCGGCCAGTGCCTCTATACTGCTGGCGTTCAACGTACTGATGGCTGCCGGCAGATTCGGGGTCAGTGGACTGGCTCGTCACCTGAAACCGATGCTGCTATTGCTGGTGGCCGCTACATTATGCATAATCTGTCTACTGGTCGGCGCTCTGGCCGCTTCGGGCTGGACGGCCGCGGCGGCTCTCGCTTTATTGGGCGCGACGGTAGCGTGTATGTGGCCCAGTACGGTAGCCTACGCTGCTGAGCGGTTCCCCGCCGGCGGGGCTACTATGTTCTCGGTGCTGGTCACTGCCGGAAACATCGGCGGTATCGTAGGGCCCGCTACCATTGGCGCTCTTGGTGATTATGTCGGCTTGCGGTGGGGTATGGGCACAGTAGCCTGCTTGCCGCTGGTAGCCGCCTTGCTATTTCTCTGGCGGCTGCGGGCCGACCGACCTGGGCCGGCAACCAGCGGGACCTAAATCAGACCTATCTGGTAGCGAACCAAACGAGGCCCCAGTGAAACGATGTCCTCTCTTGGCTCCGAAGGAGACTTGCATTCCGACAAAGAATTAGACAGATATCTAAATTTCCTTATGTTCATCCTTGCGACGTGACTATCGAAAGGGTGTGACTAAGTCTGATGAACAAACTCAGACTTCCTTATCCTGAAATATCAAACCGCTATGGATTAGAGGAACTTGCCGCCATTATTGAAACCCTCCAGTCCGACACTCTGGCCACTGGTGTGGGAACCCCGCCGCAGATTGACGCGTTCCAGAAGGAATTTGCTGAGTTTATCGGGGTCAAGCACGCCTTTGCCGTCTGCAACTGCACCGCTGCTTTGGAACTGGCCGGCGAATTGATAGGGATTGGCCCGAGTGATGAGATAATTGTGCCCGCCATCACTTTTATCTCCACCGCCCTGGCGGTGTCAAGGGTTGGCGGCAAGCCGGTCTTTGCCGACATTGATCCCCGCACCCTTAACCTTACGCGGGAGACAATCGAGGCCGCGCTCACTGCCCGCACCAAAGCCATCTATGTGGTCCATTTCTCTGGGCTGCCTGCCGATATGGACCCGATTATGAACCTGGCCCGACAGCACGACCTGGCGGTGGTGGAAGACTGCGCCCATGCCCCCAGAGCCCATTACAAGGACCGCTATGTGGGCTCCATCGGTGATTTCGGCTGCTTCAGTTTCCACACGGTCAAGAATATGACCACTCTGGGCGAGGGCGGGATGATTACCACCAATAATGACCAGGATGCCTACGACATCCCTCGGCTGCGCTGGGTTGGGACTACGCTATATGAACAGCAAGAGCGCTACTGGCTGCCCTTCCTCTATGATGTCCAGCGGGTGCGGGGGGTTGTGCCTCATAATTTCAATATGAGTGAGGTACAAGCAGCCGTCGGCCGAGTACAGTTAAGAAAAGTTGACCAATTGAACCAGCAGCGCCGGGCCATTGCCCACAAGTTAAGCGCGGGACTAAAGGATATTGACTGCCTGACTGTCCCCTACGAACCCGAAGGCGGCGAGCACGTCTATCACCTTTATCAACTTCTGTTTGACGGCTCGGAGTTTGGGGCGACGGTGGACGATTTCATCGCTATGGCCTATAATGATTTCGGGGTGCAGATTGTGCCCCACTATCTGCCCATCTACCGCTTCTCTATGTACCGGGATGGCGAAGAAGACTGGGCGGCCCGCTGCCCGGTAGCCGAGGAGGTCTACAGGCAGATGGCCACTATGTCCGCCTCCTGCCTGCTCACTGACGAAGATATTGAATATGTCGTGGAAGCAGTGACCAAGACGGTCAACAAACTGGAAGGATAAACATCAACTGGAAGCCGAGTAGGTAGGGGAATACATTGCTGCTACTGGGAGAGTGAATGGTGAATGGCTCGAGCAACGGAGGTTACTGAGTGGACGTATGCCGGAGAGCTGGCTGGTTGGATAACTGCAATATTGTCTGATATTGGCAGCTTTCTGACCCGCGCTGTATGTGAAGAAAGGGTAATAAGCACCGGCAAGCGACCCGACATACTTGTGTACTCCAATACAGGCGAGATCCAACTTACTATTACCGTGAAACGGCCTAGTGCCGATGTCGATATTTTTGGAGAGGACCTGCGAGCAGAGGCCTGTGCGAAGGCGCGCAGTGTTGAGGCACCCTATGCGGCAACTCATGATGTTAATCAGTTTGTACTCTGGGACGCGCGAACCGAGCAAAGAGTGTATGACTTTACTATTATAGTGGTCAGCGAATTGTCGCGCTATCGGGCGAAAGAACAAGAGATAAAGAACAGTATGCGGGTAGTTCTGAGCTACTACATGGATTTACTTAGGGGCCGCCGCACTCCTCGTCGGTTCGATGAAGGTGTTCCCAAAGCGCTGGTAGGACTAGTGGACGGGTTTATCATTGAAGGCGGGATTGCCCAATTCTTGGCGCGACAATTCAGAGATGACGCGCAGTTCCGAGACGGTTTTGATAGATGGGTATTGGATGAGGGGCGCGCCAAGCCGGATACTGACCAACAACTGGAGCATGAGTGCGAGCGATTAGCCAGACAATTCCTATACACGTTTATCAACAAAGCCATTTTTTATTATGTGCTAAGAAGCCGCTACCCAAGGCTGTCTCGGCTTACTTTGCCGCTTGATGGGAGTCACGAGATATTTCATGAAGTGCTAAACGTGTTTCTGATAGCAGCGCAACGGGAATCTGGAGATTACGAAACGGTTTTTCAGACTGACTTTGTGGATACAATCCCTATTCCAGATAGTGCTGTCGGCCACTTATCTACCATTATACGATACATCGGGTCCTTGGATTATGCTGATATTCCCTATGATGTCATTGGCGGAATATTTGAGCGCTTGGTAGACCAAACGGAACGTCACTATATGGGGCAATTCTTCACCCCCGTGCCCGTTGTTGATCTGATTCTGGGATTTTGTCAGAGAGATGCTGGTGCGGTAGGTTTGGACCCCGGTTGTGGCTCTGGCACCTTTCTCGTCCGAATGTACTACCGATACAAGTACCTCGACGCCGAGGTGGGACACGAGCAGCTACTCGAGCGGATTTGGGGCATTGACATAGCTCGGTTCCCGGCTCATCTGTCCACTATTAACCTCGCGATCCGTGATTTGTCGAGTCATGAGAACTATCCGATTGTCATCGCGGAGGATTTCTTTGATGTTGAGGGCACAGGAAGCTCTGTGACAATAGGTCTTAGGCAAGAGAGTTTGCCACTGGGTTTCGAGGAAGAGACTAAGCAGCTTTCCGCCGACATCATTAGGCGGGAGGTCCCGCCTATGAATTTTGTGGTCGGCAATCCTCCCTACACTCGCCATGAGGAGTTGCACGAAGAAATATTCGGAGAAGATTATAAGCAGAAGTTAGAGGATTGCCTGGGACGCGATTTTCCTGGCCTTAGCGTTTCAAAACAAGCAGGTATCTACGCTTACTTCATTCCTCATGGCCTACGGTTCCTGCAAAACGGAGGAGACCGGTTAGGTTACGTGACTCTCTCATCCTGGCTTGATGCGAACTTCGGAGAGGGCCTTAAAGAGTTATTGTTAACGACCACAAAAATTATCGCCATCGTAGAGTCCCGAGTGGAGCGGTGGTTTGAGACGACTCAGATGCTCCCTCTAATCCTCATTGTTGAAAGGGTGCAATCACCTCAGCCGCTTAATGAGCAGCAAGTTAAGTTTGTCCGCTTGACCAAACCCCTTTCTCAAGTTATTCCATTGCCTACGGAAGGAAATGAGACAGCGAACATTCGCCATTGGCAGAAGGTCGACGAATTGACAGAGGCGATCGAGCAGGCAGAACAGCAAGATGGAGAGGTATTTGCGCTCGGAAACACACAGTTGACCGAAGTTCAGGACGACCCACAAGTAAAATACGTAAGGACGAACGGGTGGGAGACATTATGCGTGCCCCAGAGCAGCCTGCGCAGCTCTGAGAAATGGGGGAAGTATCTGAGAGCGCCGATCGGCTATTTCAAGGCGCTTGGTACTCATCCTGATTTAATAGTCCCTCTGGGGGAAGGTGACAATCCCCCCGCCTTTGTCACTCGTGGTATTACTACGGGAGCCCAGGCGTTTTTCTGCCTGGAGAATGCGGGTAATCCGTTTGATGTGGAGAGAATACCTGATGAGTACATGCTGCGGGATCCAGCTGGCAGAGTCCGCTTCCGACTGCCTGTAAGGTTCGTCTATCCCGGAGTCACCAAAATCAAGCCCTACCGTACTTTGTCTATTCAAAGAGCGGAAGACCTCATCTTTTCTTGCCCGTTAGAACGCGAACAACTTGAGCAGGAATTCCCTGGTGTCTTGGCCTATGTTGAGTGGGGCGAATCTCAAGGTTATCACGAAACCGCTACCTGCCGTGATAGGGCAAGCTCGCACCTATGGTATGACTTGGGTATTAGACAGAACCGTGAGCTAGTAATGCCAGGTCTTATTTGGGATGCTTACCGAGTACATTATAACCAAGCAAGTGCAATTGCGACAGATTGTCAGGCTGAGCTATGTGTTAGCGCGTATCCTAAAGCACTTTGCGCAATATTGAATTCTACCTTCACAGCGCTTTGCGTTGAGTTTTCTGGGCGCTACATCGAGAACAGGGACCGCACATTATCTAACCAATTGAAAATCATGGACATAAAGTCTATTCGTGTCATTGATCCGCGAAGAATAGATGACAGTATTGTAAGGGAACTAGAGGAGGCTTTTGACAACCTTTGCCACAGAGAGGTGCTGCCGGCATGGGATGAGGTCGCCCAAGACGACCGGCGAAGGTTAGACGATATCGTATTTAAGGATATATTAGGCCTGAGTGATGACGAGGCAAATGACCTCCGACAAGCATACGTAAGCGCCGTGCAGTATCGCATCCAGAGAGCCAATACGTCTGATTCTCCATGACTTTTCCCGGGTCAAGTGGGACTGACTCACTGAGGAGATCCTATGACTGAACCACTGGGCTGTTTTGTATTGGTATTACACGGGCATATTCCCTATGTCCTGGGGCATGGGACGTGGCCGCACGGCTCCCAGATGCTCTATGAGGCGGCGGCTGATACTTATATTCCGCTGCTGTGGACCCTTGAAGAGTTGGCCTACGAAGGCATCGCCGCCAATATTGTGGTAAGTTTCAGCCCGGTCACTATGGAGCAACTGGCCGATGAGCGCTTCAAGGAATGGTTTGCTAACTATCTGAATGACAAAATACACTGGGCTGGGGAAGACGAGGGACAGTTCGGCAGTTGGGGAGAGGGGCACCTGGAGTACCTGGCGCGACGATGGCGGGAGCGCTACGAAGCCCTCCGTGATAGTTTCTGCAACCGCTATGATCGGGATATCCTGGCTCAGTACCGACAGATGCAGGACGCCGGCCACATTGAGGTGATGACCTCGGCAGCCACCCACGGCTATCTCCCGCTACTGCATGAGGACGCCAGTATTGAGGTGCAAGTGCGCCAGGCCGTCCAAACCTATCGGAAGCATTTTGGGCGCTGGCCGAGGGCCTTCTGGCTACCAGAGGGCGCTTACCGGCCGCGCTGCGAGTGGGCTCCGCCGGCCCAGGTCGCTGGTGCCACACAGGCTTTTCCGCGTCGGGGAATTGAGGAATTCCTGGCTGACAATGGATTGGACTACTTTATAGTTGACACTCATATGCTGGGCGGGGGCGGCCCGGAGCCGGTAGATATTGACTGGCAACATACCTTGGGGAAGTTATGGGGTCGCATTCGTAAAGCCCGCGAGCCCCGTCCGTATGGTGGCCATAAATCCCCGTATATCCCTTACTTTGTCGGCCATTACTATGAAGACCACCCGCCCACGGCCGCTTTGGTGCGCGATCCCCAGACGGGCTTGAAAGTCTGGAGTGCTGAGCATGGTTATCCCGGCGATTTCAATTATTTAGAGTTTCACAAAAAGCATATTCCGGGCGAGTTGCGCTACTGGCGGATTACCGATGCCGCCCATAACCTGGCCACCAAACAGGTGTATCATCCCGATTGGGCTGAGGGGCAACTGCGTGAGCATGCCGGCAATTTTCTGTGGACTGTCAAGCAGGCCCTGCGGCCTCAACCACATCCGAACGGCCGACTACCGGTGCTCTGTGCCCCCTTTGATGCCGAACTATTTGGCCACTGGTGGTTTGAAGGACCCCGGTTTCTGGTTCATGCGCTGCGTTGGATGCATCAAGACCCTGAAATTGAAGTGCTGACCGGCAGTGAATACCTGGCCCGATACTCGCCGCAAAGCGCCGTTACTCTGCCCGAGGGCTCCTGGGGTGCGGGCGGTGGTCATTGGGTGTGGCTGAATGAGGACACCAATTGGACCTGGCAGCGCATCTACGACGCCGAATTGGACTTACGTACTCTTATGCAGGACTATGGCAGCGGCCACGACCAGACTATGCGCAAGTTTATGCAGCAGGCGTTACGGGAATTATTGTTACTGCAGGCCTCTGACTGGCAATTTCTGATTACTACCTGGGCGGCCCGCGATTATGGGCAGGCTCGCATCCAATCACATCATACTGATTTTAAGAGAGTGGTGGACTTGGCCCGCAAGTACGCAGGAGGCGAATTGATCAGTGATGATGAATGGGCTTACTTCGGCGATTTATGCCAGCGGGATAACATTTTTGCCAATATTGAGCCTGAATGGTATAGTAGTTAGAATGGGAGGTGGTCTGGAAACAGCCGTGGCGCAAACCGGTGAGCAAATAGGCGTTCTATCCAGGAACTTCTGACTATATGCAAGCGTCTATTAGGTGTAGAGGGTTTTGCATTATTACAGTGGTGTTTATAGGAAGGTGAATGATAATGCGTAAAGGATTTACTTTAATTGAGTTGTTAGTAGTTATAGCCATAATCTCTATTCTGGCCTCGATCCTTATGCCCGTCTACTCGCGGGCCCGGAAAAAGGCAACGGCGACCTCGTGCCTGTCTAATATCCACCAGATTGGCCTGGCTACCCTTATGTATGTCGAGGACTATGACGGGATCTATGTCCCCGGGCCCAGGTGGCCTGACACCTTGCAGCCCTATGTCCGTAACTACCAGATAATGGTCTGTCCTGACGAGCCCTCCTCCAGCCCTGGATATGCCATAAACTACTGGATGGCGGGTTATTGCCAAGGTGCGGTGGACTACCCGGCTCAGGTAGTGATCTTTGGTGATGCCAGCCTGCCGGCGGCCTGGTACGAATATCCGGCTAATGTAACCGACCCTAATCCCGATGGCGATGACACCACTATCGGTTCAATACCGGCGGGCCGCCACAACGAGGGGGCTAACTTCACCTTCGCAGACGGACATTCCAAGTGGCTGCGGCCTAATTTCGCATAGCTGGCTTTGCCAACCGGCGGATAATTGCCTACTATGATAATCTGCAACTACGCGCAGTGCTCGTGACCAGTTGCAGAGACTACAGCAAATAAATGCCATCTCCCGGTGGCATTTTCGTTTTTTGTATGCCTATATGTTTGGCCCCGCAGTTTACTTGCCTGACTCTCAAGCAGGATATACCGTTGCGCCTGCGAAATAGACACAATAATATACTGAGAAGGGAGTCTACCCAATGAGTATTGACGGCCTCAAGAGACAGTTTACTGACCCCGACAATCGGTTCCGGTTTGCGCCGTTCTGGTTTCTCAATCACGAACTAAATGAGGCCGAGACTCGCTGGCAAGTGCGAGAGATGAACGAACACGGCGTTGGCGGCTTCATCCTCCACGCTCGCCACGGACTGATTACTCCGTATCTATCAGACGAATGGCTGGACCAGTGCGCCGCGGCCATTGATGAAGCTAAGAAACTGGGGATGAAGGCTTATCTATATGATGAGAACAACTGGCCCAGCGGCCCCGCTGACGCCCAGGTGTACGAGGACCACCCCGAGTATCGTATGTCCAGCGTAATTGTCAGCGATGAGTTTGATGTGGAGCCGGGAGAAGTGGCACACACTCTGGAAGTAGGTGATGAACTCATTGCTGTCATCGGCGTGCCTCTGGTGGAGGGCCAGCCGACTGCATTTCCTGAAAGCGCAGTGAATCTGGCCGACTTTGTTAGCGAGCACAAGTTGGCCTGGACTGCGCCGGACAGTTTCCGGGTCTATGTATTCTCGCGGATGTGGCACCATGGTAGTTTTTTTGGCGCTTATGTGGACACTCTTAATCCTGACGCTATTGCCCGGTTTATCGATTTGACTCATAAGCAGTATACCAAGCGGTTCCGCGAAGATTTTGGGGCTACGGTGGATGGCATCTTCACCGATGAGCCGAGTATGAATCCGCACCGAGACGATGCAATCGTGTGGACGCCGCGGCTACCTGCAGAATTTGAGTGGCGCGCTGGCTACCCGCTCCTGCCGGCACTTCCTGCGTTGTTCCGGGATATGGGTCCGCACACTGCCAAGATACGGTGCGACTACTGGGCTACGGTTACCGACCTGTTCGCCCGTAACTACATGAAGCAGATATATGACTACTGCGATTCAGTAAAACTCAATCACATCGGCCACTTGCTAAGTGACGGAGAGCTTATGCAGGGAACTCGCTGCCATGGGGATTATTTCCAGGCGGCGCAGTATCTGCACTGGGGCGGGTGCGACTATCTGGGCGAGGGCACCTGGCCGCCTGGTGCAGGGCCGTACGCGGCTAACAACATCGCGGCGTGCAAGTTTGCTTCGTCGGCCGCTCATCTGCTGGGCAAGCCGGTCGTGATGAGTGAGTGCTTTGGCCTGGCCTCTCAGTGGGCCATTGATCTGCGTAATCTAAAGTGGATGGCCGACTTCCACATCGCCCTGGGAGTGAACCTATTAGAGCCGCACGCCTTCTATTACTCCATCCAGGGCTTTCGTAAGTGGGAATGCCCACCGGGCGAATTCTATCAGTCGCCCTTCTGGGCCTATTATCGGCTGCTGTCTGACTACACTGGCCGGCTGTGTGCGCTGTTCCGCGATGGCCAGCACTGTGCTGATGTTGCCTTCTTCTATCCTAACAAGTCAATGTGGGCGGAGATGGCCCCCGCCGGCAATGAGGCAGCCGAGCAACTGGCGGGAAGTTTCAATCAGTTCACCCGGCTGCTGCTCAAACTGAACTATGACTACGATTTCGTCAGCGAAGAAATGTTGCAGCAGGCTGATTTCACCGATGGCAAAATTGGTATAAGGCGTCCCGACGGCGAGTTGGCTGAGAGCTTCAATATTTTGGTCATGCCGGCAGTGACCACCATCAGTCGGCGGACAGCCCGTGTGTTACACCAGTACGTGAAGCAGGGCGGCCGCATCATTGCCCTGGGTTCTCTGCCGACTAAGTCAACCGAAGAAGGTGAAGACAACTTTGTGAGGGAGATCTTTGCCGAAATCTTTGGTGACGATTACGATCTGAGCCTGACGGTGGCCGAGGCTGACCAGATAGTATTAGCAACCAAGGAGCCCGAGGCATCGCCTGGTGGACTGCTGGTAGGCTCACCCCCGGGCACGCCTGATGAGGCGATGCTGGCGCCGCTGGGGGAGGCCTTGCGGGCGGCCATCACGCCGGACGTGAGCGTTGTTGATGCTGAGGGCAACGTGGTACCCGATGTGGTACATCTCCACTACCGTCGAGAAAATGCGCATTTCCTGCTGCTGGAAAACACCAGCCGCGAGCAGACCCACAATTGCACGGTATCAGTAGACTTCAGCGGTGAAGTGACTTTCTGGGATGCCGAGACAGGCGAGGTCGAGCCGGTGTATATCGCTCAGGGGCCCCCGGATGGTCTCAGTATCCCTATCAGTCTACCGCCTACCGGAGCCACGGTTTTGTGCATCCAGCCCGATGCTGAGGGTCCGAAGACACGTCTCATTGATGCTGACTTGCCCATAATTGAGGTGACGGAGAAGGAGGCGGTGGGATTGGTTAGCGAAGCGGGCCGCTACAGCGTCACCGTCGGCAGGCTAAAGGAGCCGCAAGTAGTTTCCTCGCGTGTGCGGAGTATGCCCCGAGTCATTGAACTACGTGATACCTGGGAGTTTGAGACTGTCAAACCTAATGCCTTGCCCTTGGTGCACTGGGACTACCAGATGAATAACCGCGTGTCGGGTCGGGACTCCGACGAGGAGCGACGCATCTTCACGGCAACATTCGCGGCTGAGGCGATTCCCGGGCAGGCCCGATTGCTGCTGGATGGACTGGCAGTTGAGAAGGTGTGGCAGCGCTCCCAGGTAATTGACTACCGGGTGCTCGTCAATGGCGAGGAAGTTGTGGAGTTTGCACCGGGCGAGTATCTTGACCACTATATCTATGAGGCGAGCCTGGACGGCCTGCTGCAAGAAGGACACAATGAAGTAGAAATTGTCACCGAAGGTCACTTGTACGAACCGGGCGTATTGCGGGACCCGGTCATTATTGTGGGGCGATTTGCAGTCGCCGGCCAGCGCCGGCCCCGGCTGGTCGCCGAGCCCGGACACATCAAGACCGGGGGCTGGGATAAGCAGGGCTATCCCTATTATTCGGGCATTGCCACTTACCGCCAGGAGTTCCGCCCCAGTGCTGCTCAAAAAGACTGCCAGTTATACCTGCAAATGAACCGGCCCGGAGATATGGCGGAAGTCATAGTCAATGGGGTCAATTGTGGGGCGCGGGCCTGGGAACCGTTTGAGTGGGACATAACGCAGGCAGTGCAATCTGGGCAGAATACACTTGAGATTAGAATCGCCAACTCGCTGCAGAATCTGTTGGTCCAGGAGCCCAAGCCCTCAGGCCTGTTAGGGCCCGTGCGTATTGTGCCCCACAAGCGGGTGCGTTTTGCCTTATAGAAGGCTTACTTTTGTGCGGGCGTAGAAGTTCAACTATCGGGAGGCAATATTGATAACATGGACAGTTTGCAGGCAGATGCAACAAGACTGCAGATTGGTCATACCAGGCAGTTCTTCTTTGACAATGTGATTATTGAATCGGTACAGAATCTGACGCGACGGCTGCATTCGCCCGAGAAGGTAGCAGAGGCCCCATTGATTCAAAAGGACAAGCCCTGGGAGCAAGTTACCTACTTTACCTGTGGCTCCTGGCGGGTCATGCGCGACCCAGCGGATAATCTTTTCAAGTGCTGGTATGAGGATTGGCAGATTTACCAGAACGAGGCGCTGAAGAGCGGCATCGAAGACGATGATCCGGCCTACTTTCCGTTCCGCTATCTATTTGCTCGCTCAGCCGATGGCCTCCACTGGGAAAAGCCAGAGTTAGGCATACGCAACGAAGATGGCCACAATACCAACATAGTCCTGGGTGACCGGGAGTTTAAGACCACCTTCGGCAGCGTGCACGTCGGCTACGTGTTCATAGACCCATTCGAGGAGGAGGAAGAACATCGTTTCAAGATATTGTTTAACCACGGCACGCTGGAGAACCGCACCCAGCCGAGGCGTGACTTCGAAATTGCCTCCTCCCCGGACGGCATTCACTGGCAGCCGTGGAAAGAGCTGCCCCGGTTCGGGCCTTGGGGGCAACACTTGGGTGACGGGGTGGCGGTCACGTTCGATTTGGCTTCACGCACCTATATTGCCAACGTGCGCCATCCGTTCATGGGAATTGCCTGGTCCGCTCCTCACACCCCCGTATTGAAGCAATATTCCCTACCGTACTACATAGACAATCCTGCCCGTAACAACAAGCGGCGGATCTTTCAGGCGCGCAGCGCCGACTTGGTTAATTGGTCGGCGCCCCAACCGATACTGGTGCCTGATGATGAACTGGATAACATTGATGACCATTTCTACCTTATGAACCAGTACGACCTCGGCGGTATGTGGCTCGGCTTTCTCCATGTATTCCACCAAACTGATAACACTATGGATGTGCAATTGGCGTATTCCCGGGATGGCCGCGACTTCAAGCGCCTCCAACCAGGGCGGCCGTGGCTGACCCGCGGCGGGCCGGGGAGTTGGGACCAGTATATGGTCAACGCCTCAGGCGGCCCGGTACAAGTGGGCGATGAACTGTATATATATCACGGTGGCGCTAAGAATCACCATGACTGGTGGATTGGGGGCCTGAGGGAGGGCCTCAGTGTCCCCGAGGCCACTGATATGAGCCAGGTGGGCTACTGCCTGGGTCTGGCCAAGATGAAAGTGGACCGATTTGTGAGTCTGTCGGCCAATGCGGTGCGAGAGGGAATTCTGGTCACCAAGCCCTTCAACAGTCAAGGGGGCAAACTGGTTATCAATGCCCAGTGCAACGCCGGCGGCTATGTGCAAGTGGCAGTGGCGAGCGGGGATGGTAAAGTTATCTCGGGGCTTGAAAAGGATGACTGCGTGTCCTACACCGGCGACACCGTCGAGCACCAAATTACCTGGACGACCAAGGAAGAGCTGCCGGAAGGCTGGCTCAAGCTATACTTCTACATAAGCAATGCCCAGTTATACACATTCCAACTCCAGCAGTAAGGTGCCTGCCCATCGCCCTTAGCTTGCATTAGCGGGAGCAAGCCAGTACCCCTGGGAAAAATAATGGGAGGAGTTAAGTACATGGACTCTTTGCAGGCTGATGCCATTAGGCTACAGATTGGTCATACCAAGCAGTTTTTCTTTGACAATGTGATTATTGAATCGGTACAGAATCTGACGCGACGGCTGCATTCGCCCGAGAAGGTAGCAGAGGCCCCATTGATTCAAAAGGACAAGCGCTGGGAGCAAGTTACCTATTTTACCTGTAGTTCCTGGCGGGTCATCCGCGACCCGGCAGATGGAATCTTCAAGTGCTGGTATGAGGACTGGCAGATGGATCCGCAGAAATTGGTCCAGACTGGCGGATCGTTTCACAATCCCGCCCACTTCCCCTCCCGCTATCTCTTTGCTCGATCAGAGGATGGCCTTCACTGGGAAAAACCGGAGTTGGGGGTGCGCATTGAGGAAGGCTATGATACCAACATAGTCCTTGGCGACCGCGACTTTGAGACTACATTCGGCAGTGTGCATTCGGGATATGTGTTCCTGGATCGGTTGGAGGAAGACGAAGAGCATCGCTTCAAGATACTGTTCAACCACCGCACTCCGGACAAGGGTGAGTATGAATTTGCGTCTTCGCCCGACGGTATCCACTGGCAGCCGTGGGGCGAACTGCCTCACTTCGGGTGCTGGGGAGCACATCTGGGCGATGTATTGACCATATCTTTCGACCTGGACGAACGCACATATATCCTTAACACGCGCCATCCGCGCATGGGTGCCGGGTGGTTTGACCCCCAAAGCCCGGTGTTGGAGCAGTTCTCGCGGCCCTATTGTCCCGACCAACCCTGGCGCACCAACAAAAGGCGCATCTTCCAGGCGCGCAGTGCTGACTTGATCCATTGGTCTGAACCCCAGCCAATCGTGGTGCCCGATGATGAACTGGATAATCTGGATGACTACTTCTATGGTATGAAACAATATAATCTGGACGGGATGTGGATTGGCTTTCTGGATGTGTTCCACAATACGGACAATACTATGGACGTGCAGTTGGTATACTCGCGAGATGGCCGCAACTTCA
>JALGUR010000052.1 GCA_029820565.1 Candidatus Zipacnadia bacterium
ATAACCAATGTCGGCCTTATAGCTTCCCTGAGGCTTACTTGTGTAACATTATGGGAGATTAGAAACACAACAGGGAAAATCGCGAATAGAAACGGATGAATAACCATCGGCTTTCTCATACTGGGACTGTCCTGTTTTTCATTAGATACAGAGTTCGCTCCGAGTCTCTGATCTTTGCCGAACTCTCTACCGTGAAGTATTTGCTGAATTTGGCCTCAAAAGCCGCTGGGGTATAGTCGGGGAAGATATCTTCTCTGGTGGAAAGAAGTCTTTGGACCTGCGAGTCGCTCTTGGGGATAAACTCAATGATAAGCGAGCCGCAAATATGGCTGAAAAAAGCCGCGATCCTGTCCAGAGGGAGATTGTTGGAGATTGCTAAGTGATGGACCAGAGCAAGGGCGAGGACGGTGTCGGCGGGGCCCCGTTGCAGCAAGGACATTCTTTCTTCATTCTCCCAGCCGATGCCGGGACTTGGATTCGTCAAATCAGCGACCAGAGGCAGAAGGTTAGTTTCACCGTTGCTGACGCATTCAAGATAATTCTTCTCCACCGCCGCCGGATCATTGTCAAAGGAGATCGTCTGGATACCCTTGCTGCTGGCAACACGACTGAACAAACCTACGTTGGCCCCCAGGTCCCAAACGGTCTTAGGATTGAGGCCATCTAAGAATTCACCTACAAGGTGCTTTTTGTGCTCCAGTGCCTGGGGCGAATAATTGGTAAAAGTGTAATAGTCAGCCCATTGCGTACCAGTCGGCTGCCATTGCAGCCTGTCAATAATAGTCGTCAGACTATCTATGAGACCAAGGAGCCCCAGCCGACTCATTCTCCGGCCAGTCATATCTATGCTCTTGTCAGCGAAGTGCTTTTGACTCTTGGCGTGAAGATGAATGTGACAAAGCAGGGGGAATACCAGCCGTGTACGAAATGGCAGCAGCGAACTGGCCAGATCCAGCGGTATGCCGTCTAAGTAGACTCGCAATAACTGATGGAGGCGAACATCCGTGTACTTCATCAGGGCCAGTGGGGCCAGAAAATGTTGGCAGAATTGCTTGTAGGCTACCCAGGGCTGGCCCTCGCGGTATTTCTCGAAAGAGAGGGTATCAATGAATATGGGTTTGCCGCCGCCAAACTGGATATTGTAGGCGCTGCAGTCTTTAAGGGACATGCCCAGATCAAGAGATTTCTTCTGAATCTGAAGTGTGGTCAGGGCGGCAGCCTTGAGTTGGCTAAAACTCCATTCATACGGGTAGGAGACAAACGGTATCATTTCCGGCTTAATTATCTTGTAGACCTCAGCAGATTGCGCATAGGCCAAATCAGCCTCCTGATGAGGAATTAAGAGTCCATCCGCCACAAGCCTCTCATAAAGCCCAGAGTCAATCAGAGAATCGTAGTTTTCCTGGTAGGCAATGTTTACCTGGCGGTAGAGTACCCCATCGCGGTGGAAAAGGAACCCACTGGGATCGCGAAACGAGCCTGGAATATTCTGCCTATTCGTCATCTTCTTCGCGTTTGCCCAACCCAGAGAAACGGCTCTTAAGAAATGCTTTGATGCTTTTCCAAAACATCTTAATCATGAACGCCCCCGCAAATAACCCGGCTATGAGCAACTGAAAGAGGTAACTGCCGGTTCCCGCATCAATGTAAGCATAAGCGGGCGGGGCAAATACCAAACCCCACACAGTAAGTAGGACAAATAACATACTCACGTTAAATCGGCGTCTCATAGAATCTTCTCCTGAAAAACTACACTCATTGCACTAATGGTGGGGGACAAGCCCGAACGGCCAAATCTCGCTACCACAACCACCTGATAGGAGAATCTCCTTATAGTCTATGCAAAGCACTGTAGGATGTCAAGGGAGAAATCTCGCCGCTGTAGGAGCGGCATCCTTGCCGCGACCACAATCGGGCCAGGGATGGCCCTCCTACAGGAGGTTGGTGGGTTTCCCCTTCCGCCGTAGGATAACATAGAACGGTCTACCTGCCGTTGATGGCGAATGTTAGGGTGCCGGACCAAACAGACGCCATCAGGGGTAGGGCTGCGGCCTAATTGCACTTAGGGTATAGTGGTATTTGTGATATAATATAGTCGGTGATTTAATTAGGTTATGAGTGTAGTTATTGACGGGCTGAAACGAATATTCGACCCCAACGCACGCGAAGTGGCGCGGCTGCGGCGGCGGGTGGCGGAGATTAATCTTCTGGAGCCAGAGATTAAGGCGCTCAGTGATGAGGCGCTTCGGGGTAAGGCTGATGAATTCCGTGACCGCCTGGCGGCCGGCGAGACGCTGGATGACATCCTTAACGAAGCCTTTGCGGTGGTGCGCGAGGGCGCTTGGCGCACGATTCACCAACGGCCATTTGATGTGCAGGTAATGGGCGCTATTGTCCTGCATGAGGGCAAAATCGCCGAGATGAAGACCGGTGAGGGCAAGACCCTGGCCGCCACTATGCCGCTTTATCTCAATGCCCTGACCGGTCGCGGTGCTCATTTGGTTAGCGTCAACGACTTCCTGGTACGTTGGCAGTCGGAGTGGATGGGGCAGATTTACGAGTTTCTGGGCCTCTCCTGCGGCTACATTCAGAAGGACATGGACCCGCCCGAGCGCCAGGCCAACTATGCCAAAGATATCACCTATGTTGAGAACAGCGAATTAGGCTTTGATTACTTGCGAGATAATATGACGGGGCGCGTGGAGAATCTGGTGCTACCGGACCTGCACTACGCGATCGTAGATGAGGTGGACAGCATCCTGGTTGACGAGGCCCGCACGCCCCTGATTATCTCGGGCATGCCTCAGAAAAGCGTCCAGTTCTACGAGGAAATCAACCGCATCACCTCCCGGCTGCACGGCTCTCCTGACGAAGACGATGCTGATGCCGATTACATCTATGATGAAAAATTCTACCAGGCCGCGCTGACTGAAAAAGGGCAGGAGAAAGTCGAGCGGACACTGGGGATTGATAATCTCTCCGACCCCCAATACCTGGACATCGCCCACCACGTTAATGCCTCGCTGAAGGCTCATAGCCTCTACCAGCGAGATGTCCAGTATATTGTCAAGGATGGAGAGGTAGTTATAGTTGACGAGTTTACCGGTCACCTGCAGCCGGGCCGTCGTTACAGTGATGGGTTGCACCAGGCCATTGAAGCTAAGGAAGGAGTCCATGTCCAGTCCGCTCGCCAGACGGTAGCCAGCATCACCTATCAGAATTTCTTCCGCCTGTATGAGAAGTTGGCCGGGATGACCGGCACGGCCAAGACCGAAGAGACTGAATTCGTCCAGATATATAATATGCCCGTAGTGGTCATGCCAACTAACGAGCCAGTCATTCGGGCAGACAATCCTGATGTGGTCTACAAGACCGAAGAGGCCAAGTATCGGGGGGTAGTCTCGGAGATTGTGAATATGTATGTCCGCGAGCAGCCGGTACTGGTGGGCACGCGGTCGGTGGAGGTCTCCGAGTACTTAGGGACAAGGTTGGCTCCCGACAAACTGCGCCGCCATTGCTTAGTACTGCTCTGCCAGGCTAAACTCCTGGACGGCACTGACGTGCCGCGTGACCAGCAGAACGAATACACTGCACTACTGCGCACACCCTTGGATGAATTGGGCAGGCACGACTTGGCGGCTGTCGCGCGGGATTTGGCTATTGACCCCGAGTCGACTGATGACCAGAATATTCAGACTCTGTTGGCCCTGTTGCAGATAGCCGATGAGGAACATGGTGATCGCGACCGGCAGCGTCACCGGCAACGGTTGGTTATGGCTCTTGATGAGGGTATTCCTCACAATATCCTTAACGCCAAATACCACGAGCAGGAGGGCCGAATCATCGCTGAAGCCGGCCGGCCCGGCCAGGTAACCATCGCCACTAATATGGCCGGCCGCGGCGTAGATATTGTCCTGGGCGGCAAGCCGGAAGACCCCGACAAAGCCGTCAACCCCGAACCGTATGAGAAAGTCAAAAGGGCGGGCGGGCTGCACATTCTGGGCACCGAGCGGCATGAGAGCCGCCGTATTGACAACCAGTTGCGGGGCCGCTCAGGCCGCCAAGGGGACCCGGGCAGTTCGCGGTTCTATGTCAGCCTGCAGGATGAACTGATGAAACTATTCGGGCCGGAGCGATTTGGGGTGTTCCTGCGGGGCTGGCCGGAGGAGGAGGCACTGGAACACAAGATTGTCAGTCGCTCTCTGGAGCGCGCCCAGCAAAAAGTAGAACTGCGCAACTTCCAGATCCGCAAGCAAACTCTGAAGTATGACGATGTAATGAACCATCAGCGCAAGGTCATATATGGTGACCGCCGCCGCGTGCTGGAAGGCGAGAATGTCCGCGAGCATATCCTGCGGATGATTGATCGCGCCGTTGATCAAGTGGTAGATGCTTATGCCAGTCCCCAAATCCATTCCGAAGACCGCGACCTGGAGGCTCTATATGCCGGCCTGCTTGAAGTGGTGCCGGGGATTGACACTGTTGTTGGCCGCGATGAAATGTATCAGATTCCTCCCGCCGACCTACCCGAATGGTTGCACCAGGCTGCTCGACAGTTGTATGAGCAGCGCGAGAGGCTGGTCGGCCCTGAGTTGATGCGCGAGATCGAGCGCAGTTGGCTACTGCGCATTATTGACAGCCGCTGGATGGAGCATCTCCAGGAGATGGATTATCTGCGCGACAGCATCCACCTGCGGGCCCACGCCCAGCGCGACCCGCTCATTGAATACCAGCGCGAGGCCTATGACTACTTTGAGACGCTGCTGGACCACATTGCCGGGGATATGACCAAGGCGATGCTGATGACTGAGGCTGTCGCCCAACAACCCGCAATGCAAGTGCAAGATATGGAAACCGGGACCCCGATGCTGCAGCCGGTAGCCGCCGCTGTGCCGGCCGGCACTGAAGCCGGCGGCCCGGAGACTCCCATGACCGAGGCCGCTGAGACCAGTCTGGGCAAGGCGGCTACCTACATCGCCCAGCGCGAACCGAATCGCAACGATCCTTGCCCCTGCGGCAGCGGCAAAAAATACAAAAAGTGCTGTATGCTGAAGGCCAATAACCCCTACGCCCGATGACCCAGGCACACACAACATCTAACTGCCCCCAAAGACTTCACTGGCCAGGTACAAGGGTCGCTATTCACAATAGGCGGCCAGAGTCTCACCTATCTGATGTCGAATGGCCTCTAACTGGGCATCATCTTTGGAATAGTGGGTCCAGTCGGTCGTCATCTGGCCAATGACTTGCTGCACGGCGTCCTCCCCGGCCACCCTCTTGAGCAGTTCAAAGTACTCAATATCCTGCATCCCCGCCAGGATGCACTCCAGGCGCTGGGAACTGACCGGCCCGTCTATACCCACTTTGTTCCCGGGATACAGCAGCGACCCCTCGCCATAGGCAGTGTCAACTCGATAAGTCTTAATGTCCTCCCAGGGATCTACCTTCTCCCAAAAAGTCGTGCACCAGTACAGGAAACCATCCAGGCGCTGCTGGCGCATCTGCCAGAACAGTAGTCGGTGCCGGATGCCTTCCTGGTTGATGAAGAAATTGCACAGATCGCGGCGGTGGCCACAGCACACATAAGTCCATAGCTCCTCGCCCAGGGCCTGCCGCTCCAGAAGCTGGGCTCGGACCCTTTCGTCGTGGCCGGAGAACTGCCAGAGGATTTCGGCCAGGGTGGATGTGTCCGGGCACCAGACATCAACCGTCCCGGCCAATAGTTCAACAGGCGTGGCTTCGCCGAAGTTCGGCGCGCACCAGAAGGGAAGAATTATCTTCGCGGCAGGATTGATCTCATGAACCCGCTTGCCATGCTCGATCAACCGCTGGTATGTCTCTTGGTCGGCGGGCTCGTCATAGTCATAATCCAGCGCCTTGTGCAGCAATCCGTGTGCGGCTAAGAACGCCACTTCTTCCGAGTGTAACAAGTGTATCTGGATCGAAGTCAGGCGGGGGTCACGGAGACGCGTCAATCCCTCAGGGCTGTTGATTTCGAAGGGCGGCGGCAGGCCTGGGGACAGACGATGATCCAGCAGCATCTCCCAGTAACGCAGCGAGATCGCCTGTCCTTGCGGGGTGTCACGCTCGACTCCATGAAACGGAAGGACAAGATGATAGTAGGTGTTAAACAAGGTGCGCAGATGGGGGGTGACCGGAAGGCTGAACGACCACACGTGTACCTTCAACGGAACTTGCCTGGCCGCGACGCCACCAGCCTTCACTATCATTTGCCCTTCATAAAGCCCCGGCGCACAGTACTGCGGGATGGACACTTTCACCCAGATGGGCTGATTGGCTCCCGCAGACACCTCCAGTGGTCCCTGCAACGGCGGCAGCGCGTCGGGCCACTCTCTGACGCCGGGGTCTGTGAATTCTTCGGGCCGCCCGTACAATTCCGTATCGGCCGCTCCGCGCCCCTCAGGGTCTGGAATATAGACTACCTGCATCAATGCTACGTGCTCGGCGGCCAGCCTCGCCCCGTCAGGTCCTTGCAGGTCGCCAGCCAGCGTCACTGATAGCTCCTTCAGCGGCTCATCGCCGGCGGTAATGACCAGTTGGATACTGACTTTCTCATTTCCCGCACCCCACAGTTCCAACCCTTCGCTGGGCAAGGCTTGCACCCCGCTGCTGCGCAACACCTTCTGCGTCAAGGGCGCCACGCCCAATTGCAGCTCTGCGGCCGCCATTGCCCCACTTGAGGCAATTAACATCACTACTGCCAACAGCCACGACATATTGCTCACGTGCTCCGTTCCTACGGATGAATACGAGATTACTTTGTTGTACCATCCCACAAGTGATTCGCCAAGTGATGATTACAATATCTCCCAGGCCTGGAAGTGGGGATTGACCAGAAGGCCTTCGTCGCGGGCTTTGGTTACTGCCATTTCCTCAGCGATCTGACGTGCCGTGGCCAAATCCGCGGCTGCCACTTTCATAATCCACAGCGTCCCCTGCTCCACGCCCGCCACCTGCTCAGCGTAGCCGAGCCGCTCCTTGAGGGCCTGCTGAATTTCGGTAGCCTCGGTCCCCTCAGCATCCGTCACCAGCACCTCCACCGGCCATACTCCGTCTTCAGAGGTCGGCTTAACCTTCTCGCCCGGGCCCCGCAGTTCGTAGGTATGCTTGTTAGGGTTGACGAAGAGGTTGGTGCTTTCGGCCAGTTCCTCGGCCAGGGCCAAGGCTGATTGCTGGCTGTCGGTTTGCAGGTGCAAGGCATAGTAATCAGCCCGAGTCAATTCCTTGAGTACCTCCCCATAGCCCATACGCCGCCGTAGCGCCGCTGCTGCCGTCAAGGCCGTGACATCTGGTATCTTCAGTTTGACCAGCAGTTCAATCATCTGCATTTTGTATCGCTGACTCCTTTCTTCCCGTAGGAGCGACATTCTTGTCGCGATGGTGTCGGGCCAGGGATGGCCCTCCTACAATAGGGCATTATATGCTTTGCCCTTATCCGGCCACTGTTGCCGGCAGTAAGGCTTCGCGCAGCGAATCAAACACCAGCCGGCCCGGCCCTGGTGCCGCCATTGCCTCCCGGCTGCCCCAGGCTTCTCTCTTCTTTTCGCCCCACGACGCGCCTAACTCCACCGGCAACTGCCGCACAAAACTGGCCCGCTCCGGATGAGGCATCATCGCCAGCACATTGCCCTCTGGATTGCACAGCCCAGCGATATTAGCCATCGCCCCGTTGGGATTGATCTCGGGGGTGTTCTCAACATTGCCTTGCGCGTCGCAGTATTGGAACACAATCTGGTCGGTTTCGCGCAGCCGGTCAATCAACCCTGCGGTGCGGGTAGTGAAGCGGCCTTCGCCGTGGGCGATAGGCACTGGCCAGACGTAGTCGCTCTCCATATGACTGGTCAATTCGCAGCGGCCTTGGGGACAGGAATGTCTCAGATATACCCAGCGGCAGCAAAAATCTCTCAGTCTGCCGGCGGGGTCGGGATAGTTGGGGGCCAGGGCCATCTCTACCTGACCGGGGTTTAGTCCCGGAATCAGACCGGCCTCCACTAACACCTGAGCGCCGTTGCAGATGCCCAGCACCGGCTTGCCCTCCTCGGTGACCTGCTCAAACATAGTAGCCACTATCGGCTCCTTGGTGGCAATCACGCCGGAGCGCACCCGGTCCTGATAGGAGAACCCGCCGCCGATAATATAGCCGTCATATTCCGCCAGCAGGCTGGGGTCGCGATTCCAGCGGAAGATATCGCAGATTATGCCGGCGGCTTCGGCCGCCCGCTTAGTTTCCCACTCACAATTGGAGCCCGGAAACTGGATTAACGCCACGCGTGGAGCATCAGTGGAGACCATTTGTGAAACTCCCTTCCTGTCAATGCACTAGGTGTCTTTCATTATAACCCGCTATTGTCCCGGTACGCAGTGCCCTGTCAGTCCTACTACTTTTGCGCGACATATTCGTCAATATCAGTTATGAAAACCCCTAGACTCTCTCCGGGACGCAGTTTCCGCAGACCAAATTCGCTTCTTATCTGGTTCACTAAGTCAGAAAGGCCTATCAAAAACCCGACCGCCTGACCAGGCGAGGCTCCGCCTTCCCACTTCCGGGCTTGCTGTAGCCAGTCTCGCCACGCTTTAATGACCGGTCGGCTCGACCAAAGCATAAATGTCGGCGTCATGTCGCGCATCTCAGAAACGATGTCAGCCTGCATCTTTACTTGCTTAGCCTCGTCCTCGATGTCTATTATCTTGAACGTCTTAAATAGTACCTCCAATAATCTCACGTACACTTCGCGCTTGCGCTCCCGGATGTCCTGATGTCTCTGAGCGCGTGCCGCCAGCCCATTGCCCACGATATTGGCCAGGATAGCGGCGGACGCTATCCCCGTCGCTGCAATTATGGCGCGAGCAATCTCTGTCTCTAAGCTGAAAAAGCCCACGCCAAGCCTGTACACCGCATAAAACAAGCCGAATACGAGACCAACCGCGGCAAGTAACAGGACGAGTAGAAGGAGAAAGCCTAGAACTACCTGCCATGACCGCGCTTGGGGCTGCGGTTCCGCTACAGCCTCCTCGACTTTGTTGGTCATCAGCGATTCCTCCTCTTCCTTCTAGTTTCTCCGCCCTCTGGGTACAGCCTATCTACTCCATCGGCCACCCGGGAATTATCCCATCAATCTCTTCCATCAGGCTAATAGTTTCCCGCAGGGCCAGGACTATCCTTTGGTAGTGGATGATGTCATTATAGGATAACTGGCGGCCTTTGCGGTCTTTGAGCCATTTGTGGCAGACCTGGTAGCCGCCGATGTGAAACTCCCAGACCTCCGGCTCGATATTGTCAAAGTACTGTTTCTTGTTAATATACACGCGCCCGCCTTTGTCGTTGGTAGGAGCGACATTCCTGTCGCGATTGCCGTTCCGTGTCCCCAGTTCCCCGTCCCCAGTCCCCTGTCCCTCCACATACCTTACCTTCTCCACCTCATTATTGCCCTCCCCCTCAAACCGGGGTTGGCCGCCGACTTGGCCGTCCTCTCTCACCAGGTGCAAATCAGCCAGCCGCTGACCCTTCTCTACCAATTGAGCGAACAAATCTTTATCCGATGTCAGGGGCAGGCGGGGGAAGTCAATCTTTAAGAATTCGGCATAGCGCTCGCGGTAGGTAGGGGAGTGGAAGACGGCGTAGGCATAGTAGAAGACATCCTCCGGCCCGAAAGTGCCGTGCTGTGGTGCGACGGGCGTCCCGCCCGTCGGTTCTGGGAACCTCTCGTCTGTCGCACCAGTATGGGCGTCCTGTGTAAGGTGTTCTTCCTGGGTAGACATGCCCTCGTACCACAGATACGGGTATTGGAAGCCATTGCCAACTAAACCAGCTTTGACGGGGTTGTTCAGTATGTAATGAAGCTTCTCATCGAACTCAGCTTGGTCACGAACGATGCGATCGAAGCTTTCTTCTACCCAGATAGAACCTGTCGTTCCTCGCCGCTTGTTAATGGCATGAGCAGTGTAGCTCTTGATGCTGTGCAGTATTTCGGCCAAGGAGTAGTATTCTGTCGGTACGACAGGCGTCTCGCCTGTCGGCTGGGGCGCAATAGGCAGCGGCTGAACCAATAGGTGCACATGATCGGGCATAACCACGGCGCCGTATAGTCGGTAGTTTTTGCCATGCCAATGGCGGCATGATGATAGGATAATTTCTCTTTCGGCGTTATTGAGTTCTCCGTCTTGTAGTCGGAAAGTGATGAAGTATGTAGCACCACCTTGCTCCCAATGGGGAAGATGACGACGTCTGCGAACCAGGTCTCCTGCGGTGGTGGGTATGTTCGGCTGGACAGGCGAGACGCCTGTCCTACCGAGATTTCCTTGCCCGTCGGGGATAAAGGTTAGTCCAAGTTTCTGCGCAAATTCTTTAACAAACTTGGGATTCAGATTCGCCCGCCGCCCCGCCTCCGTCGTGCCTTCTTCGGGATAGAGGTACAAGGGGAATACATACGCGTTGTCAACCGATGAGATAACTGCTTTATCGGTGGCGGCTTCTGAAATGTAGAAGGCGTCGCTAATGCCCTGGCGTGACCGCTTGATCGTGATAAGAGCGAGGTTATCTTGGTGCATGTGTGTCATCAAACGCTTGACCGGACGCCACACAACGGCCGAGCGCCAGCATATCCACCGAACGTCGAATGGGCGGTATAATACTGGGACAGGGAGCGCGTCAATTTCGTTGGACGTCAGGGCGTTGAGTTCCGTCCACGCGCGCCGAATATGCCACCCTTTCTTCTTCGGGACCTTAAATCGCTCATGAAGCTCCCCATCAGACCCCCGAGCACTTGCGAAGGCCCGCAAGCGTTCGACTAGCTTCCGTCTATCCACTTCTACAGCAAACTCGTCACGCGCTGTAGTTATGCCCATACCTCCTCCTCCGAAAAGGTCGCCAATTGCGACGCCGAGCTCGTACTCCAACTGAAATGCTGGGTCAAGACGCATAAAATACCGCATGGGGGGCCGCGGATCGAGTGGGTGCCAGGGGGTGGTCGCTACGTCCGTCGTTACGAGTGTTTCTAGTTTCTGCGCTGCGGTGCCCCATGTCTCATGATGGCAGACCGAGGGTTTATCCCCGTCTGACCTCAGCTTGACGAACAGGCCGATGGCGACTCCTTGCTCTGTTTGGAATATGTTCTCGTCTTGTCCGGTAGGGTCCGCCCTTCGTTCCCTTGTTCCACCGTGCAGGTCCCATAGATAGAGCTCCTCAAAGCTCCGCATCAGATGCCAGCGCATTCCCCGAAAGGTCGGATTATCCAAGTACCCGCGGTTAGTGATGTACGCGGCAATTCCCTGGCCGGTCTTCTCTATCCGCCACTGAGCGAAGCGTATGAACTTCACGTAGTCGTCCTGTAGCCACTTCGTAGTCCGCTCCTCGAGCCGCTTACCCTCCACGTACCTGTAATCCCGCAGAAGGCCGCTTATCCATGTACCTCTGTTAGCCGAATGCCCTGCATACGGCGGATTGCTTAACACCACCATAATGGGCTTGGTGCGCTTGATATCACCCGCCGCCTCGGATTCTTCCGCAATGGCACGCTGGAGGCCGAGGCGCAACTGGCCCTCGGCGAGTTCGATAGCCTCCTCCAGCGAGTTGGTCAGATAGATGCCCAGGCGCTCGTCGTCGGTGAACTCATAGCCCAAATCGCTCAACTGAATGGATAGTTTCATGTGGGCGATGGTGTAAGGGGCCATCAGCAATTCAAAGCCAAATACCCGCCATAGTAGTCGCTCCTGCACATAAGCCTTCCACGCACCCTGGCCCCTCTCCTCGCAGACATTCTTATAAATCTGGTCAATGACAAAATACAGGAAGGTGCCGGTGCCGCAGGCCGGGTCCAGGATATAGACATCTTCATCCGCCAGGCCTAAGGGCTTACCAAACTTCTCCTTGAGCAGATAATCAATGGAGCGGACGATATATTTGACCACCGGCTCCGGCGTGTAGTAGACCCCGCGCAGCCTTTTCTCCTTCGGGTCATACTCGCGCAGAAAATCCTCGTAGAAGTGAACCACCGGGTCCTCGCGCCCGGGCCGCCGGGCGAAATCCTTGCCAATCTCACTCATATCGGCCCGCTGGAGCAATTCAGCCAGTTCATCCACCATCCAGGCCACTTCTTGGGGCATGTCAGGCCCAGTGATATGAAAGAAGAGTTTTCTTAAGAAGGGGTTGGTCTTGGGCAGATATTCACTGGCCTGTCCTCGCGTGAAAGCAACTGCCGGCTGGCGGCGGTACAATTCAAAGCGGGCCGAGAACAGTCCGTAAGCGATGGTCTGGGCGTACATATCAGCAAACTGGCCGGGGTCCAGGTCAGGGATGAGAGTCTCTTCAAACGCCTGGAGCATCCCGTGCTGGAGCATCCCGTGCAGGCTGCCGCTCTCCGCTTCCTGGGCTAAAGCCTGCTCGGTGCTACTGCGAATCATCTGCGCGGCGCCGGCCATATAGCGGGCTAACTGCTGAGCAGTTGCCGCAATCGGCGGCTCCTGACGCAGGAAGCACTTGAGCAACTCCTGGACAGCGGCCTGGCCCTCCCTGGTGGTATGCACCTTGCCTTCGGAGTCCTGCCGGCCCAGCCGCGCCTCCCCGCGCAACTCCCCTTCCACATACCAGCGGAACTCAAGATAGTCAGTGAGAATCAGATTGGGCAGCGCGTCCCGATACCGCGCCAGTTGCTCATCTTTCTCCCATTTATCCAGGTTCGCGCCGATGTCCTTACACTCCACATACCCAATAGGGGCCGGCCCACGCTTGACAGCAATATCTGGCGCTCCGCAGCCTATAACGTGCCTGGGGTGCTCAGTCGCCACAATCCCTTCGTCAAGGCCTTGGAGCAGCCTGGCCAGCGCGGCATAGTACGTCGGTTCGGTGGCATCTCCGGTGCGCAGTTTATCGTTGAGTTCGTTGCGGTATGCAGTGAAGGGCATAGTTATCATTTCGGCACTATGCGGGCTATGTCCTTCCTCAATCACCTTTTGCTGTAGGAGCGGCGTCCCCGCTGCGACGAGGTCACTATTGTGTTGACTGCTGCCCTCTATGATTGGTATAATCTTGGCGGCTATCATGCTACAAGGTTCCCGGAGGCCGATTGTGGGGCAACTTATCGCTGTCGAAAAATGGGCCGCCAACCTGGAAGAAGTCACGGTGAACCGCTGGCTGCACCAGGAGGGCGAGCGGGTAGCCGAAGGCGATTCGCTGTGCGAGATTATCACCGAGAAGGTGACCTTTGAGTACGAAGTGGAGCAGTCGGGGGTATTGCGAAGAATCTATTGTCAGGCAGGCAGCATTGTACCGGTCGGGTATATTATTGCCTTCATCGGTAAGCCTGATGAACCACTGCCGGCTGATGTACTTGAGCGCAACGCCCGCTTGATGCGACAATATCGCAGTGCAGCACAATTGGATTTGGAGGCGGACATCGCCCAACTGCAATCAGCCTCGAGTCCATCCGTGCGAGCCACACCGGCGGCACGAAGGCTGGCCCGCCAGGAGGGTGTGGACCTGGCGCAGATAGCCCAGCGGATAGAGCAGAGCCGAGCGATCAGGGAGGATGACGTGAGCCAATATCTTCAGCAGCGGACAGCCGACAGCGACGAGTAATTTGCTCATAGAGTCCTAATAGCAAAGGCTTATGAAGAATCCCCTTAGCCGTTTGGGGCAAAGTTACGGTAGCGTATTTCGCCAGTGGCCAGCACTGGGGCTGATAATGCTTACAGTGTTCCTGGCGGAGTTGGCCTATGCCATTATCCTTCCCACTCTGCCCCTGCATCTGAAGAATGAGCTGAGCGCGCCGGTGGTAGGCATCGGCCTCATTTTCGCTGCATTTGCGTTGGTCGAGACACTCTTCAAAACACCAGCCGGGGCGGTCAGCGACCGCCGGGGGCGACTGCGCATAATACTGCTGGGCCTGGTATTGGGTACGATTTCGCCGTTGCTAATGACCGTGGTGCGGGTGTGGGAGCTGTTCATCCCGCTGCGGGTGTTAGATGGCATCGCGGTAGCGGCGGTCTGGCCGGCGATGATGGCCTTAATAAGCGAGCGCGTTCGTCCCCAGGACAAGGCTACTGCGCTGGCCGTCTTCAATCTGGCCTGGATTTCGGGCGTGGGCCTGGGGCCCGCGGTCGGTCTGGAAATAGGCCACCGCTTCGGCTCTAACATATATGCCTTCTACACCAGCAGCATCCTGCTGTTGTGTGCCGCCTTATTAGCATCGGCTGTCTGGTGGACTAACCGCCGATCCGGTCTTCATCCATCACCACAAAATCTTGATAGGCACACAAATACTGAGGAGTCCACTGAAGCGCGTAGTTGGATAGAAAAGCTGCGGCAACTGCGCTGCCAGCGCCCGGTGCTGTTGCATATGCTGTGGATACTTGCCTTGATACAGATGGGGCTGACCATGCTGCTGCCGGTGCTGCCCTTGTATGCCCAAAGGGTACTGGGGATGACTCAGCAGCAGATGAGCGAAGCCTTCCTGGGGCCCATTATTGTGGTCGCGGCTCTGGCCCTGCCTTTAGGCCGGCTTTCTGACCGTATTGGCCGCGACCGGGCTATCCATCTGGCTTTGCCCCTGGCTGCAGTGGCCTTGTTGGCCATACCGTCCGTAAGGCAGATATGGATGCTTATTGTCATGGGGACAGTGATTGGTATCTGTTTCGACTTGGCCACGCCCTCCTGGCTGGCCCTGACCAGTCAACTGGCCCCCGACCACCGCCAGGGCCTGGCTCTGGGGGCAATGAACACCGCCCAGGGATTGGGCTTCATCATTGGACCGGTGTTAGGAGCCGCGCTGTATGAACACGTGTCGGTGACCGCGCCCTTCCGTGCGGCCGGTCTGGTCTTAGTCGTAGCGGCCGTGGCCGCTATACTGTTAGTAAGAGCGCCAACCGAGGAAGGCGACGCGGTTGCTCACCACATTGCCAGCGAACCCCCGGGATAGTCGAAATATGCTATCCTCGGGCATTGAGGGCTAAATGCTAAGGTCAGTCACCACATACCGCTGGACTCGGCCCAGGGTATCTTGATCAACCTCCACTTGTGCCACCACATAGTCTGACTGATACTCCGTATGAAGCACCCGGCCACGGCTGTGCAACTGTTCCAACAGTTCCAGGCGGTCATAAGGCAACTGCACAGTAACCTGCACGCGCCGGCGCTGGATTAACTCGGCGAGTCGCGCTTGGAGGGCAGCCAAACCATTACCGTGAAGGGCGGATACGGGCAGGGCCTCACGAAACCTGGCCTGCAATACCTCGCCTTGCCCGGAGTCTGCGACCAAGTCCCACTTATTGAGGACCATTATTTGAGGCTTATCCAAGGCGCCCAGAGTGCCGAGGGTCTCTTCGGTGACCTCGTGCTGGCCCGCAGCCTGCGGGTCACTGGCATCTACTACTTCAATAATAAAGTCGGCCGCCACTACCTCATCAAGGGTAGCGCGAAACGCAGCGATCAACTCCGTGGGCAGGTCGCGGATGAAGCCGACGGTGTCACTGACGAGCATCTCGGCTCCCTGGGCTACTTGTATGCGGCGTACGGTGGGGTCAAGAGTCTCGAAGAGGCGGTCATGAGCCGAGACCTCTTCCGAGGCCGCCAGTGCGTTCAGCAGTGCGGACTTTCCGGCATTGGTGTAGCCGACGATGCTGGCTGTAGCCAAGCCCGATTGGCGTCGGGCGGCGCGTTCGGTATCCCGGCGGCGTTGCACCTCGGCCAGTTCCCTTCGTAGCCGGGTTATCCGCTGGCGCAGGCGCCGCCGGTCCATCTCTAATTCCGTCTCACCCGGACCACGCACTCCTATGCCACCGCGTCGGCCTCCACCGATGCGTGACATCATTACACCGCGACCTACCAGCCGGGGCAATAGATAGCCCAGTTGGGCCAACTCTACTTGCAGTTTACCTTCGCGGCTGTGGGCGTGCTGGGCGAAGATGTCCAGGATCAGTTCGGTGCGGTCTAAAACCTTACATTCCAGGCCGTCTACCAGATTCTTAACTTGGGCCGGGCGCAGTTCGGCATTCAGTACCACTACATCCACATTCCGCTGGATTACTTCCTCAGCCAGTTCTACCAGTTTGCCCCTACCGATAAAAGTAGCCGGATCCGGCCTATCGCGTCGTTGCACTACTACGTCAACCGGTGAGGCCCCGGCCGCTCTGACCAACTGCAACAATTCCTGCATACTACGGCGACTCTCTCCGGTGAGCGGCTCGATTCCTACCAGTATTGCCCGCTCGGGATGAGCCGTGGCTTCTGGAGTGCTCTGGGGCACTTGCTCGCTCATTAGCCTTTATCTCTGCTCGTCTCGTCGCTGGGAACTTGTCTGGCAGTATTGCCGGTTGGCTACCTATGGTTGCTCTTTTCCACCAATCTTCTCAATGGCCTCCTGAATATCCTCGCGCACCCCCGAGGGCAGGTCTTTGTCAAGTGCGGCGCGTAGCTCAGGTAGTGCATCTTTAGCATCAGGGCCCATTGCGGTTAATACCTGGGCCGCACGGGCTCGTATGAAGCCCTTCTGACTCTCCAGTACGGGTATTACTATCGGCAGGTACGGCTGGGCGCTGCCGGTTATCTTGTACAACGCTTCGGCGGTGGTCAGGCGCATCAATACATCCTTATCTTCCAATGCTTCTTTGAGGGCAGGAACTGCTTCCTGGGCCGGAGGACCAATGCATCCTAACGACTCCGCGGCCTGCATACGGGTAAAGGGCCTAGGGTTTTTGAGGCAAGCCATCAATCCTGGTATAGCATCCGGGCCGGGCCTAATCTTGCCTAATGCCTCAGCTGCCGCCCTGCTGACTTGACCATCTTCATCCCGTAAAGCCTCTAACAGCGCAGGCACTGCGGGCCGAGCGGCTGGCCCCATTTGACCTAAGACCTTGGCGGCGTAGGCCCGGGTATGCGGGAACTCGTAGTTCTGGAGATTACGAATGCACTTCTCAACTTCAGTAGCCTGATACTGTCGCTGGTTAGCCCATATTACCCCGAGCAATAGGACCGATATACCCACTATTGTCAAGGCCCAGGCTTTCTTACTCATTGCAGTTAACCTCCTGTTGACCCATGAAAAAAGACGCAACACTGTCCCCACTGCACTTGAGGCCAATAATCACGACCAGTGTAGCACACTTCTATCTATGATAACAACTCGCGGACGCCGCAAAGTTCCGCCTCTGCAGAGTTCCTATTCGCCCAACCGTCAACCTGCCCTTGACTTGGCTGCTAATTTCCCTTATAATATAGACAGCATTCTGATAAAGGACTATCATCTGATGTATGCGATATTTGAACAAGATAGCCATCAGTACAAGGCGCAGGAGAATGAAACTCTAAGGTTACAGAAACTCCCCGTCGAGGTAGGGGAGAAGGTCACCTTTGATAAGGTGTTGGCCGTGCGGGAAAATGGCCAAGTGCTGGTGGGCACTCCTTATGTGGAAGGTGCTCGTGTGACCGGCACTGTGGTCGAGCAGGGCCGGGGTCGTAAGATTCGTGTCTTCAAGTACAAAGCCAAGAAGCATTACAAGCGCCAGCGCGGCCATCGCCAGGCGTTTACCGCAGTCCGTATTGATGAAATTTCAGTGTAAGCCACTGGCTTACATTACTGGAGGTGTTTGACTATGGCACATAAGAAGGGAATGGGTAGTTCACGCAATGGACGGGATAGCCGTTCTAAGCGTCTCGGCGTCAAGCGTCATGGTGGTCAGGTAGTTAAGGCGGGCAACATTCTGATTCGCCAGCGGGGCACCAAATTCCATCCCGGCCGCAACGTAGGCCGAGGTGGTGATGACACCCTTTTTGCCAAGGTGGATGGATACGTCCAATTCCACAGCGGCCGTAGGCGACGTGTCAGTGTTGTGCCCGCTGGTAGTTGATCGCGTGGCTGGAATCTATTAGTCTAATTGCTGGCACCTTGCTTAGTGCCAGCAGTTTCATTTATACGCCCCAAACCGAAAATGTTGATTGATGAGGTAGAGATAACTGTTGTCGGTGGCAAGGGGGGCGACGGTGCGGTCAGTTTCCGTCGGGAGAAGTATCAGCCCCAGGGTGGTCCCGACGGGGGAACGGGTGGCGACGGCGGTGATGTAATAATCACCGTGGACTCCAACTTGTCTACTTTATTGGATTTTGAGTACAAGTCTGATTTCAAGGCGGGCGCCGGCGAGCATGGAAGAGGAAAAAACCAGCGCGGCAAACAAGGCGAGGATTGTAGCATATCGGTGCCGCCCGGTACATTAGTCTATGATGCTGACACGGGGGACCAACTCGCCGACTTAACGCGACCGGGTCAGAGATTGCTTGCCGCCCGTGGGGGTGAAGGGGGCCGAGGAAACGCGGCCTTCGCCACCGCCGCCCGTCAGGCTCCCCGCATCGCTGAGAACGGCCTGTCCGGTGAAACTCGTCGCCTACGTTTGGAATTGCGCCTGATAGCGGATGTGGGCATCGTCGGATTTCCCAACGTGGGCAAGTCCACGCTCATCTCCCGCATCTCCGCAGCCCAGCCTAAGATTGCTGCTTACCCTTTCACTACTCTCCAGCCCCATTTGGGAGTGGTAAAAGTGGATGAAGAACGCGACTTCACAGTGGCCGATATGCCAGGCCTGATTAAAGATGCTCATCAGGGCCGGGGCCTTGGTGACCAATTCCTGCGTCATATCAAGCGCACGCGCCTGCTGGTGCATATGTTAGATGCAGCTGCCGTTGAGGACCGGGATCCCCTGGTGGATTATCAGCAGTTGAATCAGGAACTGCTATCCTACGAGGGCAAATTGGCCGATCTGCCGCAGATAGTGGCGCTCAATAAGATGGATTTGCCTGCGGCGAGCGAAAATCTATCTCGCTGCCGCCATTTTTTCCAGCCACAAGCCCGGCCAGCCTTTGCCATCTCGGCGCTGACCGGTGCCGGCGTCAGCGAGTTGGTAAGCGCTATAGCCAGTAAACTTGAGACTTTACGCGAGTCTGAGCCCCCCGAGGAGACGCCGCAAACGCTGGAAATACCCCCGGCTCCTGAACGGAAGTTGCGGATATTCCGGGCTGGCGAAGGGGTATTTGTGGTCCGTGGCACCGAAGTGGAGAAGATAGTCCAGCAAGTCAATCTGGAAACTCCTGAGGGGCCCCGGCGACTCCAGGAGCAACTGCGCACCACGGGACTGCTGGAAAGACTACAGCAGGCCGGCGTCCAGGAAGGTGATACCGTTCTCATTGGGGAAGTTGAGTTGGAATACTGGCCTGATATGTAGGACTATTGTCAACCATTATTACCGAGTCAGGAAATCACAATGGAGAATATTGGTTTCGACATAGACAAATACGACACGCGCCGCACGGAAAGCCGAAAACGTCGAGATATTTCCTTTAACTTCCGCGAGCCGGACCGAGTGGTAACCCATGCCTCGGTATGCTCTCCCTATTTCTGCTGGCTGCTGGGGATAAACATTGCTGACTACTATCAGGACATTGACATTCAAATCCATGTACAGACTTGGGGCCTTAAGTGGCGTTACGAAAACCTGTTTGACGACTTCACCGGCACTGGCCTCCACCTGGATATTGGAACAACCGCTGAGGGGGTGGTTTTTGGCTGTGAGATAGCCCGCCCCGACCACACCACTCCCTATATTGTACGCAGTATTCATTCAATGCAGGACGTTGAGGAACTACAAGTCATTCCTCCCCAGGATAGCCCCAGCATTCAGCAGCATCTGGCCTGCTGCCGAGAGTTTGCCGAGCGCGTGGAGCAATTGGGATTAGATATACCAGTAAGCCCGCCCTCGTTAGGTATGCACCCGCCCATATCATCTGCGACCGCGATTGCTGATCCAGACTGGGTCTATATGATGATGGCCGCTGAGCCCCAGGCTATCAAATTGCTATTTGATAAATGCTTCCAGGCCTTCTGTATGCTGCGTGATTATATGATAGAAATCGGCAGCGCTGATTATGATTCCCTGGGCCTGTGCGACGACAACTCGGCGTTCATCAGCGCCGAGATGTATAAAGAGCAAATCCTGCCCTATAATAAAGCCCTCTACGAGCGCTACGGGCGTAAGTACCGCTACTTACACACCGATGGCCCCTCCCAGCAGAATTTCCCCGTGTATGCTGACATCATCAAGTTGAATATGATGGACGTTGGCGGCTGGAGCAACCTGCAGCCGGCTGTGGACATTCTTAAGCCTGCCGGGTGCGTGATCCACGGGAATATGAACAATCGCGACCTGTACGGTGGGTGGACTGAGGACGTTCGCCGTATTGTCCGTCAGATGATACGGATGGCCGGTCCGGGCGGCGGCTATGAATTCGCCATTGGTGGGGAGACCTACCCGGGTGTTGACCCCGACGTGCTATGCCGCACCTTTGAATATGCTCACGAAGTCGGCGAGTATCCCATAGATATTCCCGAGGAGCCGTTTCCCGAAGAGGCTCAAAAAGGTAAGCCGGGAATAACGCCGTAATCACTGTCCGGTTGCGTTTGGGGGCAGATTACGGTGCCGCAAGGCCATCAGCGCGTAGGAGGTGGGGCGGGTGCTGAGCGATAATAGGAGGTAATTTCGCCCAGCAGGCGGCGGCTGGGTAGGTCATTCGCATCTACCTCCAAAACAAGTCTGATCTGGTGTTCGGCCTCGCCAATCCGTCCCTCCATAAACTGCAAATGGGCCAGAGTCTGGCGCAGGTCGGCCAGGTACGTCTCTGGGGGGCGGGGAACATCGCAAGCCTGACCTGATTTCTCGGGCAACACTGCCTCAATGACCTTGATTATCTTACGCCGTATCTCTGGCTGGGTGATTTGGTCGGGCTGTTCGTCCAGCGTCCTCAGCCACGCCCGCGCCAAATAGTAGCGCCCCCGGGGGTCCTCAGGGCAGTCCGCCACGGCTCTTTGCAGCAATTTGAGGGCTTCCGGCGCAGTTTCCGTGGCCTCTCTGGCGTACCAGCCACCGGCTGCATAGGCCATACGGTCAAAGTGCTTGTCCAGGCGGTCTACAATCTGAGTGCGCCGGGCATCCTCAGCGGTGATGTCAACGTAGGGCAAGACTTTGGTGCAGGCAGCCATTATCTGTTGGGTGACATAGACCTCGACCTTGAAAGGGTTCGCCAGGCGGTCATATTTGGCACAGGGGTGGTTGTCGGTGTTGATGGGCGCTTGGGCCGAGAAACGCCGCGTAGTCTCTTCGTCGAAGACGAATGTGCTCAGCAAGCGAACCGGGTCGTCCAACCACACCTCCCCCAGACTGTTGCGCACCCTGGGCTCATGTATGCGCTGCTCCCAGGTCGCGAAGTCAACGCGCAGCGGCTCGGGAGTGCCAATCAGGCAGGTATGATGGAGGTTTGAGAACCATAAGGTCGCGTGGGGAAAGACCGTTTGGAAGGTCCTCAGTAGTCCGTCGAATAGCAAAGTGTTGGTCGGTATCCAGGCGCACATAACCCCGTCTTGGCGCAGTCGGGATTTGCACAGTTCGTAGAACTCCCTGGTGTAGAGATAGGGACTGAGCGAGGGGTGAATAGGACTCAGGGCGATGACGTCATAGGTTTGCTGTGTCGTGAGCAAGTGGTTGCGCCCGTCGGCGGGGATAAAGTGAGTCCGTGGATCATTGAGCACGCCACGATTGCGTGACAGGAAGTACTGAGCCGTCTCTCGTTCATCAGGCACCAACTCCACACAGTCAAGTCGCTGCACCGGGTGCTGAATAATTGAGCCGGAGGTGGCTCCAGTTCCAAAGCCGATTATTAAGGCGCTATCGCGGTGCTTAGCCAGCAGCATGGGCAAATGGCCCAGCATTTGCTCAATTACGCCTTCATAGTAGTCAGTGGCGGCCACTTCGGTGCCGTTGATATTCAGTTCAAGGACTCCCAGGGGATATTGCACCACAGCCAGGGAACACTCAGCGCCCTCGTTGTAATAAAGCAACTCCTTCTCAAAGCCCTTGCGGAATCTACGCGAATGCACAATGGTGGGAGCAGGCTGGTAAGATATTAATATACCAGCCAGTAGTGCGGGAACGGCTGTATAACCGGCCCAGCGTCGTAGCCGACTCCTTGCCGGACTTAAGACCAACGCTCCCAACCCCAGCAGCACATTGATCACTGCGACCACAAGTACGCCCCGCTGCGCACCAATGGTTGGCAATAGTATGAAGCCGGCTACCAACGCCCCGACAACACAGCCAATAGTATTAGCCCCATACAAGTTCCCCAGACTCGTCCCCAGTCGTGTTACCACGGGAGTGTAGAGTCTGGTGACGACGGGAAAAACTGCACCCATAAGGAAAGTTGGTACGAGCATCAGGGCAAAAGCACCGGCAAACTTGCCGGCCAGCGAATATAGGGGGCTGATGTAGGCCAGAGTGTCTATGGTGTGGAGTAGGTAAATCGCACAAAGGCCAACGCCTATTTCCAATAGTCCGAATATTACTAACAAGTCACGTCGTCGGTCAGCGACGCGCGCGAAGCAGAGGCTGCCTAAGGCTAGGCCGCATAAGAAGGTGGCCAGTATGGTGGTGAAAGCATAGGTCATAATACCCAGGAAGTTAAGTAGAATCCTGGTCCATAGGACCTCATAGGCCAATGATGTAGCCCCGGCAACACCGTAACCGAGCAACACAAATCTCGCCAATGACGGTGAGGTGGTAAGTACTGACGTGTCTACCGTGTGGCTGGATTCAGTCGGTATACTGTCCTGCTCATCTCGTGAGGTAGCAAATTCAAGGTGGGTAGTCTGGGTAGAGATAAATACGGCCCCTAACACTACCAGAAGGTTGATAGCCACGGCCAGCAGCGTGGTATCGCGAGTTCCCAGAAAGCGCACCAATAAAAACCCGGTCGCCAGACACCCGGCAATGCCGCCGATCGTATTGGCTGCGTACAACCATCCGACGCCGCGACCGACTCTGTCCAGACGGGCTACGAAGAATTTGCTGATTACTGGCAGAGTGCCGCCCATAAGGGTAGTCGGGATTAGCAAGACGATTAAACTTAGCAAGAAACGGCTGGTGGTAAACACCCAGGGGGAAGTAGGAAAACTCTGTGCCATTAGAACGTACAGACGATTAATGGACGAGAAGAGGTAGGGCGTTACCAATACACTGACGGCGATGCCGGCCTCCAGTACTGCGTAGAAACGCAGGGGCGACCGGCTGCGGTCGGCAAGACGACCAAAGATGAGACTACCCAAAGCCAGACCACCCATGAACGCGGCTAACACCGTGCTTATGGCCTGGGAGGTAACTCCGAAGATCAGCCGCAGCATATCGGTCCAGATCAGTTCGTACGTCAGCCCAGTAAAGCCCGACAGCACAAATAGCAGCAGGATGATACCGGCCAAAGTGCTACTTCCTACGGTATCACGATTGCTCCACATATGCCTATCATAATCAAATGGACGGTTTTCGTCAACGGTAGTCGCAGTGGGCTGTGTTGCGCTGCAATGGTCCTGTCTGGGGGTAGGCATAATCCACTATCGCAGCCCTGTGGAGTTGTCAGACGGAGGAAACTGCACCGTTACCGAGAATTCTACCCGGCCAAAGCATTGAGAGGTGATAGCAATGCCCATTGGGTTCATTGGTGGTACGGGTCTCAGTCAACTTCCCGGCGTGGAGTTGGAGGGTGAAATAGTGCCCACGCGCTTCGGCGAGGTCGCCGTCCAGCGCGGCCGCTGGGCTGGTCAGGAGATAGTGTTTCTGCCCCGCCACGGCTCCGACGAGCGCTTGGCTGCTCACCAGATAAACTATCAAGCCAACATTACCGCTCTAAAAAGTCTGGAGTGCAGCCCCGTAATCGCCATCAACGCCGTGGGCGCTATCCGCGAGGACATCGAGCCGGGTCATCTGGCCTTACCTAACCAATTCCTCGACTTTACCAGGTCCCGCCCGCAGACCTTGTTTGACCAGCCCGGCAGTGAGGTCGTCTATATTGATGTAACCGAACCGTATTCCCCTCGCCTTCGTCGGCTCATCGCCGAGCAGGCCTGGGAGTTGGGGCTGGTAGTTCACCAGGACGTAGTTTACGTATGCACCGAGGGGCCGCGCTTTGAGACCCCGGCGGAGATTCGGATGTTCGCCACGCTTGGTGGGGACGTGGTGGGGATGACCGGTGTGCCCGAGGTAGTGTTGGCCTGCGAGGCGCAAATCGCCTATGCCAGCCTTTGCGTCGCCACCAATTATGCGGCTGGCATCAGCAGCCAACCTCTGACCGCAGAAGAAGTCCACGAACTTATGGACCAGTGCCGCCCCGACCTGCTGCGCCTGCTGGAGGCGGTAGTGGCGCAGGTAGACCCGTCGGCACCTGTGTAGTAGCATATAGGGGCGAATGTGGGTCAGCACATCCGCCCGCCCTCGCGGGCCATAGCCCGCTGTGGTGGGCGAAGGCCTGAGGTAGCCCGGGTGCTGAATAGCGGGCGGAAGTTGTGGCCAACTTCCGCCCCTACAAACGACAAGGGGATACGCGCCGCCCTCGCTGCGCTTGACACGGCCCCTCCAATCTGTCGTTGTCTGCCGTTATCTGTCGTTCTCTGCCGTCAAACTGCCTCCCTGCCCCCCTGCCTCCCTGTTCTACAAGTCGTAGTAGAGCAGATACTCGTGGGGATGGGGCCGGATGTTGACGGCGGCGACTTCGTCTCGCTTGAGGTCGATCCACGCCCGGATGAGGTCGGGAGAGAAAACGTCACCTTTTAAGAGGAACTCGTGGTCTTCCGCGAGGGCCTCAAGAGCGGCGGGCAGGGAAATGGGAAGCTGAGTAATCCGCTGCCTGGTTTTGCTGTCCATTTCGTCAATGTTCTGCTCAAACGGACCGAAGTGGTTGGCCTCTAAATCTACTCCCTGGGCGACACCGTCAAGGCCGGCCATCATCATTGCCGCCAGACATAAGTAGGGGTTGCAGGTGGCGTCGGGTGGGCGGAATTCCATGCGGTTCTCGGCCTCATTTACGGCATAGGCCGGGATGCGCACGGCGGCAGTACGGTTGGATAGACCGAAGAAGCAGCTTATGGGCGCCTCGTAGCCTGACACCAGCCGCTTGTACGAATTCGTGCTTGGACTGCAAAAGGATAAGAGGGCCGGACCATGTTTGAGCAGGCCACCGATCCAGGTGCAGGCCATTTCGCTGAGGTGAGCGTAGGTATCGGCGCGATCCCAAAAAAGCGACTTGCCGTTGTGGGTGACGTACTGGTGGACATGCATCCCGTTACCCGCCTCACCGAACATAGGTTTGGGCATAAAAGTAGCGGTCATGCCCGCACAGTGGGCTTCGTTCTTAATGATGTACTTCATCTTCATCACCGCGTCAGCCATTTGCAATAGCGGCCCAAATCCAACCTCAATCTCTACCTGGCCAGGTGCGCCGACCTCGTGATGATGGTAATGGACCGGCACTCCGGCGGCCTCAATAGCCATCAGCATCGCCGAGCGCAGATCGTGGAGCTGATCACGGGGCGGTACTGCGTGGTAGCCCTGGGCAAGTGGTATCTTATAACCCAGGTTAGGCAACTCCTCCCGTGACGAGTTCCATGGTGCTTCGACTGAATCAATGCTATATCCGGCGCCGTATATCTCTGACTCATACTGGACGTTGGAGAACACATAGAACTCCAGTTCCGGAGAGAATACTGCCTCGCCCGGACTGATTGTCTGCGTGAAGTACTGCTGGGCACGCCGGGCGACGCCCCGCGGGTCGCGCCGGTAGGGCTGGCGGGATATGGGCTCCATGATGTTGCAGATAAAACTCAGGGTTTTGGCCTCGCAATAAGAGTCAAGCATCCCCGTGCTCAAGTCCGGCACTACCATTGTGTCCCCGGCTTCTACCTTCTTGTAACCCGGATAGCTTGACGCATCTACTCCTGTACCACTGCCCAGGACCTCCTCTGTAATATAACTGACCGGCAATGTTATGTGGTGCCAGCGGCCGGGAAGGTCAATGGTCTTTAGATCGACCATCTGCACGTCTTCCGATTTAATGTACTCCAATACTTGTTGGGGTGATGAGAACATATTGCCTCCTATTCAGGCCCTGCTTGGACGTAGTGCGAATTCACAATCAGTACCTGTGAATACTCAATTCCTGTGAACTACCGGTTATTGCCGCTATACTCTAATCCTGGCTTGGAGTCATCTGTTGAAGCGCTAACTCTGTCTGTTGGCTGACGTACTCTACTTGGGCCAGGAGGCCTTGGAGTTCCGCCCCTGTCATCTCCTCGCGCCTCGCTCAGCGGCTCCCCGCTATGCGCGCAAACGTACGCCACATACTTCCCATCGGGAGACCACTGGGCACGCGAGGGAACGCCAATGAGAAGCTACAGAATGGGCAAATACTTCTCTAACTCCCAACTGGTTACCTGGGCCCGGTACTCATCCCATTCGATTCTTTTGTTCTCAATGAGTTTGCCGTGCATCTCTTCCCCGAGGGTCTTTCTTAGCAATTCGCTGTTTTCGGCTAATTCAATAGCACTAAGCAGATCCGGAGGCAAACTACCGATCCCCAAGGTCTCGCGGTCTTCCTCGCTCATTTCATAGACATTGCGTTCTACGGGCGGGGGACATTCGTACTTGTTCTCGATTCCTTGGAGGCCCGCCGCCAGCATCACAGCAAAGGCGAGGTAAGGATTGCACGCCGGATCCGGAGCGCGGTACTCAACGCGCGTGGCCTTCTCCCGACCCAACTTATAAGCCGGTACGCGAATGAGGTCAGAGCGATTAGTGAAAGCCCACGACAGATACACCGGCGCCTCGTAACCGGGCACCAAGCGCTTGTATGAATTAATCCATTGGTTGGTGATCAGAGTTATCTCGGGGCCGTGGCGTAGAAGGCCAGCTATGTACTGGCGTGCGATGTCAGACAGGTGCGTGGGATCATCGGGCTCAAAGAAGGCATTGCGATCGCCCCTAAACAGGGACTGGTGGGTGTGCATACCACTGCCGTTCTCGGCAAATATCGGCTTGGGCATAAAAGTAGCGTACAGCCCATGTCGCAAGGCAATTTCTTTGACCACTAACCGATAAGTCATAGCGTTATCAGCCATGGTCAGAGCATCAGTGTAGCGCAGGTCAATCTCGTGCTGAGACGGCGCCACTTCGTGGTGGCTGTATTCCACTTTGATATCCATCTGCTCCAGGGTCAAGACGGTTTCCCGACGCAGGTCTATAGCCTCGTCGTGGGGCGTGCGGTCAAAGTATCCGGCCTGATCAAGAACTTCCGGCTCTCCGCTATCAGATCTAAAGTAGAAATACTCTAACTCCGGACCTACATAAAAGGTAAATCCTAACTCTGCAGCTCCCTGGAGGTTACGCTTGAGCACATAGCGGGGGTCACAGGAATAGGGTGTGCCATCTGGCCGGTAAATGTCACAGAACATCCGGGCTACCGCACCCCCGTCGGTGGGACGCCAGGGCAAGACCCGAAAAGTGGCGGCATCAGGCATCGCCACCATATCACTTTCGTCAATACGAGCAAAACCCTGAATGGAGGAGCCATCAAAGCCTTGGCCTTCCTCCAAGGACAGGGCCAACTCTTCCACAGTAATGGCGAAACTCTTCAGATATCCGAGAATATCGGTAAACCACAGGTTGACGAACTTGACATTATGCGCCTTGGCTTGTTCTAAGACGTATTCGTTTTCTTGGTTCACTTATTGCTCTCTTTCTTTATCAGCAAACTTAGTCTGGGATCTGAGCCATCTGCTGGATCGCCAGTTCTGTCTGTTGGCTGACGTACTCTACTTGGGCCAGCAGGCCTTCAAGTTCCGCCGCTGTCATCTCCTCGCGCCGCTGATAACGCCTGTCCAGGTGTTGCCATGCCTTCAGCAGGTCGCCCAATTGCTGGTCGAGCACCTGCTTGTTGGCACCTTGGGGCAATTGCGACCAGGCTACCAGGGCTTTGCCCAAGGCCGTTTCTGCCGCCCGCAGAGCCAACGAGACCGGCGGCACTGAGACCGGATATGGCCCTGACCGCCAGCGCACGGTGCCCACAAGATCAGTCAGCGAAAACGTTACCGTGCTCAGGCCGTCCTGCTTGACAATGTAGGGGACCGCCACCTGCGTGGCCTCAGCCTGGTCAATAACCTGCTTTACCGAGTCAAAATAATGCCCTCTCTTATCCCGGCCCATTACCCGCACATTCAACTTAGCCGTCCAGTTGGCGGGCATATCTTCCGCGGGAGGGAGTACTACTTCGTGCAGTGCCTGCGCCGAAATCCAGGCGGCATTCTCGCCCAGCCACAGCGCCCCCGGGTCATCAATAGTAACCCGGAAGGCTCCACCGCCAAATATCAAAGTCCCGAAATTCTCCGGCTGATCAATACCTTCCTCAACTCGCGCCCAACTGCTTTGCTCGCCCACACCCGGGGCATTGCGGGCTACATTCAATATCCATGTGTCTCCGGGCTTGGGGGCGATATTATTCGCGAAAGGCAGAGCGAGTTCCACTATCCACCCGTTGTCACTGATTCCGGCGGCTGCCTCCCAGCGAAAATCTTCAGACTTATCGCCGTTCATCGCGTCATATTGCGTGGCTATTGAGTTGACCACCAACTGGGCATAACTACGGCGCTCCCCGCTGGTATCAACGAACAACGCCAAGCAGTCGTCCTCCTCAACTGCGCCGTCACGTTCATCTGCTTCAACGCGTAGTTGCTGGGGTGTAGGATCAAACAGTCGGGCACCGATATATACAGCCCCAGCATCGTAGGCGACATACACGGTGGTGGGCAAAGTGGGCCGCTCGGCGCCACCTTGCAGTATGAAATCGCTCAGCACTGCCGCCTTGCTCCACTCTTCCGCCCCAATCTGCCCATCAATTACTGGTACACTTTCCACATGAGGGACTGATATCACCGGCGGCGTATAGAACTCGGCAGCGCTCAATCCTAACACCGATACCCACAGCAAACCCATAACCGCACACAGCCGCTTACTAAACATTGGTCTCGCCTCCCTGCAAAATGAGTTAGAGTCAAGGCAATATTCGCCAAAACTTCTGCTCTGACCTTCTATGCGGGATGTCCCACCGGAATGACCAGTACCGGATGGTGGTCAGCCGGTAGTCGCAGAGCCTCGGTGACCGCCTCGTCGCGAAAGGCACCGACCATAACGGCACCTAAGTCAAGGGCTACCGCTTGCAGCAGCAGGTTTTCGCCGGCCGCTCCTACCTCTATGTCCACATAGGGGCGAGCCCGCTCGCCGTATTTGGCAAGGGTACGCGAGTAAACAGCCGTGATGACGAAATTGGCGCCTGTCTGCTGGACGAACGACTGGCCCAGACAGGCCTGAGCCAAGGCTGGCATCTGATTTCCGCTGCGATGCAGCCGCAGTCGGTGGCCCTGCGGCTCATAGTGGTACACGCCCTGCGCAGTGACCACGTACACTTCCAGGGGATACAGTGCGCCCGCCGAGGGCGCTGCGCGGAAGCCGCGTTGGGGTGCGGTTATTCCTTGCGCCGACCACAGCAGTTGGCCAATTTGTTCATTCGTCAGCACTTCATTGGTAAACGAACGGATTGAGCGGCGGCGGGCGATAGCCTTCTCCAGAGCAACGTTGCCTGTGGTGTCGGGCGCAGGCAACTGAATAGTGTCACTCTGCGGATTGACAGCGTCGGGCTCGCCCGAGCACTGCGTAACCAGCAAAATGCCCACCATTAAGTACAGTACAGCGATTGACACAGTAGTATGCATCGGAGCGCACCTCCAGTGAATAGTGTAACCTGAATTCTGTACCGTCGGCCCTGACAACGCGGCGTCTCACTCCGCCAGAGCCGCGGCCACTGTACGCAATATCTGCTCACGCCGTTCCAGCAGAGTTTCGGGCTCGGGGTCAAAGTAGTGTATATCTACAAACAGTTCCGGCACGGGATTCAGTAGCCCGGTTAGTCGCTGCGCGTGTTCGCCCGCAATTCTGCCCTCGTCAAGCAATTGTTGGACCGCGGCCAGCAGGGCCAAGTCCTCTAATCCGGCTCGTGTAACTTTCAGACGCAAAGAGGGCAGCACGGGGCCGCCTTCCTCTCGGGGCGGGTAGACCCGGAAGTTATTCCCGTTATGGATACCGGCATAAGGAAATCCTGACGGTTTGTCAGACAGCCGCAGCGTCTCCCAAAAGTCAGCCGGGGGACCGCCGGCAAAGCCCGCCCACGTAAACACTCCTTTCGCACCGTAATACCAGGACATCCAGAAGGCCAGGCGATGCTCTATGGCCGGGTTATCAATTTGCATATTCGGGGCTAACACCAGCGGGGCCCGCATCTGCCACCGGACTGGTAAGTGACAGTAGTAGTGCCATAGTTGCGGCTGTTTGAGGTGCTTGTGGCGTTCGGGATCATAAGTAGCCGAGGAAAGATCGGTCATCCAGATATCGCAGCCTTGCTCCATATTGGGATGCCACTGGGGAGACGCAAGATACACGCGCAACCCCGGATACTTGTCGTGAACCATCTTCTGGAAAGGAATGTTGCTATTGACAAACGTCTCATAATCGGGCTCATCGGCGTTGCTGTATACAATGCACTGATCCAGCCAGCCCTGCTGCTTTATATGCGCATAGAGAGCGTCAAAGTTCTCTGCGTTGGGCGAGCCGATGTCAAAGAGCGTCATTCCCCGATCCGCCAGAAATTGATGAAACTCGTCGAATTGTTGTGGCTTGTCAACATTCCAAACACCCTTCAATGCGTCAACTGGCATCATATGGTGGTCCAGAACCAATCCGCACATGTCACGGAACTGCTGCTCGCTAAGACTCTGCCGGTGGAACCAACCAATGAACGGATACGCCTTGGGCTTGAGGTCAAGGTCACCGATGATCTGAATAGGTACTGATATGTGGCAATCCTGAGTGCCATCACCGACCTTTACTTCACAGATGACCCGTCCAGTGGGCATCACCGTGGGCAGATGTACATCAATCCAGAAAACACCGGGCTCCAGGCCCTCCTCCAGCGAGATAGAATCCTCGGGAACCAGCGGGTCAGGCCAGCGCTCGGTATTGAAACGGGGATACGCCGGCTGCGCGGTGACAACAAATACCTCGCGGAACAGTTCCGCCTGCGCCAGACCGCTGTTGTCGTCCAGGCTTACGTCTACATGATAGGAAGACCCTGGCGCACCCACCCGGGGCAAAATGGCGATTTGGAAACTGGCCGTCGTACCGGATGCGGCCCAGATGGTGTCGGCGTGATGTATTCGGCCAGCCTCTGTCGGATAACTTTGACCCCGAAACCAATACTTATTAGGCCAAATTTTGACCAGGTCGTGGGTAATCCCTACACAATAATTGGCCATCGGTACCTGAGTAAACCGACCACGAAACTGCGTCAACTGATCACCGAAAGGCAGGCCCCACGGATCTACGGTATTGGCAATTTGCTTCTCGGCGTCCGGCAGGTCCTCGGGGATGGCCGCCAGCACCGTCGCGCAAGTTATGAGTACTGCCGCGAACAGCAGTCCTATCTTCACAAGCTCTCCGAAAGTTGTCATAGTAAGAAACTCACCTCTTCCTGGAACTAACGGATGAAATAGGGACTCGCTATTCACCACTCAGCAGTTCTGCTGCTCTAATAGGCAATTCCTCACTTCGGCGGCTGTTTCCTCCTGATGTGTGCGGGGAATAGCAAACATGTGGCAGATGCGCGGGGAAAGTCACAAATCTACCCGAAAACGCACACAAAAACTCCATAACCGGTGACCCTAGCAGCCTGTCGGAGAACGGGCTTAATGTTGGTGTTAGATGCCAGCAGCACGGTTTTTTGGAGCCGGATGCAGGGAAATGATGATCTGATCGAGCGATTCGGTTG
>JALGUR010000114.1 GCA_029820565.1 Candidatus Zipacnadia bacterium
TGGCAACCCGGAAAGTCCTGGATCTACAAGGATTGGTCTATGGGCTGGATACTATTCTGTGAAACGAGTGACGGGCGAGACGCCTGTGATACCGAATAGAAAAGGTGATTTGTGTGACTGTACGAGCCGGATTAGTTGGGGTGGGGCCCGTAGGCGACCGCATCGCAATGTGTGTGCGGGAACGCAACTTTCCGCTCAGCGAGCCGCTGCGGGTGATGGCGACAAGCGCGCGTACCGAGATACTCGGCGGCGAGCAAGTACAGGTTCAAGCGACACGCGCAGAGCTCTTCGAGGGGCTGGATGTGGTATTTTTTGCCGGTCGCGAAGGTGCCAAGGGAGCCAGTGTTCAGTGGGCGCCGACGGCCATTGAATGCGGTGCATACTGCATTGACAACGGTAGCGACTTCCGCTTGGATCCGAACGTCCCGCTGGTCGTGCCCGAGATCAATATGGAGGAAGTTACCGAGGAGACCCGGCTGATTGCCAGTCCCAACTGCTCAACTATCCAATTGGTGGTGGCGCTGGCACCGCTGAACCAGGCGGCAGGTATCAAGCGAGTGGTGGTGTCCACCTACCAGTCCGTCAGCGGCTGGGGGCAGGCAGCAGTTGAAGAAATGGAGCGGCAGTTGCCGGCGTGCCTGCGCGGCGAGCCAGTGGAGTGTGACCCCAGCATCTTCGCGCGGCCTATTATGCTGGATTGCCTGCCTCATATTGATCGGTTTCTGGAAGACGGCTATACCAAAGAAGAGATGAAGATAGTGCACGAGACGCGCAAGATTCTGGATGAACCGGATATGCCGATCACCGCGACCGCCGTGCGCGTGCCCATTCCGCTGGGCCATAGTGAGTCAGTCAATCTGGAGTTTGAGCAGCCCATAACTCGTGACGAGGCCACCGAGATTCTCGACCAGGCGCCGGGCGTGGTCGTTATGGACGGGCCGACTGAGGATCCGGCTGCTGTCGAATACCGCAATGACCCGAACGAACTGCAATACCCGACCACTGCCGATCTATACAAAGACGAGTACAAGGATATGGTCCTGGTTGGACGTATTCGCCAGGATAACACGATTGAAAACGGCCTGAATATGTGGATAGTGGCCGATAACCTGCGCAAGGGCGCGGCCACCAACGTGGTCCAGATCGCCGAGGGCATGCTGGAACGGGGAATTATCGGGTAGGCGGCAAAATCTATGAACGGATTTTGCGGAAAACCCGCTTTTTGAAAAAAGCCGGTTTTCCGCACTTTTCCGGCAAAAACCTTAACAGTTGAACAGTACGATGGTATACTGTTATTCCTTACAGTGGCCATTAAGATACTTCTCCCATAATATTGGAGTGTATAAACGGGGAAAGAAAATGACGAAAATAGGCATATTTGGAGCAGCGGGGTACGGCGGGGTTGAGCTGATCCGGCTGCTGCTGGAACATCCCGAAGTCGAAATCGTCTATCTGGGCGGGCATACAACGGTTGGTGAAAGCATCACCGACCTGTATCCCAACCTGCTGGGCAGAATTGATATGGTAATCGGCGAGAGCAGCCTCGCGGCGCTGGCTGACAGCGGCGCTGAGGTGCTGTGCTCGGCACTGCCCCATAAGGTGGGCGCCGATATTGTGGCCGAAGCGCTGGATAGCGGGCTGAAGGTCATTGATTTTTCTGCCGACTTTCGCCTCAAGGACGCCGCCGAGTATAAGAAATACTACCAGCCTCATCCCCATCCGGAGTTGCTGGCAGAGGCTGTCTACGGCCTACCGGAGCTGCATCGGGAGGAGATTATTCCGGCGCGGTTGGTGGCGGCACCGGGCTGCTACCCAACCGGGGCTATTCTGGCTCTGGCGCCAGCGGTCAAAGCGGGCCTGATTGAATCGCAGGGCATCATTGTGGACAGCAAGACCGGGGTTTCGGGGGCGGGTCGCAGCAACCTGGTGCTGGCCTTCCATTTCCCGGAGCTTAACGAATCAATGAAGGCCTACAGTGTGGCAGTTCACCGCCACACCCCGGAGATGGATCAGGAACTTTCGCTGCTGAGTGACAAGCCAGTGCAGGTCACCTTCTCGCCTCACCTGATGCCAGTAACCCGAGGAATCCTGACTACCGCCTATGGTCGTCTGCGCCAGCCGACGACCGAAGCTGAGCTGCAGGAAGTATATGAAGAGTTCTACGCTGAAGAGCCGTTCGTGCAAGTTATGCCGCCGGGCACTCAGCCCACTACCAAGCAGGTCAATGGCTCGAATAATTGTCATATAGGGCTGGTCGTGGCCGAGGATACCGGCTGGCTGATTGCTACGTCCGCCATTGACAACCTCATCAAGGGGCTGTCGGGCTCGGTGCTGCAGTGCCTGAATCTTATGATTGGCTGCGCCGAGACTACCACCCTGGACCGACCGGCGCTGTGGCCGTAGCAATCGCCCATTCGCTGTTTCTATCATCCGTCTTCGTGGAGAGAACTGTCTATGTTAGATGAGCCGTTTACGACAATTGAGGGGGGCATCACCGCGCCGGAGGGTTTTGCAGGTGCGGCAGTATGCTGCGGCATCAAATCAGAGTCACTGGATTTGATGTTGCTAACTTCAGAGCGGCCGGCATCCGCAGCAGTCACCGTGACTAAGAACGCCTTTCGGGCGGCACCGACCTTCGTTACCCAGGAGCATACCAGCAATGGCCAGGCGCAGGCTATTGTCTGTAACAGCGGCAATGCCAACGCCGCCACCGGCCAGCAGGGGATGGACAATGCCCGGAGAATGGCAGCACTGGCCGCCGAGCAATTGGGCGTAGAATGTCTTGACGTTATCGTGTGCTCGACTGGTAAAATCGGAGAGCAGCTTCCCCTGGATAAGATCGAGGTAGGTATAAGACAGGCAGCAATCGCCCTGACCCGCAACGCGCCCGAGTTATTGGCCCGAGCGATAATGACCACCGATACATTTCCGAAGATGGTCTCGGTGCAGTTTGCCGTGGGCGAGAAACTGGTAAAGATGGCCGGCATTGCCAAGGGCGCAGGGATGATTTCCCCCAATATGGCCACCATGCTCTGCTTCATCACCACCGACTTGGCTATTGCCCCGGAAATTCTCCGCACAGCTCTGCAGCAGGCCGTCGAGACATCATTTAACTGCATTACAGTGGACGGCTGTATGAGCACAAATGACACAGTGGCGATCCTGGCTAACGGCGCAGCCGGCAATCAAGAGATTGTGAGCGAGCAGTCAGCCGGATACGAAGAGTTTAGGGCAGCATTGGGTTATGTGACCCAGGAACTCGCCAAGATGATCGCGCGCGACGGGGAGGGCGCTACCAAGTTTGTGGAGATTCACGTGGATGGTGCTGACAAGTGGGAGCACGCCCGCCACATCGCCCGGGCAATCGCCAATTACGATCTGGTGAAGACATCATTATTCGGCGAAGACCTGAACTGGGGCCGCATCGCCGCAGCGATGGGCGCGGTTGACCCGGAGCTTGACCCCAACAATGTCACTATCAAGTGCGCGGGCATTACCACCTGGGAACGGGGCGAAGCAGTAAGCTACGATGAGGCCCAGGCCCGGTCGGCGATGCAGGCTGATGAGATTCTGATTGAGGTTGATCTGGGCATCGGCGAAGCTCAAGCCACCGTGTGGGCCTGCGATTTGAGTTATGACTACATAACGGAAAACGCCGGGCCGGATGTGTATGGTACGACAGTGGATAGTGGTTAGTGGTCAGTGGATAGGAAACGGCACGGAAAGGCGACCGGACAGGGCGAATATCTATAACAGGCGAGACGCCTGTTGTACCGAGTGAGAGGGACAAGAAACCATGTCAGAGATTCGCGTGACAGTCTGGAATGAGTTTGTCCACGAGAAGACCGACGAGGCAGTCACAGAAATATATCCAGCGGGGATGCACCAGGCTATTGCCGACTACCTGGGACAACAAGAAGGGCTGTCGGTACGCACTGCCACTCTGGATGAACCCGAGCAGGGCCTCAGCGAAGAAGTGCTGGCGGAGACTGACGTGCTGACCTGGTGGGGTCATGTTGCCCACGGTGAGGTCCGCGATGAGGTCGTGGATCGGGTCCAAGCCCGCATCCTGGCGGGTATGGGCTTGATTGTGCTCCACTCGGGCCATCATTCCAAGCTCTTCAAACGGATGATGGGAACGTCCTGCAATCTGCAATGGCGGGAGGCAGCCGAAAAGGAGCGGCTGTGGGTGGTC
>JALGUR010000053.1 GCA_029820565.1 Candidatus Zipacnadia bacterium
GAGGCGCTGCTGAGAGAGCAGCACAATATCGGACCGGCCAGCGAAGATGACTTCCACATCATGGCGGCTGCCGATTTTATCGCCGGCGCCGAGGAAGCCAGCCGCATTATGACGCTGCTGTTCGGCTCTATCGCCGCCGTCTCTCTGCTGGTCGGCGGCATCGGTATTATGAACATTATGCTGGTCTCGGTCACCGAACGTACCCGCGAAATCGGTTTGCGTAAAGCAGTTGGTGCCACGCCGCGGGACATATTGCTACAGTTTCTTATCGAATCGCTGACTCTGAGTCTGGCCGGGGGAACTATCGGCGTGGGGATGGGTATCACTCTGGCTTATGCTATGCGCTTCGTGGGCCTCAATACGGCCATATCAATACCGTGGGTGATAATTGCTTTTTCTTTCGCTGCATTTGTCGGTGTTTTCTTCGGACTACTGCCGGCGCAGAAGGCAGCCGTACTCAACCCGGTGGAGGCACTTCGCTACGAGTAAAATCACTGTGGTTAATCAGGGAGCTTATGTGATGAAACACAATAGTACTATCTTAACTGCTCTATGTATATGTCTGGTGATGCTGTTGGCAGGTGCTTCATCAGCCCAGCAACAGAACGTGCAGCCGTTGAGTCTGGAGGAGTGCATATTAGTAGCGCTTCACAACAACCCCGAGATCATATCATCGCAGCAGGCCATCATTAGTGCTCGGGCCGGCCTCACCCGCGTCCGCAGCAGTTATTACCCGCAGCTTTCCCTCAGCGCCAGCGAGGGCATCACCAGTGGACGGGCCGGCACCTCGCTGGGCGCCGGGAGCTCCGGTTCTGACTGGCGCGATGAGCTTGACCTCAGGCTGAGTATGACTCTGTGGCGCAGCGGTCGCAGCGATAACGTTGCCGAGAATCGTTTGGGGCTGGGAACGGCGGAGCTGAGCCACCTTAACACGATGCAGGTCCTCGCCGAACAGGTAGCCACTGACTACTACGCGATCCTGGCGTCTGAGGAACTGGTAGGAGTGGCTGAGGCTGGCGCTGAATCGGCCCAGCAGCATTTGCATGAGGTCGAAACGCGCATCAAACTCGGTGTTACCGCCGAGGTGGACGTATTCGCCGCAGAAGATGACCTGGCCCGGGCCGAACTGGACCTCATAGATGCCCGCAGTGGCGTGCGTTCAGCCCTGGCCCGACTGAAGTTCACCATGGGGGTTCCTTACACCACCGATTTGCAAATCGCACCAGTACCCCTGGGTGTGGCGGAGGTGCTACCGTCTTTGCACGATGGTGTCAAGTCTGCTAATGAGAAGCGGCCCGACGTGCTGGCCGGTGGGATGACGATCCGGGCCCGCGAGCACGCCCTTGCCCAAGCAGAGACGCGGCGGGGGCCTATTGTCGAAGTCGGTGGGCAGTATGACCAAAGCTACACCGACTGGGACGCCAACGACGATTCCTGGAACGTACTGGCGAGCGCATCCTGGCCGCTGTTTGACGGCAAAGCGACGAAGGCTGACGAAACGTCTGCCCGCGCCGCCGTGCGACGCTCCCAGGCAGACCAGCAGCGGTTGCTCAACCAGGTTGCCTTACAGGTCGAAAACGCACTTGTCGAGATTGACCGGACAAGTGAGCGCATGAAAGCCGCCGAAAAATCCGTGGCTGCCGCCCAGGCGCGCCTCAGAGGTGCCGAGGCCAAGTACCGCCAGGGAGTCGGTATTCTTCTGGAGGTGACCGACGCGCGGGCCGCCCTCACCAGTGCCGCCGCCAACCAGGTGCGCGCGCGGTTTGACTACCAGGTGGCGCTGGTCGCTTTGCAGCGGGCCACTGGGATGTTGTCGCTGCCCGGGTCTGCCCCGAGGGAAAGCAATGATTGAAACCACTGATCTATGCAAGGAATACCGCATGGGAGATGTCACCGTCGAAGCGCTACGGGGCGTGACACTGACTATTGAAGCCGGTGAATTCGTCGCCATTATGGGCCCGTCAGGTTCAGGCAAATCCACGTTGATGCACGTAATCGGCTGTTTGGACCGGCCTACTTCGGGCGAGTGTACCATTGAGGGAGTTGAGGTCTCCAATCTGGACGAGTATCAATTAGCCCACCTGCGCAATGCGAGAATCGGCTTCGTATTTCAAAGCTACAACTTGCTGGCCAACGCCACGGCGCTGCGCAATGTCGAGTTGCCCATCATGTACAGCCGCGGACCAGAAAACCGTCAGAACCGTACTGACCGGGCCCGCAAGGCGATAGAGGCCGTGGGCCTGGCTGAGCGGGCAGACCATCGCCCCGCGGAACTCTCAGGCGGAGAACAGCAGCGCGTTGCCATCGCCCGCGCCTTGGTCAATGATCCGGAGATCATCCTGGGCGACGAGCCAACCGGCAACCTCGCCACCGAGCAAGGGGAGGAGATCATGGCTATTCTGCAGCAATTGAATGAAGACGGCAGGACAGTGATCATTGTGACCCACGAGGCCGATATCGCCAAGCACGCCCGCCGCATTATCTACTTCCGCGATGGGCTGGTAGAAGGAGAAGAGATCCTGGACAACCCAGTACCGGCCTCAGTACACCCCAAGGTCCGGACAATTGACCCATAGTTGCCCTCATAAGTATGATGCGAACGCGGAACCAAAATCAATCAGGAGGCGCTGAAAATGATAACCGACTTGTGTCCGATTGAGCCTGATTGGGACGGTATGGTGCACAATCTCCGTCGTGAGGGGACGCCCGAGCGCGTTTACTACTTCGAGCACGGCATCGCCGACAATGTGCGCGACGCCATAGACGCCCGCCTTGGTATCAGCGAGACTTTGCATTGCACAAGCGGGGAGTATGAGTGGGATCGAGCGGCGGCGATTCACCAGTTCCTGGGTCACGAACATTTCCGGGTCTTCCCCCCGGGCGCTCGGATGAGAGCAGCTTCGGTCTATGGTGAGTGGGAGGAAGCATCGCGGGGACCTATCAGTTCGTGGAAAGAGTTTGAGGGCTTTGCCTGGGCCAAGCCCGAAGATGCCGACCTTTCGGTGCTGGAGTATTATGAGGACACTCTCCCCCCAAACGTACGAGTGTATCACGTTCTGGACGTCTGGGAAGTCGTGCGAGCGTTATTCGGTTTTGAGACGTTCTGCTACAAGTTATACGAAGACCTTGACCTGGTGGAAGCCGTGTTCGACAAGGTCGGCACCTTCGGCGCGGCGGTTGCTGCTGCGCTGTGCGATTTTGAATGCTTTGGGACACTGTATCTCAGCGACGACCTGGGCTACAAGACGGCCACCATGGTGTCGCCCGCTGACATCCGTCACCTGATTATTCCCTGGCACAAGAAACTGGCTGACATTGCCCACAGTCACGGCAAATTCGTGTTCTTTCACTCTTGCGGGCAGATGTATGAGTTGATAGATGACTACATTGATTACGTACGAATCGATGCTAAGCACTCCTTTGAGGACAACGTAATGCCGGTTACGGAAGTAAAGCGTCGCTACGGCGACCGTTTGACTCTCCTGGGTGGCGTGGACGTGGACCTGCTGGCCCGGGCCGACGAGGTAACCATCCGGGCCAAGACTCGGGAGATTCTGGATGCTTGCATACCCGGGGGAGGGTACTTTCTGGGCTCGGGCAACTGGGTGACCGACTACATTCCCCCGGACAACTACCTCACTATGCTTGATGAGGCCAGACGCTATACGGGCATCTGTTGATTGCAGGCCTGCAGCATTACCTAAATTCGGCGTATTATGACCCCCAAGAGGGCTCCAAACTCGCATTTTGCAGGCAAATCCCCGAGAAGGAGAAGGCTTACTGCGTCAGATGGGGAATTCTGACAATAACAAGAAACGATGCGGGTAATTACGGCTACTGAAATCCTACCTACAGGCAGATTACAGGAGGGTAACAGCGAATGAGAAACCTATCCGTGTGGGCGCTGATCTGGATATGGATGTTACTGACCGCGGCACTGACAACCGGACACAGTGCGGAGGCTGCTCCGCTAATCTTAGCGGAAGAAGGCTCCGCCAATGCCTTCATCTTGGCGCCAGCAAGTCCTTCAACACTGGAGACGTTTGCCGCTGAGCAGATGGCAAGATATCTGACCAGCATCTGTGGATGCACATTTGAGATCGTTGAAGAAGCCGACGCCCTGAAAACGAGCTATGGGCAACCTGTCATTAGTATCGGTCGAACGGCGCTGGCCAAAGGCCTGACCATGCGAGGACCGGCATGGAAACGCAATAATCGGGAGGCATTTCGCATCGTACGGCGGGGCAACGCGCTGATAATCTGTGGCAATCAGAAGGGCGACCTCTGCGATAATGGCACACTGTGGGGAGTGTATGCTTTCCTGGCCATGCAGGGCGTGGGATCGTACCTACCCGATCCTCTCGGCCGGATCATTCCCAGTAAACCTACACTTACCATTGATGAGATTGATTTCACGGATGCCCCGGCGTTTGAGATGCGTGGCGGTGACAATACTCCGGCCAATTACCTCAAAAGATTCAGACCGGGCGGGGACCACGAAGGAGAAGACACTTCCTGGCTGATGTTCGGCCGGGGCGCAGCAGCTGGGAGGGTAGAGTTATATCACGTGTACCAATATGTTGTCACCCCGGAGGTGCGGAAGGAGCATCCGGAGTGGTTTGAACACACGCACAATCCCCGTTATGGACCACAGCCGTCGCCGGGTATTGACATCGGCTATGGCCTGCCCGAAGCCGGCATATGCCTCACGCGCCCGGAAATTCGTAACCTGTTCATCGAGTATTTCCGCAAGAGATTCCGCGAGAATCCGGACCTCTATGCGGCAACGATCTGCCCTGACGACTACCATTTGGGCGACAGGTGCGAATGCCCGGAGTGCCAGCGCTTGATGGCCATGGGCGGTCCGCCGACATTCATCGATGATTGCCCGCGGAGCTCATCGGATTTGCATATTGATTTCGTCAATGCGGTGGCCAAGGGCTTAGAGAAGGAGTTTCCCGACCGTAAACTGATCACCTACGCTTATCTGGACTACATGGACCCACCGACGCAGACTCGGGTGCACCCCAATGTGATAATCATGATCGCCCCGCTTCGCAGCCCGGACGAACTCCACCCGGCCCTGGACGAGATAGTGCGGGGCTGGCAGCGCATGGGAGCGAAGAATCTGTACTGGTACGGTTATGTTCTGACTCGTCCCCCGATCCCCCACCTTATGGGAGAGTGGTTTCGTAATTACAAGCGTTTGGGCATCGCGGGTGTTTACCTCGAATTCACCCCCGGCGTAGGGGCTTTCAGCGCCTTGAACAGATGGCTTTCTTCGAAGTTGATGTGGGATCCGGGTGCCGACGTAGGCAAGTTGATCGATGAGTTCTGTATGCAGTTGTTCGGGCCGGAGATCGGTCCTCTGATGCGACGGTTCTTCGTCGCCTGGGATGTGAACCCGCCGTTTGCCCAGGAGGACATCCCACGGCTGCTGTCCGCTGCTGAAACGATGGCCGGAGATCCGGAATCTGTGTTAGGCAGACGTGTCAGGTTGTTCAAGTTGGCCTACGAGCTATGGCAAAGCTCCTATGATCTGGATGAGGCGCTCAAGCTGAACGATATCCGGAAAGCCCACGAGATCGTCAAAGCGGGCCTGGAAGTCGCGGAATCTCTCCGGCGAGAATATCCGGGATGGGCGCTGAACCAGAACGTCGCAATGCTGAATCGTACTGGGTGGTGTGAGTACAGCGCGAGTGTGCTGCCGGCACTCGAAGCCCTGATCAACTCGGAAATCGCGGGTCCCGGCCCCGAGACGCCTGCTCCTGGTCCGGTGTTGTGTTTGACCAACAATGCAGACGTACCTAATGCAGACCGAATAGACACTGGCGTAACCGTTCCCTCGTTGAGCGGGGAGGAAGGCAATAAGCTGTTCGATGGAAAGACAGAAGCGGGTGTTGGCTCCGGTGGGCCAAGGTGGACAATCGACCTGGATTTGCAGAAGGAGTATCAGATTGAGAGCGTAGAGGTATGCACGGGTATGACAACCGGAGAGAGCTGCCTTGTGCGGTTTCAAAGTGTGCCGATCTACATCGAAATTCAGGTCAGCAATGACGGCAAAGACTTCAAACCAGTAGACCGCATCTTGCCACGAACCCTGAGGGGATTCGTGCACTCCGGTAACCTCTTGGTAACGGCCCGCTATGTCAGGCTCGTCACTGCAAGCCTGAACTACTTGCACGAGGTTGATGAAGTGCGCCTTTGGGGCAGGCCAAAGCCTGAATAATCCTTAGCGAAATCAATGGCGTGGTAGGAGCCCACGCCCCACGAATTACGACAACGACCGGCGCAGTACAAGCCTGCGCCCTACAATGACCCTGTAGGGCGGGCACTTGTGGCCCGCCGTAAACAAAAGGAATGGCGTGGTACGAGCCCACGCCCCACAAATTACGACAACGACCGGCGCAGTACAAGCCTGCGCCCCACAATAATCCTGTAGGGCGGGCACTTGTGGCCCGCCCAAAATGCCGCAAACAAATTCAACGGCACGGTACGAGCCCACGCCCTGCAAATTACGACAACGACCGGCGCAGTACAAGCCTGCGCCCTACAATAACCCTGTGGCCCGATGGGAACTGCGCCTTGGCCCCGGGGCGGTTGGCGACTAATCGTTCGGATAGCAGGTAACCATCGTTTGCGGGTCGCTTTCGTTCGGGCCATTGCGGAAGTGGATTTCATAGCGAATCTCAACGTCCCGCTCGCCTAAAACCACCCGCGGCGTTGCGATGGCTCCCCGGTACGTACCGTCCGCCTTGGGGAGGTGGCGAATGCCAGGCACGACTCGCAGGACCTCACCGGTGTCCGTGCGTTTGACCTCCGTCCAGATAACCTGCATTACGCCCGGAGTGGCTGTGATCCTGATCTCTGTCCGCGTCCCCACCAGATCACCGTTACGTGGGAAGTGAACGACCGGTGCGCCTGCCTGGGGGCCGACGACGGGTCCACCCGGCAACCCAGCCAGAGCGATCGTGACCGTCTGGGTCGTCTGGTCCCATCCCACCTGGGCCCCAAAGGCTTCTGCCGGGAAACGAACCGGCACATAGGTGTGCCCCTTGATGAGCTGAGGCGCAACGTCCAACGCAACTGGCCTGGCATTGACAAAGGCGGTCGGGCTATTGATAGTCATGCGCACCGTCGTATTGCCGCGCACCGCCTCTGCAGTCCGCGTTTGGCCATCCCAGTCAACGGTAGCCTGCAACGACTCGAAGACCATTCGCATTGGCAGCAGGACTCGACCGTTGACTTCAACGGGAGCCGGGGTGGCGGGCAGGGGTTGACCGTTGACCACCACCGTGATCGCCATAGAAGCTGATTGAGAGACAACGAGAACCGTCACAGCGAACACCAAAACAAGTCTAACCATCTTCATAGCTATTCCTCCTTGTGCTAACCTATATTTGCTAGGGTATCTTGCCTCCTTCTTAATATTCGCCGCCGGGCATCAGGTTTCCTCCCTTGATCTGTCAAAAGACAGACAACGACCGGCGCAGTACAAGCCTGCGCCCTACAATAACCCTGTAGGGCGGGCACTTGTGCCCGCCGTAAGTAAGCTTGCCGGAGGATTTACCAATTGACAAGCAGTTCTTGAGGCCAGTGATAATAAGTACACGTCAGTGTGCCTCGGTTGAAGTTCAGCCCCCAGAGCTCAAAAGACGCGCATTCATGTGTCACGTATGCAAACGTAGACTTCGGGACAAAAGTGCGCTACACTATATTGAGTGGGGCGAAAGCCAGGGTTTTCATCGCAGACCAAGCTGCTGTACTCGCTCTAAATGGTATGATTTTCCCACATGAGACTGGTGGAAAGACGCCTGGCCAAGGCGCAGAGCACAATCTCTGTAGGGCGGGCACTTGTGGCCCGCCAAAAATGCCGTAAACAAAATCAATGGCGTGGTACGAGCAACGACCGGCGCAGTACAAGCCTGCGCCCTACAACAATGACAAAATCAGATAACCATCGTGAGGACCTCCCACAGCGCAAGCACCTGCATCGTCTGCAGCGAATCTATGTGCACCCGCCAATATTCCTCATAACCATTTGCACCTTAGGCCGGCGGCCAGTTCTAGCCAATATATCAATGGCCGAGGCCATTTGTACCGCGTTACAGGACGCGGCCCGGCGCAACCGCTGGCGAGTGGGCCGCTACGTTATTATGCTCGATCACATTCATTTCTTCTGCACTCCCGCAGAGCAACCACTGAGCTTGAGTGCATTCGTGGGGGGCTTCAAGGAGGCCAGCACGCGCCAAGCCTGGCAGTCAGGTTGGCAAGGTAGGCTTTGGCAACGAGAATTCTTTGATCATTTGCTGCGTTCAGAGGAATCGTACCAGGAGAAGTGGGATTACGTGCGGTTGAATCCCGTGCGCGCTGGACTGTGCGAGACGGCTGAGGAATGGCCTCACCAAGGAGAAATCGAGGTTTTGTAGGGCGGGGATCTGTGCCCCGCCCCACATCCCCAAGAATCAAAACGAAATCGGCGCAGTACAAGCCTGCGCCCTACAACAATCCTGTAGGGCGGGGACTTGTGGCCCGCCAAAAATGCCGCAAATAAAACCAATGGCGCGGTACGAGCCCACGCCCTACGAATTACGGCAAAGACCGGCGCAGTACAAGCCTGCGCCCTACAATGACCTTGTGCCCCGCCAAAAATGCTCTGGGGCGATCGGCAAGCCAAGGTTGGTCGCCAGCGCCGAGATTATCCGGTATCCCTTGCTCTCGTCGCGCAAGCAGGCTTCCTCCCAGGCCAGCTGGTCGATCACCAGCGCGCCACTTGCTACTGGGCAGCGCACCAAGCCCGCCGGCTCAAGGTAGCTTTCGGCACGAGCGATTCCGTCAAAGCCAGTCACTGCGTACCATATAAGGTTAGTTAAGGCGACAGTGGTATCCCGGCTGCCCTCCATGAAAAAGCCCCGACGCAGGTACAGATCGAAGTTGGATAACCCGGCGGCCAGCCCGGATGACTTGAGCACGACTGCCTCGCTGGTCAAGCTGGAGCGAAGCCCCAGCCCCTCGGGCAGCAACCGGGACCATGCGCCCAAGTCGCTTCCCTGTGTTTCCATGGCTTTACGGTAGCGCTGTCTAATCTGCTCCCCCGTCAGGGCAGTTCCCTTATACAATCTGACTTCGCTTATCTCGCCCTTGAAGAATGCCCCGATGATCATGTTATTGTTGGTATCACCGGCTCCGATCAGGAAGAGATCCCCGTCCTCGTCGGGGTTCACGTCACCCCTACCCCCACTGGCCACCAGTTCGCCATCAATGTACAGAGAGAGTTCATCCTGACGCCGTACCCCGGCCAGAAGATGCCAGCCACCCCGGATCGACGTTGTCACAGCATTAGGCGCGCCGTTTATCAGGGACGCACCGTTGACGATAAAGTGGTACTTGCCAGAGCGCTGGAGAAGGCCGTAACACGTGGTGCAGTAGTCGTTTACTCCGGCGCCGGCGATCCCTGATCTGGCCTCGAGATCCGCCGGGTTGACCCAGGCTTCAAGGGTGAAGTCCGCCGTGCCGATTCGGAGATCACTGGAATCCGGGATGGCGGCGAAGTAGCAGCCTGATCTGTAGTTCTCTCCTGCCCGGTCAGAGGCTTCAAACCACGCGCCGCGGCCGTTAGCCCAGGTTGTCGGTGAGGGCAGGTCGCCGCTGCCAGCGGGCGTCAGCGAGTTGCCGCGGGCGCTGGAGTCCGCAGCCGTGGCGCCTACCCAGTTCGTCTCGTCCAAGCGCCACCAGCCGACCAGTCCACTCGTCTCTGGGTCGGCGCTTACAAGCTCCCTTAGGGGCCTCAGGCCGTGGGCCCAGAGTGTGCCGCCACTCTTCAGCCAGGTCTCCAGCGCCGCCAGGCTGGCAGAGGGGACCTGCTCGCCGCCGTCTACCAGCAGAATATCCCCTTGGCCCAGCAAGTTTACCTCAGGGAAATCGCCAGCTTCAGTAAATGGTACGCCCACCCCACGCAGGGCCGCCAGCACCTTTGGGGCGCGGGGGGCCCAGACGATCAGCCTGCGTGTCGGCGGGCGCTTATAACTTCCAGCCCAATCCATAATATTCGCTAACAGTCTGTCGGCCACCGGCTCACACCCCAGGCCGTCGGCCAGCAGCAATTGGCACAGCAGAATCGAACCATCGCCAACCGGGAACTCGATGAGGGGCGTCCACCTCGTGCCATCAACCCCGCCAGATTCCAGCAGCATACGGTAGCTGCCCTGCGTCGGCTTGATGAAGGCATTGGTGCAAACCCGGTGGTTCAAGGGATACGTAGGCTCGGCGCGGGGACGCGGCTCTTTCCCCAGATGGGGCGGATACTCCTGCTGTCGTCCGCGCCAGTAGCAGAAATCTCTCTGGGCAAGGCCGACCAGCACGGGATGGTCACTTGAGGTGATAAAGGAGGTGTTCGCCTCATAATTCCCTTCCTGCTGCAGGGTCACTGGCACAGGCGGTACCAAAGAGTTATGATGTAGTACTGTCACACGGCCTCCCCCGCGGGCGAAATCCAGTACAGTGGAGTTCTTCTCCGCCTCGTCGGCCAGCCCATCCTCACCGATAACAAGCAGATCCAGGTCGGTCAGGACTTCGGCTTTCAGGGACTCTATTCGGGGCAGGCTCAGGGCCATCCGCTTCAGCGCCTTGGCGGTTGCGCCGGAGGGGTCGTACAGCCCGACCCGCAGGTTGGCCGGGACGGTTAGCCGGGCCCGGGGCAGGATAGAGGCCGCCTGCTCGTCCCGGTACACCACCTCGTCACTATCGCGCAACTCCCACTCAAACGCCGCCGCTTGGCGAGAAGCGCCAACGGCTGGCATAGCCAGCGTGATCGTCCGGTCCGCCCTGCCTCCCGCGGGGATGCTCACCCCGATTGCCCCGGCCTCCAAAATGCCGTTGGCGTCTGTAAGTCGCCACATCAGCCGGAAGGCTCGGCGGCGCCGTAGGCCGTTGAAGATGGCGAAAGTCCGCTGTATCTCCTCCCCGGCATAGAAGGTATGGTCCATCTCTCGCAGCAGGGCGCAGACCGGCTCCATCAGGGTGGTCAAGTTGCCTTGCGTGGTCTGCATGTAGTCGGTCCCGGAGACTCCTGACAGCCGAGCCCCACGAGTCGACATCAGCATCGTCTGCCAGTGCGCCAGAAGCCACCCTTGCGTCCCTGCCCAGCGCCCTGGTATCCAATCCTGCGTGCCCAGGTCGCTGCGGAGGTATGCGTCAGGCCCCTGGATGGTGGTAAGACCGTGCGGGGGAACGGCATAACAGTGACTGCCGACTTCTCCTATCATAACTGGTTTGTCGCGTTTCCAGTTGAAGACACCCGGGTTGCGGTCAAAACGCACCGGCATGGGCGTCTGCCACCAGAAGGCTGAATCTGGCCAGAGACTGTGTTTCCCAGGCGATTGAGGGTAATGCACACAGATGTAGTCCATGGTTTCTCGCAGGTAATCCGTGTCGTCGTCCCATCCGTACAGCCGTGTTGGATCAACTGCCTTGGCCGCCCGGTAAACGCTCTCAGGCAGATCGCGTTTATCCACCGGCGGGTGGATAGCCTCGTTCGCCAGACTGTACAGCAGCACTGAAGGATTGTTGCGGAAACGCCGGGTTATGCCACGCCAGTGCTGTCGGGCGTTCTCCCAGAATTCCGGCAGATCGTTGGCCTGCCAGGCGCTCCAGCAGCCTTCGACGTCCAGCGCGTAGCCGACATCGTCAGCGACCTCCACTATGAACGGGTCAGGAGGATCAACCGTGACTCGAGCAGAATTGGCGCCACTGCGCTTGTAATAATAATCAAAGTAGTGGTTCAGGCCTCCGGGGGCGAATATAGAACTATAGTAGGCCAGGCTGGCATCTGTCCGGAAAAAGTGGATCGGCTTGCCGTTGAGCACGAAGTCCGTCCCGTTGGTGGTGATCTGACGGTAGCCAAACCGAGTGTTGTGAACGTCAACGACCTTCTCGTCCTGCAGCAGGGTCGCTTCCAGCCGGTGTAGAACCGGGTCATCCAAATCCCAGGCCACCAACTTGACCGGCTTCTCTACCGTGATTACCTTCGTCTCCGAGGGGCTCAGGGGCACCGTGGTCCGCCCGAGGTCGGCCACCTTCTCAGCGGCCCGATAGACCTTCGCCAAGAGCTGTACCTCAACCGCCGCTTGGGTGCGGTTGGCCAGCATTATCTCGGCTGCCAGCTTGCCGTCGGACACCCTGGGGATGACGAAGACGTCGGCGACACTGAGCGGCGGGAGCCCCCGCACAAAGACTTCCTGCCACGGCCCGCCCATAGTATATCCCCCTCCCCCCCGCGAGGGGTAGCCGGCCATGCCGACGAATCCTCCTTGCGGGCCGAACTGGTAGCCCGCATAGGTGCCGTCGGGCCCGGGCTTGAGGTCATCCCGCACATACGCGGTCACGTCCTGCACCGCCATTAACAGTTCATTGGCCTCGCCGAAACGGACCTGCTTTGTGATGTCCACCCTCAGACGGGCAAAGGGGTCGTTCATTTGGCCCACGCGCTCCCCATTGACATAGACGATGGCCCGGCCCCGGTTGGCGCCGATGGTCAACTCCACTGTCTTACCAGACCACCAGTTTGGCACCTCAAATCGCTTGCGAAACCACGCCCGGTGTGCCCCTTCCTCCGCTCCCGGGATCTGCGGGTAAGCAGCCGTGTGCAAAGCCTCCGCCAGAAACTTGCCCGAGCCGGGTGCCCCTATGATCTCACGGGGCCAGGCCGTCAGCGTCTTGGCCGGCCTGTACCACTGCGGCACATAGACACTGCGCCAGGCTCCGGCATCGCCCGGTAAATCGCCAATACTATCGCCTTTCACTGGCAGGGCCTGCCACTCACCGCTGATGTTCAAGACCGGCCGTGCCCCCGTGTTGGCGCCGCAACGAAAATAGCGGTAGACATTTTCGCCCGTTAAAATGTCAGTCAGTTCGACTCGGTGCCAGTTCTCATCGGTCACTGGGAACCGGAACGACACGCTCGCCCTTGACCCAGTCAGCGTGACCTGCCGACGTGCTCCTACTTCGCGACCGTAGTAGTCTATCACCCTGGCTTGCCCGCTCCAGTTCTGCTCGCCAAAATCAATCCGCACCCCACCCAGACCTGTGCGGGGGTCAGTGGGCAGAGGGTAAATCTCCGTGGACACGTTCATGGTAATGGGCCTGATGCAGAAGCCGCCCACGAACATGCTGGTATTGCCACAGATCGAGCCCGCCTCTGGCTCTGTACCGCTGACGCGCAAGGCGAGCACATTGATCTCCCCGGGACGCAGCAACTCAGGCGGCAGCTCCAGATCAAGTTGTCCCTGGGAAGCATAATCTCTTGCGCGGTGGGGATCTGCTACGAAAGCTCCGCGGCTTGTGACTAACTTTGTGCCGTTGAGATATGCCTCCACCTGGCCGATGACATCGCCGCAACTGCACTTCAAGGGGAAACGCGCTTCTTTCTTCGGCAGGATAAACTTCAGCCGGTACCAGATCGAGCCATTGTATCCGGGCGGTACATCCACCTGGAATCGGTTAGGCAGAGCCATCTTCGCCCAGTCCCCATCAAAGGTGTCCGGCTTTGCCCAGGACGCATCGTGGCCAAAACGGTACTTGATATACGGCGGCAGATTCAACCGGTACTCGTAGGCAAGCGCGTCGGACACCAAAAGGAACACGGCCAATACCATGTATAGCAGGATGCGGCTCAGACTCGTCCTCGTGAAATGTGGACGTTCCTCTTGCCGCATTTTCGCTTTTCTCCTTTGCTCAAGATGCGCCTCGGTATGTCAACGGCAACTTCTACATAGTGTGCTACTGCGTGCAACATTCTATTCTCGGTAGAACTAATCCTCTATGCAGGCAACGGCCCGAGAATAGCCCTAAACGCGCGAGGTCCCCGAATTTCGCGAAGTCTTGACCAGGGGAAGGTATTAAGGCGTCGGACAACAGGGCCCTCAAACGGGTCAATGTTGCTTAATTTGGGACGAGGGGCTCCTGGGAGGTCTGAATCCGTGATTCTTCCACATCGGAGCCGACACGCCGAGGAATTTACAACAGATTCGAAGAATATTACATTAAGCAAAACGCAAATGCGAAATGCCGGGCTAAGACCGGAAAGCAGCTACCATTGGTTGCTAACGCCATCGGAGAGAGGATCAATTCATGAAAATGCGCAAATGTGGTAGATCAGAGATTGAAGTTTCGACTCTGGGCATTGGTTGCTGGTCATTCGGCGGGGGTGAGGATGACTACTGGGGCTATCAAGACCAAAAACAAGTCGAGGCGGTTGTCAGAAGCGCTTTAGACCACGGCATTAACTTCTTTGACACAGCCGAGGCCTATAATGACGGTCGTAGCGAACAGTCCTTGGGCCAGGCACTTAAAGGTCGGCGTGATCAGGCAGTGGTCGCAACCAAAGTCAGTCCTGCCAACACCGAGCCGAGAACTCTCAGGGAGCACTGCGAAGCCAGCCTGCGTCGCCTGGACACCGATCATATTGATGTTTATTACGTACACTGGCCGATAGCAGATCAGTCGGTTGAAGATGCATTCGGCACACTGATAGATCTGAAGTCCGAAGGCAAGATACGCTCCATAAGTGTCAGCAATCACGGTGTTATGCAGTTGCGTGAAGCCCTGGCTACTGGAGCCCAAATCGACCTCAACCAGATTACTTACAACCTGCTTTCACGTGCCATTGAAGTGGTCATCCTGCCCCTGTGCATAGAAGAGAACATTGGTGTTGTCTCATATATGCCCCTGATGCAGGGCCTGCTGACCGGCAAGTACAAGACGGTAGATGATGTGCCGCCTTTGCGCCGCCGTACACGCCACTTCCGTAGCCGGGGAGAAGCTCGCCACGGTCAACCAGGCGCTGAAGCAGAGACTTTCGCCGCCGTGGATAGAGTTGGGCGGCTATCAGCCGAAATGGGCATTCCCATGACACACCTATCACTGGCGTGGGTTATGGCCAAGCCTGGAATTACCAGCGTCTTGGTCGGCGCACGCAACCGGACGCAGATTGAAGAGAATGCTGCGGCTGCTGAGGTGAACATGACTGCCCAACTCATCCAGCGCCTGGATGATGCTGGCCAGGCAGTCTTAGAAGCCCTGGGCGCCGACGCAGACTACTGGGAGGGCAGCGAGGACAGCCGCATTCGTTGAATCCGACCTACGGACTGTGTAGAGAATTTGCGGACTTGAGTAGCCTACGGGGCGTACCAAGTGGCTACGAGGCGAGCTGCCAGACGATGTTCAGTTCAATCGTGTCACATCGAGTGTCGAGGCCCAAACTACCACATAGCAACTGATACCACAAATGGAGGCAGGCCAATAAGGAGGTCTTGCAATGACAGAGTACGGTCATATTTCGTTAGCTCCTCGCGACGACATTGTTGCGGGGAGCAAGGTGACGCTGACGTTCACGTTCACCGTCGGCTCACTGGGAATGAAGGAGAGCGGCAGCCTGCGCATCACGACTCCGAACGACAGTTGGGAGTGGCCAAGAGTTCCCCTGCCCCGTTACTTCCAGCACGGGTGGGAGCGTGGTGGCATAGATGACGGCTACGTCAGCTATGCGCCCAGCAACGTTCGGGCCGAGCTCAATAGCGAGAGCGACGCCTGGATGTATTTGGATGTCGAGGAGCGTCATTGTGCCGGCGAGCTGGCAGTCCATTGGCCCCAACGCGACTTCGACAGTGGGCATACACGGCACATCATTGCCACTGTCCGCGACGGCGACCTCAACCCCGGCGACGTCATCACCATCATCTACGGCGACACCTCGTGGGGCGGGGATGGCGTCGAGGCCCAGCGAGTTGCTCCTACCGACAAGGACGCCTTTCGCGCCTACGTGGACGTCACGGGTGAGCGTGAGTTCGTCGAGCTGGCGGGGGACGAGGTTAAGGTTCGGGTCATCCCAGGCCCGCCGGCGCAATTCAACGTCGTCGCCCCGGCCATAGTCCGGCCCAATGAGCCTTTCGATATCAGGGTCTCAGACATGGACGAGTTCCGCAACCGTCCGCACACCCCTTTTGAAGGCGAGGTGCGTGTGGCCACCAGTCGCCCCCAGATTAGCCTGTCGGGCAGCGCTGACTTCACTGCCGAGCGCAACAATCGTCACATGATCGTAGGTGTGAAAGCCCACGCGGCGGGGGTCTACCGCCTCACGGTAGAACCGTCTAATGGCAGTTGGCGCAGCCTGAGTAATCCCATTTGGTGCACCAACCGTGATCTGAACGTCTACTTCGGCGATCTGCACTGCCACGGCATGTGGCACAGCGACTCCATCGGCACGCCCGACGAGAACTACGAGTATGGCCGCGACGTCGCCGATCTGGATTTCATGGGTATGACCGACTCATCCGGCTGCTATAAGGAGGGCTGGATCGACACCCAGGAGGCGGCCAACCGTCACTACGATCCGGGGCGCTTCGTCACCTTCAAAGGCTACGAACATGGCGGTAATTGGGGCCATCGCAATGTGATCTTCCGTGACTGCGACATCGAGTCTACCCTGGATGACCTATCCCGGGACAGACCCGAGGCACTGTTCGAGTACTACCGGGGCCGCAATGACGTAATCAGTATCCCGCACCACACTAAGTGGCGGACCAATTGGGATTACTATGACCCCGAGCTCGAACCCATCGTCGAGGTCTACTCCTGTTGGGGCTCGGGGGTTGAGTACGACGATCCACTGTGGGACAATTCTGTATTCCCCAACTCGGGGGTCTACAGCGCCCTCGCGCGCAGGTACCGCTTCGGGTTCATCGGTTCAGGTGACAGCCATGCTGGTATGCCCGGGCGCTCGTATCCGACCGACCGCGAGTGGTGCACAGCCAGAAAGAGCGGCTTCGCCTGCGTCTATGCGCCAGAGCTTACCCGCGAGGCTATCTTCGACGCCCTTCGTGCGCGTCAGTGCTACGCTACCACGGGCGCCCGCATCATCCTCCAGTTCTCGGTCGCAGGCACGATGATGGGTGGGGAGGTGGAGGTCACCGATCCGTCTGAGGCCCGTGTCATCAGAATACACGCCATTGGTACGGATAACATACGGATGCTAAAGATTGTAAAGAACAACGAGCCGCTCTTCATTCGCTCTACCAGTGGCGACGAGGAGTACTTCGAGTACTACGATACCACCGATGCCCACGACGGTGACTTCTACTACGTCCGTGTGGTGCAGGATGACGAAGAGACCGCTTGGTCATCCCCGGTGTGGCTGAATGTGCGCTCGTAAAACTATCGCTGAGATAGAAGCTGCGGTGCGCGCCTGCCCATCGTTTTGCTACCGGCCGCCCTGCGGGCTGTCTGTCGCGAGGCGGCGCGCCTTCCGAGGCCCGCAGAACTAACATAGCAAGTGGTGCCACTTTTGCGGGGCAGGTCAAATGTGCATGGAAGGTGACGGGAACAGAGAAGTAGAATACGTGGCCAATGAGCCACAAGTTTCAGCCCAGTAAACGGAGGCTGATCGCGTATGGTACGCCGATTGTTTGTCGCAGTTCTGTTAGTCGCAGCTTTTCCGTCTATCGTCAGACCCGACCCGCTGTGCAAGGTCTCAGGCCTGGTGTTTGCCGACCATAATGTCAACGGGCAGCACGACCCCGATGAGCCGGGCCTGCCCGGGCTGTGGGTCTCTGACGGTGAGCAGATTGTCGAGACCGACGAGGGCGGGCGGTATGACCTCAACGTCAGCTTGGAAACACTGCGGTGGGTAGTGATAACTCGGCCGCGCGGTTGGCGGCTGACCACACCTCTCTACACGGTATTAGATCCCGAACAACATGGGGGGCAGGAGATAGCCTGCCACTTCGGACTGAGACGAGATCCGGCGGCCAACCGCGATGATTTTCACTTTCTGATGACGGGCGACAGCCAATTCAGCAGCGCCGGCCAGGCTGAGTGGCTGCGCCAAGAAATGGCATACATAAACCGCATCGGTCAGCGTAACGGCGCAGCCTTCTTGTGTGTACTGGGGGACCTGACCCAGAGTGGCAGAGACGAGGAATTTAGGTGGTATTGGCAGGCAGTTGCAGAGCTGACCGACTTGCCCCTGTACAATGTCTTCGGTGGCCATGACGGCCTCTACGACACATCCCACCCGCCGGGGGGTATAGGGAACTACATCAAGTACTGCGGGCCCGCCTGGTATAGTTGGGAATATGGCCCCTGCCATTTCGTAGTGTCCATTTCGGAGTCCTGGTTCCTTACGCAGGCCGAGCGGCAGCGCCACGACCAGTGGCTGCAGGCAGAGGTCGCCAAGGTGCCGGCCGAGAAGTACCTGGTGCTGCTGTCCCACTATCCACCCGCCAACGCGAACATGCAAGCGTGGCTGCCCAACCACAGGATTGCCTGCGCCCTGTACGGTCACTGGCACGAGCGGGGTATCTCGCAGTTTCGCACAGGCGACGCCGCAGGGCCTGTGATCCCCTACCTGTTGACCTCCCCCCTTCGCTCAGCGCCCGACTCGGGGGTCTTCAACGCTGCTGTGCGGCTGGTGCATTTCTCCAAGGGCAAGATTTGGACGCGCACGTTCATTCCAGGCCGTGTGCCGCCGTCGGTAGAGCCGAAAGCAGCGCCTGACGCCCCGCCGGTGCGACTCGGGCGCCCCTGGCCGCAATTCTTCGCCGGCGATCTTGCCTCCCGCGTCACGAGTACTGTCTTAAAGCAGACTTTGAAGATTGCCTGGCGAGCACCGACCGGCGCCCAGAACAGTCAACTCGCCCATCGTCTACCGGGGCAAGGTCATTGTTGGTGTCTACGACGGGGAGTGGCACGGCGACCGCCCAGGGGGTACCGTGGCTGCCTTTGACGCCCGGAGTGGGCGGGAGGTGTGGCGGACCGGCCATGACTCGGATGTGCGGTTTGCGCCCTGTGCCCGCCGCGGTCGTCTCTACACCCTCTCGAGCCTGGGAACCGTCTACTGCCTGGATGCCAACACAGGCCGCATCATCTGGGAACGCCGGCTCTACGGCGAGGGGGACCAGGCCGGCGGGCATCGTCTCTGCCAGTCGATACCGGTCATATATCGGGATATGCTGCTGTGCGCCGGCGACTATGGGCCTCTGTTCGTTCTGGACCCGGACACCGGCGAAATTACCGCACAGGTAGCCGTCAGCAATCATCCGCGCTATGCCGCCCCTACTGGGGCGCGCGGCCGAGCGTTTTTCGCCGCGCGGGATGTGACTAGCGCTGTGGATTTGAACGCCCTTCAAGTGCTGTGGAAAACACCAACGCAGGGCACGCGGGCGGTGTCTACACCGTGCGTCGCCGGCGATACAGTCTTCGTCAATGGGACGACTTTCTATGCGTTTGACGCCCGCACCGGCGCGGTCCGGTGGAAGCATGTGCAGGACCTGGGGTCATTTGGTGTCCTGGCAGCTATAGCCTATGATGGCCTGGTGTACGGCGGCGGACGTACGTTTCTCGCCATGAATCCTGATAGCGGGGAGGTAGTCTGGGAATTCGCTCATGGCGAGTACGGGGGTGTGGTGGAGCAGAGCGTGGGCCAGAGCCTGGGGGCGATGTCTACACCACTGATCGCGGGCGACCTGATGTGGTTGGGTTCGGATGACGGACACTTGTACGCCCTGGAGCGCAAAACGGGCGAGTTGGTCTGGCGCCGCTATTTCGGCAGCCCCATAAAATCATCACCGGCTGTATCCGGCAACGCGTTGTACATCCTGGACTTTGACGGCAACCTGTACTGCCTGGTCAGCAGCGCACAATAGCGGTCATCTGGTCCCTATGTGATGCCCGGCTTGCGGACCGATGATTCTTGTACGTACATTCTGACGGGGAGAAAGCCTGTCACATATACATGAGGAACGGATTAGCAAGCAGAGACCAGATGAGACATGTCCGCTGAACGGTGAGGTCTCAGATTTCCTGGAAAAGCGCGGGTGGAAAGGGTGTGGCCCCGTATATTGATGGAGGGTTGGTGTGGGACAACGACGGGTTATACTGGAGCCGTGGCCGGGAAGGCGTCATCCTGGAAGAGCCCCGCTGGAGCGAGTGACTCGGGCCGGAGAATGGACGGCCGTCGTGCAGCCCAATTGCTGCGGAATCTGCGGTAGAGCTCTGATGGACGTAGGCAATCGAGGAGTCAATTATGAACTCGCGGCAACGTGTTCTGGCCAGTTTTCAACACCGGGCACCTGACCGGGTGCCGTTGGACTACTGTGCCGTGCCGGAGATGGACGAGCTACTGATGCGGGAACTGAGGATTCCGGACCGAGAGGCGTTGCTGCAACGGCTTCACGTGGATTTCAGGCATCTGGACAAGTGGGGCGCCATGCTTCCCCGGTATGTCGGTCCCGAACGGATCAACTCGGAAGACGGCGTAATCCAGGACATCTGGGGGTGCCGGCGCAAGAGAGTTGAGTATAAGCCTGGCTGCTTCTACTGGGCGTGGGTAGATTTTCCCCTGGCGGGCGCGACCACTGTGCGGGATGTGGCGAAGCACCGGTGGCCGGAGCCGGACTGGTACGATTTCACCCCGGTGGTGGAGTACTGCCAGCACGATAATCCGTACTGCCTCGTCGCCGGCTTGGGGGCGACACTTGATTCTGTTGGGTTCTTCCGAGGCCTGGAGCAGGCCATGCTGGATCTTTATGACAACCCGGACATCGTCGAAGCGATCGTGGAGAGGTTGTTTGAGTTCAAGTATGAGTACAACGTGCGACTCCTCACCGCGGCAGGCGGACGGCTTGATGTCCTATTTGTCAGCCAAGACATGGGGGGACAGAACGGCCTAATAGTGAGCCGGGATATACTCAAACGTTACGTCTTTCCGCAGCTCGAACGCTACGCGGAACTGGCCCATGAGCACGACGCTATGGCGATGTTGCACTCTGACGGGGCAATCCGCGAGATCATTCCAGACCTGATCGATCTCGGCATCGACATTATTGACCCGGTCCAGACGAGTTGCGACGGCATGGACCCGGCGGAACTGAAGCGGGATTTCGGCGACCGGCTGTGCTTTCACGGCCTGCTCGACAGCCAGGAACTCCTACCCCGCGGATCGCCGGACGAAGTCCTGGCGGAAGCACGGTGGCTTATTGAGATCATGGGGACCAATGGCGGGCTCGCCCTGAATGCGAACTGCGGGTTCCAGATGGACGTTCCGGTCGCGAATGTCCTGGCAGTGTACGACGGCATAGCCGAATCTTAACTGGAGGAAAGATTGATGAGCCAAGACAAGTTTCTCGCCAACATGACAAAGATTGATATCTCTCCGCTGCCCGAGCACTTCAGTGCGATGCAGCCGTTCTTCGGCGGGGCCGCGGCTTTCCGGGAGGTGGCGTACCCCATCAGTGCCTGTGTCACGGTTCTCGAGGCAAGCGGCACCGGGCTGATGATCATCGCACTGGATTCCGGTGGCGTTAGAGAAGCGTCGGCGAATCTGCTGCGGGAACGCCTGGCCCCCGAGATCGGTATTCCTCCCAGCCACATCCTGCTCTGCGCGTCGCATTCGCATTCAGCGCCGCCGTTTACCTTGGATCCCGCCTACGAGGCGTGGACGTACTGGGTCATGGACAAGTTGTGCGAGGCCGTGCCCGCGGCGTGGGAAGAGCGCCGCCCGGCGCGTGCCGGGGTGGGGTATGGCTACAAGTATGGCGTGTCCTTCAACGAGCGCCTCCCGCAGGTGGACACGCGGACCAAGTTCGTCCGTGATCACGTTGAAGGCAGAACCAACCCGCGGCCCATCGACCCGCGCGTGGGCATTCTGCGCATTGACGAGGCGTCCGGTGACCTCATGGGCGTGCTGGTGCACTTTGCCGCGCATCCGGCCACGTTGATTGATCCCCCGGGGGTCAACCCGGACTTTCCCGGATTCGTGTCCCAGTACGTTGAGCGCCGTCGCCCGGGCGCCCGGGCAGCATTCCTTCAGGGAGCATGCGGCGATATCAACATCGACTACATGTTCACCACCCTTGGTGCGGCCGAATACACTGGAAGTCTGCTGGGCAAAGAAGTTGACCGGGTTCTCGACGACATCCCCACCAGCGATCGGTTTCCCATCCGCGTGCTTCGGAAGGAACATCGCCTCCCGCTGGAAGATATGCCCTCGGAGGAAGAGATCGCCGCGTGGCAGGAAGGATGCGACGAGTACCTGGCGCATTCGGAAGACGACCCCACGCGGCTTTGGGTCAACGACTGGAACATGACCGAGTACGTCAGCGCCGAGACGCGCACCGCCATGGTGCAGAAGCTCCGCAACTGGTGCGACTGGATCCGCGAACACCGCGAGGAGATTGCCAGGGTGCGGGATTGTCCTTACGAACTGATTGCGGTGCGTATGGGGAACCTGGTGGCCCTGTTTCATCCCTTTGAGGCGTTTGTCGAGGTCGGTCTCGAAGTGCAACGGCTTTCCCCGCGCCGTCACACATGGCTGGTGGGCTACACCAACGGCGGCAAAGCCTACCTGCCCACGGCCGAGGAGTACAGGCGCGGAGGCTACGAGCCCAATTGCCGTCGTTACGCCCAGGACCTGCACGACCGGCCGCGGAATCTCGCGGAAAACGCCGCCGCGATCTTTATCCAGAACGCATTGGCGGGAATACGGGAGGCGTGGGAAGGGAACACTGTCTGATAGGCACAGAACGCAATCGCGAACATGCTCGAAAGCTTGACGGTGCCTGAACTCGACGGGACGCGGCGTCGGGGTGAGTTCAACCCACGACGCTACAAGGTGCTGATTTTGCCGCAGACCGAGGCTATTGGACTGCGGGAGGCTCAGGTAATTTGGACTTCGCGGAGGGCAGGGGCAAGATCATCGCCGATGTGCGGCTATCAACCTGTTGGAGTACAGGCCGAGTGATCGTCATGAATTTGGACAATGGTATTGTCTGAGTTCAGGTCCAGGGAAATCGATGATGTGATCGACCGATTGAGTTGCAGTTGATTGCCGCTGATCTGTGAAAGTCCAGCGCACAGGCCCGAAATGCTCCGCCAGTAGGGCTGGCCGAGGATGCCGATGAAGAACGGCCGGCACGGGTCAATCTCCTCCAGACACACCTCCAGGACCTGGCTCTGGTTAAGCACACTGACTCCGATGATTACCCTCGTTGGCGACCAGCCGAACCTGGATATCGTTGCCTTGACATCTCGTTCTATGGCGGAGGGAATTTGAAGTGCCAAGGGCACCGACCGCATGTGGTCTTCCCGAATCGGTTGAATACCCCACCGTAGCGGAACAGGTCCGGATGCCGATCGTTAGCCTGGCATAGAGGCCAGGACATTCCACCGGCCTCGTGGCGGCCCGCGAATGCGGGACAGTCTTCGCGCACAAGATCGTCGTCGTTGCCGGGCGGCCAGTCCATCTTCTCGGGAAGCTCTCGCGGCCCCTTCGCCCAGGCACGCAGCATAGCTGCTCCTTTTTCCAGCGCATCCACGGCAAGATGGTCGCTGTGTCGGTCAGGAGGCCGCACGATGAAGCAGTAGGGGTCATCGGCAAGGATAGTTCCTATGAACTGGCGAAAGACTCTCGCCCGAATGAGCCCGGAAACACTTCTTCCTACTCTGCCAGAGATCATGATGCCGGAGGCGCGCACCACCTCCTGCATCACCCCCGGAAACTCATACTGTATGCGGCGACCCGCCGTGCAGTAAGAAAGGTGGCGCTCCTTAGGATGGTAGTGGCCCCTGTACGGGACGTCGAGAATGTCTTCGTAGTAATGCCAGAGTGTTATGGTGTTCACGCCGACGCCCAGGATCACGATACATCCATCTAACTCTACGAGTTTCTCGAAAGGATTGCCCCTGCCGCATATCGTAGGTGACCGCCAGTGATCGCGCACCAGTTCCTCAGCTCGTCCGCCGTTTGCAATCCAGGAATGAGTTGGATGGCAGCTGCGAAGCCTTCCGGCACGCTTCAACGCGGCATTGGGGATCGCCCCTTCGTGACTGGGAGCCTGACTGGGACAAAACTCTTGGGGACAGTCTGATTCGCAATCCTCCATCGCAAGGCGGTCAGTCCATGCGCCCTCAGTGAACGCAGGGGTAAGCAGGCCCCCGTCGGGCCCCACCGCATCCAGAAAGGCTGCCACCACCGTCTCGGCCCCACCTTCCACCCAACCCAGACTGCTGAGGGAACTGTGAAGCATCACGCAATCGCCCATCCTGACGCCGAGCCGCTGCAGGTCAGCGACCAACATCTCGCTGCTGATTCCTTTCACAGGACCTCACCTCCTTCACATTGCCACACTCTGCGGCCAAACACATGGCACTGGTTGGGCGCCGTGCCGCTATTGAACACGGCGGACTGGCCGGTTGCACCCGAAGCAGCGAATAATCCCCTGAAAGCGTTTCCGGAAGGGCGGGGATGGCCCCCGCAGCCCCGATCCTGGAAAGGACTCACGCCGCCACTACGCTCGGGCCCGGCTCACTGTCCTCCGCGAGACTACTCTGGGATGATATCCATGATAACGGAGCCTTTGTCATGGTTGTAGGTCGCTATCCAAAATCCCTCAAGTTCCGTTAGTTCCGCTTCCTTTCCCGCTACTGTTAGGCTGACTTTTCTGTCGAAAGCTATCTCTCCGGGAGTGTTGACGTCGCCTGAAGCCTGAAATCTGGTCCGCGCATCGTTCAATGGCAGGAGCTCACTGGTGCAGTACTCTATTCTGAATGCACCCAAATCGAGGGCCACCCAATAGAACCAGACACTATTGGGATGGACCTGAACATCCAGCAGTTTGGGGAAGTACAGTTTCCTTTCTCCCGTGTCGACGATAATTCTGGTCTGGCTCTCCCAGCCTAACAGGTTGCCGACCGTCAACAGAATTCCCTTAGGGCCCTTGCGTTGCACAATATGAAGTAGACCATCCTCGCTGAAACAGCATCTTTCCACCTGAGCGTGCTCTAAAAAGAGCTCCGCCGCCAGTTCTAAGTCGCCAAGGGCAGCGTAGTTGGAGATGTTCGGCGCAAAGCCGCAGAGGATGACCTCGCCGTTAAGCACCTGGCGCCTGTACACACACGCTTTGCCCTGGTGAGTGACCAGGACTTCGGCGTCCGTGGGGGGCCGGAAGATGTTGAGCTTGCCGCTGATGGCTATCTGCTTCGCCTTCCGCCCGTCCACGAAACGGTTTGCTTGCGGAGGCCAGTCTTCCAGTGATATTTCACACCGAGGCATTCCCAGCACAACCTGCGCCTCCATGTCGGGTATGAATTGGCCCACGCGCCCGTACGACGCGCCTTTCCGAGTCTGGTGCAGCTTGAACCCTACCAGCTTGCGCAATTCATCGTGCGTGCGGAAATCTTCGTCCATGGTGGGAATGGTTGGGTAGAAGAAGACTCTGCCGCCGGCTTCAAGGAGGTCGATAATAAATCTATAGCCCTCTTTCCTTATGATGCCTCCGTTGGGCACGATCAACAGTTTGTCCTTCAGTTCCGCGGGGTCTCGGTTGGGCTCGATCAAGTTCAGAATTGCGACATCAATACCGAGGCACGTCAGCGTGTCAAAGAGATCCCATACGGAATCAAGAATCTCACTTTGTATGTCTGAGTCCACGATGGTCTCCCGACCCGAGTCCCTGACGATGGTCGTCTCCTGCTTGAAGTGAGTGTGCCGGGCCATGAGCGGCAGTTCGGTGAAAACCGTTACCACAGCGTCGTAGCGTTTCTCTGACTCCAGTATCTCCTGCTCCCAACTGCCGATGAAGCGGCTGAACTCCCTGTGGTGATAGTAGTGAGGTCGCAATTCACCATTGGGACTTATCGGAGCTGTTCCCTCATGGGTGCGTCTCTCTGTGTGATTGTCCCTTGTGAATGGTCCTGTACCTTCAGCGAACACGTACAGATTGTATCCGTTTACTCCATGGCCCACGCAGACCTTCCAGGTGTTTCGCAGGTTGTATGTTGCACGTCTCGTCGGGCTGGCGGCGAATTCAGCGCTGAACGGCGGATAATCCAGACAGGTGGACTTCAACATTTCAATTCTGCGCACGATCCCGGGCAACGCCCAATTGTCCACTTCCCCGTAATAGATATAATTGTGGCCCATCAGTATGATGCGCTCGCCCTGTTCTCTTAGAAACTTGGCAAACTCAGCGTAGTCACCGTCAAAGTCGCCGGCACTCCACCAGAGCGCGGCGTCAATGGGCTCATTTATCGCGTAGGGTACGTTCAGGCCAAGACTCCTCATCTTCCTCGTCAAATGCAGGAGATAGGTGAAGACGTACCACATCTTGAACCGCAGCCAGTCCAGTGTAAGCCTCTGACCTGTAACATCCGGCAACGCGCGTTCAGGCGGCTGCAACTCATCTATACATTGGAGTGATAGACCGTAGCGCTCATTGATCTTTTCAAGGGTACCGTATGTCTTAAGGACCCAGTCTTGCCAAAGGCCACGTTCACCAATCACATGCGGGTCGTAGAGGGCCCCTTCAATGTTGAAGTTGAAGCCGAATCCGGGCTCATTATCAGGTTGAAAGGCTATGACGCACCCTCCCGAATCGTGGCTGTGAGGTACTAAGACTTCGGCGAGGGCGGTGTACCAATTATCCGCCAGTTCAAGAAATCTTGGGTGCAGGTAGGCAGGCGTGGGGCCTTTTGGCCCCCAGGAGTAGCGGCGGCCCGCATCGAGACTCCAGACCTCGGGATACGTGCGGAAGACCCAATCCGGGTGACCGCCCCAGCCCAGCATACTGCCCACGTTTCCGTTGATGAATGGCCCGGGCCGGGCAAAGAAATACAGCCCGTATTTCTCGATGAGGCCAATCCAGTAAACAATATCCTTTTCTGGACAGGTCTTACCTGTGAAGTCAAATCGGCCTTCTTCCGGCTCATGCCAAAACCACGGTATGTATGAGCCGATGCAGTTCAGGCCACCTTCAACGGCTTTGCGAATCCTGTCCTCCCATACATCTTTAGGCAGCCTCCAGTACTGCAGTTCTCCAGAGCGGATGTAACTTTTTTTCCCGTTGATGATGAAACCTTGACCAGAGAAACCAACTGATCGCATAGACATCAGACCTCCTTAACTGTCCTCTCCAAGGAGAGTATTGCTTCGCCCAGGAGCCTGAGCGCCAATACTGCTGATTGCTCGCATAATGAGGACCCTTCCGCGCCGTCAACCCCAGCGCAGGTCGGACAAGAGCTGCCTTGGAGAATGTTAAGCGCCTGGCAAACGACCGTCTAATCGGACTCACCCAGTATCCTCTCCAAGTTCTTGCCCAGAATGGCCTCCTTTTCCTCTTCTGCCACGTCCAGTCGTTCTATGCACTCTATCGCATGTTGAGTATCTTTTACCGGAAGATGGGGGAAGTCCGTACCAAATAGCATGTGCCTGGCCATAACCAGGTTACGCAACTCCAGGACCAAGTCGCTGCCGAGATAGAACGGGGCGTGTTCCTTCTTGAAAACATTCGTTACCCCCGCATATATCCTGCCTTTCGGATTAGTGAAAGTAGCGGGATTATCATAGACGATGTGATTTTGTATTACCCCTACCGCTTCGTAGAAAAATGCCCGTCCGCCGACGTGTTCCATCGAAAACCGCAGTTCCGGGAAATCCCAGGCAATCTGATCAAACAGAATGGGACGATAATGGGACAGTTTGTACCAGTGCGGGCCGGTGTGAAACACTAAGAATAAATTGAATTCCTGAGCAACTTCATAGACTTCGTAAGACTCTTCCGATACGACACTGAACTTGTACACGCAGGGATGGAGTTTTATGCCTTTGAATCCGTGTTCATGCATCCTTCTTACATCGGCAACGGCATCTTCTCTCCAAGGATTAATGACGCCGAACGGCACTATTCTGTCGATATTCTTTACCTTATTCGCAAACCAACCGACCGTATCAAACGTCTCCTCGCCGCCATCATGAGCGAATGCTACGGTTTTTTCTATGCCCAGTTCATCCATGAATCTCAGCAGATTATTGACGGTACCCTTGATAGGTTTCCATTCAGGGGCCAGTCGGTCCGGATATACGTGGGCGTGATTGGCAAAGATTCTCATCCTGTCCACCATCCTATCTTAAATGCCAGGTGATGTTAGGAATCTCCGTTCTACCTTAGGGGTCCAGAAAACGCGGCCTTCGCATCCACAACGGTCTGGCGGTACCCCGCCGGCAAGGAGAACGGCCGCTTCCTGGACAACGGGAATCTCGCCCCCATGTTCCGTAAGGGACTTTGTCCCTCGCCCCTGTTCTCTATATCAAGTTGATGCTCCGACCCCCGTCAACCGTCAGCGCCTGGCCGGTGGTATACTCGGCCTCCTGCGACGTCAGGAACAGCACGGCCGCCGCCACGTCGTCAGGCCGACCTAATCGGCGCGCAGGGGTCTTGCGAATAATCTCTTCGCGCACATCCTCATACGTCCGCCCCAGATGACGTGCCCGCTGCTGCAGACTGCCGCGAAGCATCTCGGTATCCGTATTGCCGGGACACACCGCATTGACCGTAATCCCGTACGGCGCCAGGTCGCACGCCATCGCCCTGACCAACCCCACCAGCCCATGCTTGGACGCCGCGTACGCCGACAGACAAGGTGCCGCGAACCGCGAGGCCGTAGAACCGATGTGAACGATACGACCCCATTGCTGCTCCATCATTACCTCCGACACAGCCCGCGACAGCAAGAACGCTCCCTTCAAGTTCACCGCCATCGTCAAATCCCAATCCGCCTCACTCGCCTCATAGATCGGCGCCGGGCGATTGACCCCGACGGCATTGATCAGACAGTCTACCCGTCCGAAGTGATTCGTCGCCTCACCAATTAACCGTTCGACCTGACCAACGTCAGTGATGTCCGCTTCCGACAAAAGCGCATCACCTCCGACCCGCGACTGAACCGACGAGCCCGAAAAAGCAAGGTCCGCCAGCACCAGCCGATCCCCGCGACGCGAGAGCGCTTCGGCAATTCCTATACCGATGCCACCCGCCGCACCCGTTACGATGCTCACCCGCGCTTGACTCATCCGAAAACCCCTTTCAGTTTTGCGGCAATCCCATCAGCGTCCAGACCGATATAACGCAAGTTGTCCTCATGCGTCGCGTACCGATCCGGGAATGCGTCATCCACCCCAATCCGGCACAGCCTGCTCCCCAACCCCGCCTCGGCGATCACCTCGGCGACCACGCTGCCCAGCCCCCCGGTGACAAAATGCTCCTCCACAGTGGCAACCCGGTCGTATGGCTCTATCAAGTCGATCAGAGCATTGACCCCAACGGGTTTGAGCACAGTCAGATTGGCCAACGTCAAATCCAGTCCGTTTTTGATGGCCTTCAGCGTCCTGGCCACCATTCCACCCGTCGCAATCACCAGCCCGTCCTCGCCTTTTCGTACTATCCTCGGCTGATCGACAGCCGGCGGGATATCCGGGTAGGCCAGCTTCTCGGGCAGGCTATGGGGGACACGGAAGTAGACCGGGCCCTTGACACTGAAAGCATACTGCATCACGTCTTCCAGCTCTTCCTCGCTCGCCGCCGCCATAACAGTCATGCCGGGAATGGCTCGCATCAGTGCGAGGTCCTCGACCGCCACGTGCGTAGGCCCCTGGAATCCGACGGCGAAACCCGGGAGCAACCCGGGAATCTTGACGCTGAAGCCGTGTATGGCGACCGTGGTGCGAATCTGCTCAAAAGCACGCATGGTAATGAATGTGGCCAGCGGTGAATGAATAATCGGGATTTTCCCCATTGCGGCCATGCCCGCCGCCGCGCCTACGAGATTCTGTTCGGCAATGCCGAAATCGTGAAACCGGTCCGGGAAATCCTCCGGAATCGTGTCCAGGGCCGTGCGCGCCTCGGCGGTCAGGACAACCACCTCGGGCCGTTCGGTCATGATTGACGCCAGTATGTCCGCATAACTCACTATCGCATCTCCCTCG
>JALGUR010000115.1 GCA_029820565.1 Candidatus Zipacnadia bacterium
CACGCCATCGTAGCACTCAATGAAAACACGATAAACTTCATTGCAAACGATTATCCGCAACTCACTGGGAAGCTGCATCTATCCAGCAAACCGCTCATTCTTCCCCCATTGAGGTCCACTCCGAGCACGGACACGACCACCGTGACCTATATGACCCGGCTAAGCAGAACCAAAGGCCCACATGCTCTGGATCTGATTGATGCCTGTTGCCAGCTTGCCAAGACGATACCCAATCTCCGGCTCGTAATTGTGGGCAGCGGCTGGCGGCTTGGTAATGTGCGCAAGCAGGCTGCGAAGCTCAACAGGCAACTACACTCTCCAGTCGTTGAGGTGTATGGCACTCTCCAGTCGTTGAGGTGTATGGAACCATGCTTGACCCTGAGCCGATCTTTGCGAATACCGATATCCTGTTGGGCGCCGGATACACTGCTCTGCAAGGATTGGCCTGGGGCTGCACAGTCATTGGAGTGGGCTATGCTGGACTGTTTGGCCTGCTCACGCCAGAAAACATTGAGGAGGCTATAAGGGCGAACTTCGGCGACACCGGTGCGCAGTGGTCGCAAGTGGATGCTTCGGTGCTAGCTGAACAAATACTTAATGCGCATCGGCAGCATCGCTCACCTGATGACTGGATTGAGTCGGTTTTCGACCAGCATTTCAACCCTGCAAGGATCGCGCAGGACCTGGAGAGCTTGTTCGAGGAAGCCATACACCACAAGTAGGCTCCGGCGAACTCCCCCAGCACCAGCTCGGGCTCTTACCCCTGATAGAATTCACGCACAGCCTCAACCACGCGCAGCACCTCGGCCTCGGTCAGCTCAAAATACAGTGGTAGGCGCACTATACGCTGGGATACATCTTCGGTAACTGGTAACTGACCGGATTGGTAACCTAGTTTGAGGCCCATCGGTGAGGTATGCAGAGGGACATAGTGAAACGTAGCCGCAATATCATGCTCAGCTAAGTGCTCAATTAAGGCCTGGCGCTCGGGGAAGTCTGCGGCGAGAATGTAATAGATGTGTGCGTTGTGGCAGCAGTATTCGGGCCAATGCGGGCGGACCAGGCAGCCTGCCTGTTCCAAATCAGCCAGAGCCTGGTGATACGTACACCACAGCTTCATACGCGCGGCTTGCACTGCATCCTGCTGCTGCAGTTGGCCGTACAGAAAGGCCGCAGTGATCTCGGAGGGCGCACACGAAGAGCCTACGCCCACCCAGGTGTATTTGTCCACCTCGCCTCGCAGGAACTGCTTACGGTTGGTGCCCTTCTGGTGGATGATGTCGGCCGCATCGGCAAACTCAGCACAGTTTACCGCCAGTGCTCCCCCTTCGCCAGAAACCAGATTCTTTGTCTCATGGAACGAAAAACAACCCAACTGGCCAAAAGTGCCCAGGGGGCGGCCGCGATACTTTGCGTCCAGCGCCTGGGCAGCATCTTCTATTACGTACAGATCGTATTTGTCGGCCAGTCGCATAATCTCATCCATCTCGCAGCCGACGCCGGCATAATGGACAGCAACGATCACTTTGGTGCGTTCGTTGATAGCATCTTCAATAAGTTTCTCGTCAATGTTGAGCGTATCTGGGCGTATGTCCACAAAGCAAGGCTGTGCGCCGCGCAGGACAAAGGCGTTAGCCGTGGAGACGAAGGTGTAACTGGGCATAATCACCTCATCGCCCGTCTCCACTTCACACAGTAGCGCCGCCATCTCCAGGGCTGCAGTACACGAGTGCGTCAGCAAGACCTTCTGGATAGAGTAGCGCTGCTCGAGAAGCTGCTGGCACCAAGCAGCGAAGGGGCCGCTACCCGCGATCTGTCCGCTGGCAATTGCCTCGGCGACGTATTCGTTTTCCTTCCCGACTGTAGACGGCTTGTTGAATGGAATTCTGGGCAAACTCAAACATCTCCTCCAGCCTTGCCGATCCGCCTATCTATGTATCCGTATTGGATGGGAACAAAAAACAGTTCGTCTTTGCCTGCGGGACATCCTTCTATCCTCAAAATAACCAGTGAGGAAGCCTCCGCCAGATTTCTAAGTTCTCCTATCCAGGCAGGGAAGGTCAGTTGCGATGTCGAAAAGAATATATTAAGCACATAGACAGTCAAATCTCAAGATGTTGGAAATGGCTCCCTTATGATTAAATCGAATCCAATTGTCAGAGAACCAGTCATCATCAATGCTGCGATCACAGGTATAGTACCCACTAAGGACGACACCCCTCACGTTCCGATTACTATCGCGGAAATCGCTGCCGATGTCGAGGCCGTGGCAGAAGCCGGCGCAGTCATAGTTCATCTCCACCCCCGAGACGGAAATGGCAAGCCGACGTGCGACTCGGAAATCTACCAGCGCCTCATTGGCACGGTGCGGGCCCGCTGCCCGCAGATCATAATCTGCGCCAGTTGTAGCGGGCGGATCAAGTCCGATGTAGATGTCCGAGGAGTTGCCCTGACTTTTGAAGGTGATCTTAAGCCGGATATGGCGAGTCTCACCTGTGGTTCGATGAACTTTCCCCACCAGGCCTCAGTAAATACTCCCCAGACCATCATCGAGTTAGCCAGGCGTATGAAGGACCGGGGTATCAAACCCGAAGTTGAGGTCTTCGAGCCGGGTATGATCAACTATGCTTGCTACTTGATCCGCAATAATCTAGTGGATGAGCCAATCTATGTGAATATGCTGCTGGGCAACCTGGGAACAAGCCCCGCCACTGCCGCGAGTCTCAGTCATATGCTCGATTTGCTCCCCGATGGCTCGCTGTGGTCCGTGGCGGGCATCGGCCGCTATCAACTAACAGCAAACACTTTGGCCCTGGCCATGGGCGGGCATGTGCGGGTAGGGCTGGAGGACAATCCCTATTACGACTGGGGAAAGCGAACTCCGGCCACTAACCGGATGCTGGTGGAGCGTGTGGTGAGAATCGCTGGTGAATTGGGACGCCCCCCGGCTACTCCGCAGCAAGCCCGCGAGATTATTGGCTTGCCGACCCGCGGTGGCTCCGGATAGATAGCACGGCCCAACCATTTCATCGCCAGGAGGGCTTATGAAACTGTTGATTGTTGGTGCAAGAGTTGACGGGCAGGCCCACGTGGTGCTGGAAGTGATACAGAGCGATAATACGCACCAGGTAGTTGCATTTGCCGATGAAACCCCGGAGCTGAAGGGTCAGCAGGTACTGGGCAGACCGGTGCTGGGAGATCCCGCAGAGGTAGCCGAGCAGGTTCAGCAACTTGGTATCACTGGTGCCTTCATTGCCGTCGGCGTCCCCCAAGCCCGTGCGCGACTCGCCGAGATATGCCGCGCGATGGGGTTAGCACTCCCCACCCTTATTCATCCCACCGCCTACTTATCGCCGGAAGCACAGATCGGCGAAGGCGCTTTTCTGGGCGCGGGAGTCCAGGTCCTGCCAGGAGCTAACGTCGATGACCTCTGTCGAGTTAATGCCGGAACTATCGTCAGTCACCACGTCCAGGTCGGGCGGTGCAACACCATTGGCCCTAACTCGACCCTCGCCGGTAGGTCGGCAACCGGCGCATTCGTTTTGCTGGGTGCTGGTTGCACTCTCCTGCCCGAAGTCAGGGTGGGCGAAGGGGCTATGGTTGGTGCCGGCGCAGTAGTGACTCGGGACGTACCCGCCAACCTCACCGTCGTGGGCGTGCCAGCCCGGCCCCTGGCACACAAGTCATAGTCGTTTGCAGATTACCGGAAGCTATACTGTCCAATGGAACTACGGACGAGACATGTGCTGCTTGTTATTTCCTTCTGAAATTTGTTGACTCAGATGAAGGACTATTTTGCCGAACAGAGAATACAATAAATGAAGGCTCAGGAAAACAGGTTGTGAAGGGGTGAGTAGAATGGAACAGACGGCCAGGGACATTATGACCACGGATGTAGTCACAACCAACCCAGCCGCCACGGTCAGCGAGGTAGCCGGGGCTCTCGTCGCTAATAAGATTAGCGGGATGCCCGTGGTAGACGCCGGCCAGGTGGTAGGCATCATTAGCGAGGTTGATATCCTGGGCGCTAGTCAGGATGTCATGATAGGCTCGCTGATGGCAAGCGACGTAATCTCCGTCGAGCCGGATGTAGCGGTTGAGGAGGTTGCCATGCAACTGGCCGACCGGGGCATCAAGCGAGTGCCGGTCATTGACAGCTTCGGCAATCTAGTGGGGATTGTCAGCCGGGCCGATATAGTCGCGACTATGGCTGCCGGGCT
>JALGUR010000054.1 GCA_029820565.1 Candidatus Zipacnadia bacterium
ATTAGGCGGCAAAAGTAGCTGCTGGTCCGGGCTATACTCTTTGAATCGCTTCATCATACCTACATCATAACATATGTTGGCTCTGACAAGAAGTTCTCCGACAGGCTGCTAGGTAAGGGTTGCCCATCGTTGGCGTACCCCGGTTCATCGGCCGGCTTTCGTGTATGCCGGAGTCGTGCAAATCCAGACCCACCAGTGATGCCTCGGTGACAAAATGCTCCACCACGTGTGGATGGTGGTTGTCGAAAAAAACCTGCTGCTTCCAGAATTGCGCTCCCGGTGTATAGTTGCCGGCTCCGTCTTTTGCCCGGACATATATCCACTCTGAGCGGACCCCCTGGTCGGGTACGTCGAAATTTGCTGTAAAGCTCCACTGTGTTGTGCCCTGGGCCGTATGCCAGTGTTGGGCATCGCTGCTCCATTGCACCTGCGTGACCCCAATGTTGTCGGTGGCAGTGCCCGTCACAGTAACTTCATTCTCCAGGCATATTGTGATGGGTGGCCGCTCCTGGTCGGCCCCGACAATGACTGGAGGCATGGCGTCATTCACCTGGGGATAGTACTTCAGCGGTGTTTGTGCCAGCACTTCGTCATTATTGTAAGCAATGCACTTAAATGTGTGGTTCCCAATTGGTAGGCCAGTAGTGTACGCGTACCAGCACCCGTCTGTGTAATTGGTATCACTGGCATCTTCTTTTTGCATTTCATGCAACTGTCCATCAATCTCAACCTTCACAGCGGTGGGGGCATTATTCCCCCCAGAAATGTACTGGGCACGAAAACAGAATTCCGTGGCCTCGTCTCCGTCGTATGGAGTTGCACCGCAATCCTCGAAGCGCGGCCTCCCTATGGTATACTGAACCACCCCCCCGCCAACCACTGCATAAGCCTGCATAGTGTTATCTTCCAGGCCAATCTCTACCTCCACGTAATTGAGTGTCTGAGGAAGGGTTACTGTATCGGAAAGCACCTCGGAGGTTTCGCCTGCCTGTAGATACAGGGTGTCGGGAAGATAATGCGGCATGCCAATGTAGCCAGTGTCAGTCGACCACTGCACAACTACTCGGCTCCCCGGATTGCCGTCGTAATCGCGTAGCTCGCCCTGGCCCGAGTACGTGATGCGGAATTCGATAGTAGCCGTCTGGCCGCCAATGGGTTGGGCGGGTGTTAGCCCCTCGATTTCAGCCTGGACGTACTCCTGGCATTGCTCCTGAAAGTACTCCCACTCTGCCGGGCCAGGCACCGCGACGGCAGCCACCAGTACTACGGCCAGCAGTACTTGGATTACGACCTGACTCTTCCTGTTATTGTTAGACATGAGCTCCTCCTTCGCCCAGCACATTGGGCCCCGTCACGCATACCTGAACGTTTGCTACCCCCAATACGGCCGCCGGGCCTCTCGTGTGGCCATTCATTGCATCCGACATGTACCCTGGGATTTCCCATATCGTCTGTTGCTGCGTCTAATATTCTCCGTGTCCTGCACTAATTCCTCTTGCTGCGGATGATTTAGCTAACCAAACCCGAGATTGGAAGGCTTGTGAGGAAGATTCTGCCCCGAATTGAACAAGTATGACTGCTTCTTGGGCAAGAGCGAACACAGCTGCGCCTGGACGCGGGGAAAACCACCAAGTCTTCGCCGCAGTGAGGTCATAGTCATCCGGTGCCGGCCACAGGAGCCTAGATTCGGTGTACGATCTCCGCAAGTAAGCCGTTGGGTGTGGGTGCCTCGGCGACTTGCAGAGTCATTGGGGTAAGACCGACCGCACCGCCTCGGAGTGCTGCTGGCCGCGTTGTGAGATGAGAACGGCTGCCCTCGATCTCTCTAAGGACGGCTCAGAATCCGGTGGCTCCCCGGGGCGGATTCGAACCACCAACCAACCGGTTAACAGCCGGTTGCTCTACCGTTGAGCTACCGGGGAACTAATCCCGCTTTTATGAGCCTATGGCTTATTGTGCAATATCTATGCCCAAGCGCACCCATTGCGCCTGGTCGAGCCTCGCAGGTCCACTCATCCCCACTGACGTATAGATTATAGCAGATATATGCGCAGATTACAATACCGCTATTACGCGCTGAGCCTGGTGCTCATAAGTGCTTAATGTGGCTGGGTCAAACATTATCTATGTGCCGTGCCTGAGGACCTTTTCAGACATACACTCAATAATGTATGGATCGTACTCGTCAGTGAGCAGTGCCGTGCGCCACATAGAAACGCCTTTGGAGCCGACCAATTGATTTGGAGAAGAGCATACCGGCTGGCGGCTCATCTTTGTCCAAAGGCTTCCGTGTCGGACCGAGCGCCTACGTGTCACTTGGCATGCGGCAGTTCTCTGCTGGTTATGCTTGACTGATGGAAGGCAATATGCTATGGTCAGAATAGTAATGTATAGTGTCACGAGGGCCCTCGGCGGCTGCTGAGCGACAGGTAGTCTGCTCTTGACAGGTAGCCAACTGGCGAAGACTTTCGCTGGCCGACCAAACCGCAAGACTATCCCGGCGACGACGCTCGTATTTACTGAAGCCAATGATTCCACAACCAGCGCTAATAAGCACGCTGGTTCCCTGTTCGCTGACTCTCCTTGGTCGGGGCTTCGTCAAATCCTTGCCCGGGTCATGTGAACGTCTTCGTCCCAAGTTGCCGAGATAATTGGGGAGAGAATATGACTAAGTCCGCTTGGCTGGGCCATTCTATCTATGATCTGGACACCCCCTGTCTGCTGGTAGATGTGGATGTGTTAGCCTCTAACATCAAGCGCATTGCGCAGGCGACGGAGAAGGCAGGTCTCGACCTGCGTCCACACATTAAGGCTCATAAGACCCCGCAAGTGGCTCTTATGCAGATGCGGGCCGGAGCCATCGGTGTAACTGCTGCCAAGGTCAGTGAGGCGGAGGTCTTTGCAGCGACGGGGATCGAGGACATCTTTATTGCCAACCAGATTATCGGCGCGCCCAAACTGCAGCGACTGGTCTCGCTCTCGCGTTATGTGCCTCGGCTGGCGGTAGCAGTAGACAGCCTGGCCGGAGCGCAGCATCTTTCTAATGCCTTCGTTAGCGCTGGCCAGACGATTGATATGATCCTGGAAGTGGACTCTGGCGTGGGCCGCTGCGGCGTCCCACCGGAGCAGTTGTTGGAACTGGGCGAGCAGGTGGCTGATTTGCCTGGACTGCGCGTTACCGGCATATTTGCCTACGCGGGCCGGGCTTACCAGCTTCGGGGCAGGGATGCCTTGGTGGCATGCGCGGCCGAGGAGGCAGCTTTCCTGCGCGAGCAGGCAGAGAGTCTGCGCCAGGCGGGCCTTGATATCCAGGTGATCAGCGGCGGCTGCACGCCCACGGCTGGGCTTTACCAGGCCAATTGCGGGCTAACCGAGATCCGCCCCGGAACTTACTGTCTCAACGACCGTAACCAGATTGACCTGGGCTCCTGTACCGAGGCCGAGGTAGCGGCGACCGTCCTCTCTACGGTAGTCAGCACCCCCGGCCGCGCCATCTGTGACGCGGGCACCAAGGCCCTGGCTACACAGGTAGGCAATATCAGTGACGGGTTCGGCTGGGTGTGGGGGGATCCTAAAGGAGTCTTCTACAAACTCAATGATGAGCACGGCTACCTGGATACGGGCCTAATGGCTGACAAGCCGAAGATCGGCGCCAAGATACGGATTATCCCGCCGCGCATCTGCACCTGCCTAAACCTATACGACGAGATGTATATCATTTCTGAGGAACGTGTGGTAGACGTCTGGCCTATTGCCGCCCGGGGGGCCATCCGCTAAGCGTAGGCAGGTAGCCGATGCTGGTTAGAAGGCAACGGGCACTGGGTGAGAGGGGAAAGTGAGTAGTCCATCAGAGAAGCGCTGGCTATGGGTGCGCAGTTGCGGCTATTTTCTCCCGCGCCGAATCTGTCCTACTGGCCATTTATGGACGTCCTCGGGCACGAATTCCCCTCTCTTCATCCTAACTCTCGTCAGACCATACTCTCACCCTCAATTCTCTGAGTTTGCTCAACTTGGAATGGGGAGCCGTGTTATCCTCTTCTAACCTTTGAGTTTTAATAGCAAACGCTCAACATAAGGAGGGATTAATGTGTCGGTTTAGAAATGTTACCACCGCCAAAGACCATACGAGAAATTGCGATAGACCAGTTCGTGTGTTATTGCCAATTGATGTTGTTTTTCGCACTCTAAGTTATTTGCTGCTTAGCCGAGGTGGCAGCTGCTCAGTGGCTCACAGATGGCGGCTGGGCGCTTGAACATCTTTGCCAGGCGCTGCGGTGCGCCAGACTATCAAAGGAGATAAGTCAATGACCCTATCAGAGATGCTCACCATTCCAACGGAGGAGTTATCAAAGCACACGGATATTCCCATCGCCGTTCTTCCTGACCTACCAAGTCTGTATAGACACATCGCTCGGCAGATGGCAGACCTTGTCATTGCCAACAATAAAGAAGGGCGACCGACGAAGATGATCGTGCCGGTAGGCCCTACGCAGCAGTATCCGGAGTTTGCTGCGATCGTCAACGAGGAACGCATTGACTGCCGGAATCTGTGGACCTTCAATATGGATGAATACCTTACCTGGCAAGGCCGGCCGATTCCCGAGAGCCATCCGATGAGTTTCAAGGCGACGATGAAGCAACTGCTGTGTTGCCCCCGACGCAGATGATATTCCCCGACGCGCAACGAATAGATGAATTAGATGAGAAACTGGACGAATTGGGCGGGGCGGATGTCTGCTATGCCGGAGTGGGCTACCATGGGCACGTAGCCTTCAACGAGCCTATCATCTCCCGGTGGTTCAAGATCCCCGAAGAAGAGTTTCTGAACGCGAGAACTCACATAGTGAGCATCGCCGACGATACCTTCGTCATCAACTCGGTGCGGGAGGCGGGAGGCAATTGCGAGATAATACCGCCCTTTGCGGTAACCGTAGGGATGAAAGACATTATGGCCTCTAAACATATTGAGGGTGTGTTTTACTGTGGGTCCTGGCAGCGGACGATGTTCCGCCGCACGCTCTTCCAGGAGCCTACTATTGAGTATCCGGGCACGTATCTGAAGACCCATCCGAGTTTCTCCATAAGCATTGACGCTGACACTGCGGCGCCGGTGGAATTCACGCCGTATTAGGGGTGAGGGCAGGCTATGGCCGAAGCTAACCTTGCACAGTGTGAAGAGCGCGTTCTGGCCGCGACCGAGGAACGACAAGAAGAGATCATTGACCTGGCGTGCCGGCTTATCCGCACGCCTACCGAGAATATGCCTCCGGGAGGCCAGGAAGGTGCCGGGCAGCAAGTCCTGCATCAATTTCTGACTGATTCAGGCATTAAGGCTCAGTTCCTTGACCTGGATAAGGTGGAAGGCCTGACTCAGCATGAGGCCTATCTTCCCGGGCGTGACTACTCGGGCCGGCCCAATCTAATCGCTCGACTGCCCGGCAGGGGTGGTGGTCGGTCATTGCTACTCTCGGGACACATGGACACTATGCCGGTGGGCACTAACCCCTGGCAGCATGAGCCGCTGGGAGCACAGATTGAACAAGGACGGATATACGGTCGCGGGGCCTGGGATATGAAGGGCGCTTTGGCGGCTATGGCTATGAGCCTGGCGGTGTTAGACGACAGCGGGGCCCGGCTTGGTGGCGATTTGCTGTTTGAAAGTGTTGTGGATGAGGAACATGCTGGGTGTAATGGCACGCTGGCCTCCCGGCTGGCCGGTCACAATGCCGAGGGCGTAATTATCGGGGAGCCTTCCAGTTTTCGTCTGTTTCCCGCTCACCGCGGATTCCGCATCGCCCATATAAGCCTCAAGGGTACAGCAGCCATGTCCCTCAGCGGTGAAGAGATCGCTAATCCGGTGGAAGACATCGGAAGACTAATTGAGGGGATGAAGGAGTTTCGACGTCTGAGGCGGCAAACCGCGCCTATCGGCCCGCTTTATGCAGACTATCCCGACCCAGTGCCAGTATGGCTGCCAAAACTACAAGCCGGAGAGTTTACCCTACACGTGCCCATGCAGATTCCCGAGGAGTGTAAACTGGAAGTCTACTGGCAGACGATGGCCGGAGAGACCAGGGAAAGCGTCGAGCGCCAATTTCTCGACTTCCTTGATGAACTGTGTCAGCGGGAGCCGGCATTGGATCGAGACAGCGTGGAAGTGCAGTGGCACCAGCGGTGGATGCCGGGAACCCAGATTCCCCCGGATCACCCGTTGGTGACGACGCTGCGCGAATGCGCCGCCCAAGTGTTAGAAGAAGCGGTGGCGGTGGTGGGCGGACCGTTTCCCTGCGATTTGTTCATTTTTAATCTTTATGCCAACACCCCCGGGGTGATACTGGGACCCAGGGGTGAGAATGCCCACGCGGCCGATGAGTTCGTTTATGCCGCCGACCTGGTGACACTGGTCAAGATTTACTGCCTGATGGCTATGCGCTGGTGCGGAGTAGAGTGATGAATTTGGTGCGCCAGTACGGGAGAATGTATGAAGAGTTTTAAGTCACTGTCGTTCGTCTATCACAAACCGGGCGATGTGCGGTTGGAGGAGCGAGTGGTGACCTGTGGACCGACCGACGTGGTCGCCCGTGTAATAGCCGTGGGGCGCTGTGGGACGGACCGAACTGTGTTCTACAAGGGACATCCTAAAGTTGACCCGCACGCGCCGGTGGTGTTGGGACACGAGTTGCTGGCCGAAGTCGTTGCCGTAGGCTCCGAAGTCAAAGAACTGAAGGAGGGCATCGGCTACAAGGAAGGTGGCACACTCTCCGCCGAGTATCTACACTTCAAAGAGGGAGAGCGACTGACGGCACAGTCAAGAGTTGCCCGGTACCGAGATGGCCTGATGCTGCTGAGCGATCCGATTACGATTCTGAGTTTCTATATTGATGCGGCTTATGCACAGTACATCCGCTTTCCCCAGGAGTTGATCCGGTCAGGCTCTTTGCTCAGGGTGCCGGATTCGGTATCCGACGAGGAGGCCGCTCTTACTGAGCCGGCGGCGTGCGTTTTGGAATCCGTTTTCTCCACCCCTCACCCGGTAGGTGTAGACGAGGATGGACGGCAGACATTCCGGGCCGGAATTCAATCCGGCGGGCGCTGCTGCATCATTGGCTCGGGAACCCTGGCTATGATATATGCTAAGGTCTGCCTTGCCGAAGGGGCCGAATACGTGATAATAATAGTACGCTCGGAGCAAAAGGAGCACTTAGTACGCAGGATTCTGGGCGACAGCGTGGATATCCTCGTTCAGCCTCCTTACCGGGATCGCCCAATAGAAGAGAAACTTGAGATTGAGAAGGCTTTGGTCGCAAAACTGACTGAGCGAACAGCCGGGCACCTGTTTGATGACGTGGTCTCGGCATGCCCGGACCCTGACGCGCAGCGGCTGATGCTGGAGTTATATGCGCCCGAGGGTTACGCCGTGGGCGCCTGCTTTGGTGGCACTCATACCAGGGTAGATGCGGCAAATATAGATGCAAATCACTACCGGGCGGCCAAAACTATCGGCACCAGCGGCTGCTCCACTCGCAGTATGGAGACCGTCCTGAAGTGGCTTGCCGATGGGCGGCTGTCGCTGACTGGGTTGACTTCGCAAAAGCACTTCACTATGAGAAGCGACCCCAAGGAGTTCTTCACAGCAAAACTGGAGGGCCTAAAGCCAGTTTTATATCCATGGGAGTGAGGCCGTAACTGAACGGCTAATTACACACCTCAGTTCGACAAATCTTATCCAAACAGGAGGAATGACAAATGGCAAATGTTGGTATGGGAGTCATTGGCTGTGGTACTTGGGGTACCAATCACTGTCGGACATACATTCAGCACCCCTATGCTGACCTGATTGCAGTTTGTGACCTTGATGCTCAAAGGGCTCAGGAGACCGGCGAGACATTCGGGGTGGACTATTACACCGATCATAGCCAGATGCTGGAGGACGACAGAATTGATGCCGTAGCGGTAGTAACGCCAGACTTCGCCCACGCCGATCCTGCGGTGGCCGCCGCGAAGGCGAACAAGCACATTATCTGTGAAAAGCCATTAGCCACCACCCGTGACGATGCCCTGCGAGTGGTGGAGGCCGTCAAGGCCAACAACGTGCAGATTATGGTTGACTACCACAATCGCTGGAATCCACCCGTCTTCAAGATTAAGGAGGATATTGAAGACGGTAAAATCGGGAAGGTGATGTCAGCGTATGTGCGACTCAATGACATTATTTGGGTAGCGACCGACTACATCTCCTGGGCAGCGAAGTCTTCTATCCTGTGGTTTCTGGGCAGTCACACCGTAGACATCCTGTGTTGGCTGTTTGATGACAAGGTACGCCGGGTCTTCTCCGTTTCCCGCTCGGGAGTGTTACAGGCGAAGGGCATTGATGCGGTGGACCTCTATCAGAGTACTTTGGAGTTCGAAGGTGGTGGCGTGGCCCAGATTGAGAACAATTGGATTGTGCCCAATACCAACCCCTATGTCAACGATTATAAACTCAATATCATTGGCGAGAAGGGCATGTTCAATATGGACTTCAGCCACCACCAGTTGATCCAGCGGTTTTTAGAGGACAAGGCGGATCACCCCGACGTTCTGGTGCGCCCCACCGTCCAGGGCAAACCGACGGGCTTGGGCTTTGAGAGTATACGCGACTTCGTGGACCGCATCTACTCTGGTGAGGAAGTCAAGGTCCCGCTGGAGACGGCCGCCCATGTAACCTGCGTGATTCTGGCCATAATGGAGTCAGCGCAGACTCGCGAGCCAGTGCTGGTAGAGAACATCCCGGTCTGAGCTGACGGGTCGTAGTCGTCGCAGTAGTCTCCCATCCGCTCAACATCAGCGATGGCCTTCATCACCGTGCCCATAGTGTGCAGATCACGCGACATCGGCTGCTGCCGACAGATTGCGCAACACATAGCCAGCCATGACGGGTGATTTCAGCATACCTCTGCCTTGACATCAGTCCCTGCCCTGCTATAATACAAGGTGGTTTTCACAGGAGTCTCAATATATGAGACGGCTGTTGGTACAGTCTCACACAGGAGGTCACAATGATGTCTGAGAGTTCAATATGGTCACTACTATCGCTGGCAGTAGCCGCACTTCTGGCTACCGGTGCGTCGGCTCAGGCTGCAGAGAGCCAAGGGTGGCAAGAGAGTCAGATCAAGCAAGGCGACGGTCAAGGGGGCTGGATACTCAAGCCTGCTCAGAAGCAAGTGCTTCGGGGTGGTGGTGGCTTTGGTCTTGCCCAAGTGGACAATGGGGAAGTGGTCTGTATGGGTATTAAGGGTAAGACCGAGGACGGAAAAGAGATAACGGTTATCGCCTTCAGCAGCGACCGGGGCGAGACCTGGACCGACACCGAGGAGCTTGCTGGCATCACTGGTCGGCCTATGATGCTGGCCTATCTGGGTAAGGGTAACCTTACATTTACGGCGGCGCCCGATTTCACAGATAGCATCCGCTACTTTAGCAACGACTACGGACGGACTTGGTCAGAGGGCATAGCGGAGCAGCCAGCCAGTAACGGGAGGCCGTGGCATAATGAAGGCAATCCACTGATAGACCGGGACGCGCAGGGCATAGCCACCGCTATGGCCGAGACCGGCTACAACTACGCCCCGGGCACGTGGCCCGTGGAGCCCTGCGATGCGTTTTTCCGCTGGTCCCGAGACGGGGGCGAAACCTGGATTGACGAGGTCAAGCCGGAGGCGTGGCGCTGGCAAGCTACATACCAGGGGAAGCTGTACACGCGCAGCGTGTGCGAGGGATCGCTGGTACGAGCCAAGAATGGCTGGCTGGTGGCCGCGCTGCGCACCGACTTGCATCCCGCTCATATTGTCTACAACACCGACAACCTATGTGGCACGGCCGTGTCGCTCTCTAAAGACAATGGCCGCACCTGGTCCCCGCTGCGCATGCTTTATACCGCGGGGAGACACCACGCCACGCTCCTGAGAATGCCTAACGGAGACCTGGTGATGACCTATGTAGTCCGTGACGACATGCGGGGAACCGAACTGGCCAGTAACCGAAAAGGCTGTGAAGCCGTTATCAGTCATGATAATGGGTTGACCTGGAATCTGGACCGCAGTTACATACTTGATGAGTTTGAATTCTTTGATGAAGAGGACCCCTATAAGTGTGTGTGTGGCCACCAATATTCCATCCTACTGGATGACGGGTCAATTTTGACTACGTATTCCAATTACCGCAAGGGACCGATCTTAATCCGCTGGCGACCTTAGCGTGCTGAAGACCGGGGCAGGAAACCGCGGCCTGTGCCTGGTCGCTCTGAAGAGGTCGGGAGGTCAAGGCCAAAGAACAACTTATATGTAATAGATCGCACTGCGAACACTGCCGCGAAGATTCTTTGACTATTAAGTCGCATATAATCATAGTCCAGGTTTGCCAATAGCTTAGTTGTCCCCAAACTGCGGTTCGCGTTAAAATGAAAGCATGTGAGGTGAGAAGTAAGATGAATATGCTTCGCTCGATTGGAATTACCACGTTGTTGCTGGCGGCTGTGACGGCTGCATCTGGAGCCGTTGTTCCGGTAAGCCAGGCTGAAACCGATGCCTGGTTGCTCCATGTGATCCCGCTGCCCAAGGAAGTGGCTATTGACAGCAAGGCGGTAGTGGGGGCTGACGAAGTGGCTGTTGTTCTGGGGCGCAAGAATGCGTCGCAATTGGAGAGGATAGCGGCCCAGGAAGTTGTAGCATTGTTTGAGGAGAAGGCTGGGGTCAAGCCACCCCTTGCCCGGGTGGTGCGGTCAAGGGGTTGGAATATCATTGTGGGCGTAGCCGACGAGCAGGGCAGATTGGCGGGCCTGGCGGTGCCTGGGTTAGAGCGTATCAGGCAGGTGCCCAATGCCGAGCAGGCCTATGTTATCGCGCCGGTCGAGCAGAATGCTTTGGCCCTGACGGCCACTGATCCGCGTGGCGTCTACTACGCTGCTAAGACCCTCCAGCACCTGTTGCGGCCCAAGTTTTCCGGGACTGGTCAGGATGCCACGGTGGAGATACCCCTGGCCCGCATAGTGGATTGGCCGGACATGCCCGAGCGGGGGCAATGGGGCGGTGGATGGCTGGCCGGGCCCATCCAGTGGATGGCCGACCGCAAGTTGAATCTTTGTGAGATGCACCCGCCTTTGTCGACTGCCCGAGGAAGATACAGTGCTACCGTTACCAGCGACGGCGAGGGGGTTGTGGACCTTGACACAAGCCTGCTTGAGCAGGGCGCTCGTTGTGCGCTAAAGGTGGTGCCGATTGTTCGGCACGCAGACCAGTGGAACCGTACGAATGTTTTCGAGATGCTCCCCGAGACACGCGGCGTGCCCGACGAATATATGAAAGCCCAGAATAGGCCGGTGGCTTGCTTCTCCAAGGAAGCGACGGTACGGGTGTTGGGCGACTGGATTGTGTCGCTGGCCCAACAGCTCCCCCTGGAGTCGCGCGACGTGAGTGTGTGGCTGGGCGAAGATCACCACTGCATGTGCGAGCAGTGCCTGGCGCAGGGGCCGTTTGTCCTGCAAGCGAAGGCCATTGCCCAGGGGTACGAGCGGGCCAAAAAAGTGCGGCCTGACCTCAGGCTGCGGGTGCTGCTGACCGAGGCCAGTTATGATTCCAACGATAAAGTGCTCGCGGCCCTGCCTCCGGAGATCGGAGTAACCTACTACCACACCGACAGGACCTACCTTTCGGACCGCAATCCCATGATTTATCCGCTACTGGCAGAGTATGTGAAAGGTGGCGGGTGGCTGGGAGTCTACCCCCAACTTACACCCGACAAAAACACCGTAGCGCCCTGGAGCGGGCCCCAGTTTATCAAGTTCCGTATGCAGGAGTTTGTGGACAAGGGCGTGCAGTCGCTGGCTGGGTATACTGTCCCCGCCCTGCGCTTCTATGACTTTAATGTGACGGCATCGGCGGAATGGTCCTGGAATGCCCACGGGCGCGATGAGCGAGAATTTGCGCTGGCCTACTTCACCCAACAGGGTGTCTCTGACCCCGAAAAGGCCGCCGACTGGGCGGTAATGCTGGGACCAGTGGGATGGGATGTGTACGGGCCCCAGGATCTGTACTATATGCTCCATCAACGTCACGGTGAGATTCTCCAGGGCATATCGGAAGGGAGATGGCCCCAATTAGGTGAAGGCCCATACGCTTACTTGCCCGATGAAGAACACATTAGCCGCAATCTGCAGACCTGCGTTGCAGCTATGGAACTGGCCAAGGAAGTCGGAGAGCCGGCGATGGCGCTGGAAACCCGAGTGATCGAAGGATATCTGAAGGTGCTACAAGCGGTCTATGAGATTGGCCAGGTAGTGGAGGGCAAGGAGGAATTGACCGAGCAGGAAAAACAAGCCGCTGCCCATTGGCTGGGAGAACTGGCTGCGGCAACCGATCAGACTGTCACCGGGCTCAAAGCCTGGCATCAGGTGGTGGCCCCCGAGATCAAGCACTCGCGAATTGAGAACACCCGCGTGATGACGGAAGAGTTTACCGGGGCCATAGGCGTGTACGTGCGTGGCTTAGGCGTCCAGGCTGCCCCACCGGTGGAAAACCCCGAGACGGCGATCAAAGTACCTGCGGGCGAAGGCCCCGCCATTGGCGTGTACCATGGCGGTTATCAAGATACCTCCGAATGCTTGGCAGAGACATTCCGCGAGCAAAATCTGCGGGCCTTTATGCTTCCGCGACTCGATAGTGCGGCGCTCGCCGCTTGCGACGTGCTGCTCCTTCCCCAGTGTGCGGTCTCCCGATTCTTTAACCACGCGTTTACTGATGTCAGAGCGTTTGTCCAGAAAGGCGGCGGGGTGATGCTCACTCACGATGCGGTGGGCTACCGCATCCACAATGCGATGTTTCCTGAGATCGGCACCGGCGTGGCAAACCCCAAGTTGGGCACCGCCCTGGTCACCCAAGTTCATCCTGTCACCGAGGGCTTTGAGGTAGGCGACACGATTGATTACGGCTATTCTTACGACCACATCGCTATGGAACCGGGGCCCGACGGCGAGGTGGTAATGGCAGACCGAGAAGACCACCCCGCGGTGGTGGTTGGGGATTTCGGTGAAGGAAAGGTGATCCTTAACGGAATGCTGCCGGGCCAGGCAACCCTGAGCAAGGGCAGCTCTTCGTCAGAGTCACGGGAGCCCCAGGGCGCCGAGTTGAAGTTTGTGCTCAACGCAGTCAGATGGCTGGCGGCCAGATAGCGCGAGAGTGCCCAGGGGCACTCGGTCCGCTTTTATCAGCGGCCCCCTTCACCCTGGTCGTCGACAGTTTGCCCAACAGATGATCAGCGGGCATCAAGTATTCATATATTGAACGGCTGCGCCTACGCCGTTCATCCCTATCTTGGCTCATTTAGCCCTTGACTTCTACCTGCTCTTCCCATAATGTAAGACGACCGCTGCAACAGTAGAGAGAGAAAGAAGGAAGCCGAGATGCACAGGAGATTAGTCAGATTATTATGCGTTGCTGTGGTGGCCGTTGGGACTTGCGCCTTCGCCTGGGGTGATGACCTGCGAGTGGGGGTGTACAGTGGCATAGGACAGGAGGGAATTCTCCAGGGCCTTACGGAGGTCCAGGGGATCGCGGCGCGGCCTCTGGAGAGATTCTCCGCTTTTTCTTTGAGCACTTGCGACGCGGTAGTCTGGCCGTGGGGGAGACTTGCTGTTGGCGACCGGGCGCGGCCGTGGCGGGTAATGCTTAAGGAGTATGTCCGACTCGGCGGGGGATTGATTCTCACCCACGACGCGGCCGGCGGAGCCGGTAAGACACGGGGGGACCTGGGGGAGAACCCTCTGTTTGGTAATATCGCCCGCTCACCGGGATACCCGGCGCGAAAGGACCAGGTCGTCTTCAAGAAGGCGCCGGGCGTCCAGCATCCGTTGGGCAAGGCACTTGCTGATGAGTTAACCCACGCCTATTATGATCACATGGCGCTTATGACCGGTCCTGAGGGGACGACATTGATGGTTGACGAGGACGGCGACCCTGTGGTTGTAGGTGGCGTGTCTGGCAAGGGCCGCGTCGTGGTCGTGGGGAACCTGGCCGGGTACAAGGGAACAAAGACCCTGGACGGGGCAACCGGTCAGGCGGTGGTGACCAGCGAGGGTGAAGCGCCGCTGGCAGGTGGCGAACTCAAGCTCATAATCGAATCGCTAAAATGGGCCGGCGAGACCTTCGCTAATAACCCAATTCTTCCCATTGAATTGGAGACGGCGCTTGACGCGGCGCAGACCCGTGCCATTGAAGCGGGCGGCGTCAAGCGGGAGCCTGTCGCTGTCTTTTCGTCCATAATTCCAGGCAACCGTCTGGACCGAGAAGTCTGGGTCTATGAGGTCGAACCGGGGAAATCAAACAAGTATGGCTACTGGTATGGCCATGGCCTGGTCGGTCCTCCTTACGACATGGTTTGCGAAACCAACAAGTGGGCCGACCAACTGCTAACCTCGCGGGAGTTTGAGGAGAGCCCAGTTACCGGAAAGTTCATTCTCAGCTTTGACGCGATGCTCAACCCTATGTTCGGCGGTATTCTGAACATCAGCCTGGTGAATGACCAGGGCAGCGGTTACGGCGTGGAGTCAGTATTCATTGGGCCCGATGATCCGGCGGATGTGGAGACCGTCATTCGCAAATCTGGAAACAAGTCCTACCGCGTCGCGGTGGGAGACGCAGTCAATGCGATGTTCGCGATGGACAGAGGAGAAAAGAGAATCCTGGCTGTCGTGGAAGGCGAAGCGGCCCGGTTCCGAGCGATTCCGGAGGGCGAGGAGAGGGTACCGGTTCGCCTGGAGCGCTCCGACGAGGGGGTGCTGACTCTATCCATCGGCGGCCTGGCCGTGGCGCGCGTGACGGACACAGCCCACGACAACTTCACAAAGTTCGTGGCTAAGATGCCCACTGATAATGGGCGTCTGGCCTTTGACAACCCCAAAGTGGTCGGGTACTTCGCGGAGGCCGGACCGAAGAAGTTTGCTGCGCGGCCCTGGATCATCCCCGAACCCAAGGAGATGACGAAGAACGGTGAGATCTTCGCGCTTGTTGACGGGGCCCAGTTCGTGGTCTCGGACAGGAGCAAAATTGAAACGTACCTGCTGGACGAGTGGATCATCCCGGAGATCCAAGGCTACTACGGGATTGAGATGAAGGCCGTGACGGTAGACAATGCGGATGAATCAAAGCCCGCTATCTACCTGGGTGAGTCGTCGGACCTGGCCTTCGCCCCGGTGTTTGACGCGAAGTTGAGGGCAATTTCGGAGGAGGACCCAGGGCCGGAAGGTTATGCGATCCTGGTCACCACGGATAAGGCCCAGGCCGCCGGCGCCACCGAGCAGGGCACGTTCTGGGCATTGCAGAGCCTGGTGCAGTTAATCGAGCGGCAGGATGGACAGGTCCACCTGAGGGGGGTGGGAGTCAGGGACTGGCCGGATTTCAGGCTGCGGGGCGGGCTGACCTATCTGGGCAAGCCCCAGTTTGAGCCCAGGATTGAGAGCGCCCACCGGATGATTCGCTTTATGGCCAGGCTCAAGTTCAGTGCATGGGCCTTGGGCAACCCGAGGCTAAACTATCCTTCGTACGACGTGTCCGGCTACGGTTGCCGTTGGAGTTTCGATGAGATGATCGAACTGTTCAAGTATGCCGAGAGGCATCACATCCAGGTAATCCCTACGGTGCCTTCTCTGTCTCACTCCGGCTGGAAGGTGGACACGTATCTGGAGCGCTCGAATCCCGAGTTGTGGCAACGGATGGTTGACGAGCAGGTGCTCATCGCGCCGTTGGGCAACTATCACCGCGACGCCTTGAATCCAGTTAGCCCTCTGGCGTGGGATATGGTCAAAGCCACGACCGAGGACGTCCTGGCGGCCTGGCCCCAGGCGGAAGTTATCTTTGCGCCCACTCAGGACGAGATCTCCCCACTGCTGAATACTCATGCGCCCGACCGCAGCAACGGAGACCTGTTGGTAGAGTGGATCAACAAGCATCACCAGGTCTTCGCGGACCATGGGGTGCGCATGATGATGTACTGCGATTACCTGCTGGAGGCCGAGAAGTTCCGCGCATCCTGCGCCTCTCTGGGCCGAACCGACGTGGAAGGCATGCCGGTGCATGACGGAATAGAGCGTATTCCCAAGGACATCATCCTGGTGGACTGGTATTACGGAACGCGCCCGGAGCGGCCCTCGTATCAGTACCTCAGAGACAAGGGCTTCGATGTGGTGGCGATGCCCGGGTCTAACTACGGCTACGTCCACGAAAGCGCCTACTACGCCGCCGTGGAGGGCAAGAAGGCCGGCTTGTTGGGGATCATCCGTCACGGACATCCGCTGGAGCAGTATCAAAACCCGCGGTATGCCTATACCTTGCCGTGGATATATGGATGGACTGTGCCTGACAAAATGGTACCGGATTGGAACTGGCAGGAGCACTGGCAGGAGGTCTACCAGGGACCGCTCCCGTCGCACGTTGGAACCGTTGAGCCGGTGGACATCAGGCCAGCCTGCAACGACAGCCGCACCGACGAAGAGGCCGACGATGGCCGCGGCTGGCTGGACTACGGCGAGGTCGCCGACCTGTCTAAACTGCCGCCCGGTGAACTTCGTTATAAGCAATATCGGTTCCAGGTTATAGATGAAGCCGCCAATAACGGCAATAGTGTCGTGGTGACCGTAGCCACAAAAGGATCAGAAGATGACCCGGCCCGTAAGGCAGCGATTTCCGTCAACACGAAGGCCAAATCCCTGGTCTTTTTGCATACCAGTAGTTCATTGGATGGCTCCATGGGTTGGCTGGACGCCGGCCGGTATCGCGTTAACTATGGGGACGGCACCTCCGCTGACATCCCTTTGTGCTACGGTCACAATATCGGCCCATGGATATTCTCGGTTGAGCCGGGCCAACGCAACAATAATTTCTTCGCTGACGGATACCTGAGCTGGACCCGCCTGGTCCATCAGGGCCGAACGGCCATGGGCGAGAAGACCGGGCTGTACTCCTATGAATGGGTCAACCCGCATCCGGAAAAGCAAGTGACCTCTATAGACATGGAACTCACCGCTGACCGCGACGTCCGCGTCGCGCTGGTGGCCTTGAGCGCAGTGAAGTGAACCGGCAAACATAAAGTAACCAATAGGAAACAGGAGTGAGAAGATATGAGATCACGATGCACCTTACGTTCGGCTGTCCTGGTCGTGTTGGTCCTGGGCGTGGGCGGCTTGGTCTGCGCTGAGGACCTGCGGGTTGGCGTCTACAGTGGTGCGGGCCAGGAGGGAATCCTCGCTGGGCTCGCCGAGATCAAAGGCATCCGAGCGAGGGAACTGAAGAACATGGGCGCTTCTGAGTTGAGCACTTGCGACGCGGTAGTATGGCCGCATTCATCGCTCAAAGCGAATGACTACGCCCGCCCTTGGCGGGTGCTTCTGGATGAATACGTCAATCGCGGCGGAGGATTGATCCTCACCCACATCGGCGCCGGCGGCTTCAGGGGCGTGGCCAAGGACGATCCGCTCTTTCCACAGATTGCGGTGAACACGGACCGCCGAGAGTTCGTGACGATTCAAAAGGCCGACGGCGTGGATCATCTTATTGTCACCAACTTGCCGGCCACCATCCGCCACGCGTACTACGACCACATGATTATGAAGCCGGGGCCGGACGGCAGGACGTTCTACGTTGATGAAGAAGGCAACGCGGTCGTGGTCGCCGGCCCGGTTGGTAAGGGCCGAGTGGTCATTATGGGAAACCTGCCCGGCCAAAAGGGCACCAAGACTTATGGTCCCGATGGACTCGGCGAAGTCTCAGATGAAGGCCCGACCACGGTCAGAGGCGGGGAACTCACGCTGCTCGTGGAAGCTGCCAAGTGGGCGGGCGAGACCCTGCAGGCGCATCCGATCTCGCCAGCCGAATTGGCTACGGCGCTCGAAGCTGCGGTGGACCAGGCCGTGGCCAAATCAGGCGCGGGCGAAGAAGAGGCTGTGAAGGTCTTTGGCGACGCGATTGCCGGGAATTATCTGGACCCGAACACCTGGGATTACGCGAAAACTGGCCCCGGCGCCAACAAGTGGGGGACCTGGTACGGCCACGGGATCATCGGCCCGCCGTACGACATGTTCCTGGAGACAAGCGCGCCCAACCAGCCTATCACGACGCAGCGCTTCGAGAAGAGCCCGGTGAAAGGGCGGTTCCTCTTCACAGGTGAAGCGGTGCTTTCGGGCATGTTCGCAGGCGTTCTCGAATGGCGTATCATTGACGAAACCGCGAACAAGGACATCCAGGACGGATACGGCATCCGCCTGGTCTATGGTGGGATAGAGGAAAGAACACCGGGGTATGCCTTCCGCAAGGACAGCAATGAGCGCGAGGTGAAGATCGGTGAGGCCCGCCACGCGATCCTGAAGATCACCCGGGGCACGGCCACCGAACTGGCTACGGTTGAAGATCCGGGGCGGCTCATGTCGCCCCAGGAAGGCGAAAAGCGTGTTCCGATTCGCTTCGAACGCACCGCGGAGGGTACGCTGCTCTTCTCAATAAACGGCGTGGTGGTCGCCCACGTGAAGGACAGCGCGTATAACAACTTTATCAAACTGCGGGCGATCATGACTACGCCCGGCGGACGTCTCGGATTCGACAACCCGAATCTCGTCGGATATTTCGCCGAGACTGAGGAGGAATATGCTCCCACTCCGTGGATTATCCCTGAACCCAAGGAGATGACGCAAAACGGTGAGACGTTCGCGCTGGCCGACGGGGCCCAGTTCGTGGTCTCGGACAGGAGCAAGATTGAAACGTACCTGCTGGACGAATGGATCATCCCGGAGATCGAGGGGCGATACGGAATAACAATGAAGGCCGTCACCTTGAGCGGGATGGATGAGTCAAAGCCGGCGATTTATCTGGGCGAAGGCGACGATCCGGCCTTTGCGGAGATATTCGACGAGGACCTGAAGTCCATCGTCAGCGAAAATCCCGGTCCTGCGCCCGGAGAAGGCTATGTGATTAAAGCGGAGGCTGGGAAGGTCCACGCGGCCGGGGCGGGAGTACGCGGCACCTTCTACGCCCTGCAGAGCCTCGTCCAACTCCTGGAGCGCAACGAGGACAGCGTTCATGTTCGCGGAGCGTATATCAAAGACTGGCCGGACATCCAGCTCCGAGGGCCGATGTCGGGGAGCCCGCGCAACATGCGCTTTGTTAATGAGACCAAGATGGAACGCACCGAGAGGATTGTGCGCTTCCTCGCCCGATACAAGGTCAACGCCATCATGATGGGAGGGCTCTATTTCGATTTCCCGTCCTACGATCTGACTCTCGGTGATTGCAGTTGGAAGCATCTTGAGTGGACTTACAGACTCTGTGAAAAGTACCACATCGAGGTGATTCCGTCCGGTTTCTCGCTCTGTCACACCGGGCTGCATGCCAGCGATTTCCGCCTGTCCCGCAACAACCCGAAGCTGTGGAAGTGGATAGTCGACAACCATGTGCTCGTCAAAACAGAAAACATCCAAGGGCAGGAAAACTCCTTCAATGCCATGAGCCCTGAGGCATGGCAGATGTGCAAGAACCTCAACCAGGACTACATCAACATCAGTCCCGACAGCAGGTTCTTCATATCTTGGTTCGATGAGATCAACCCGCCCATTCACACCTATGCTCCCGAGGGCACGGAGGACGATCTGCTCGAGGAGTGGATTCTCAAGATCTACCAGCACCTGAAGGAGAACGGCAAACGGATGATGATGTTCCCGAGCTACCTGACCGAAGCGGCCAAATTCCCTGGCTCCTCAGCCTCTCTGGGCCGAACCGGCGGTGAAGGCATGCCCGTACACGACGTGATCGACCGCATCCCGAAAGACATCATCATGGTGGACTGGTACTATGGCACCAGCCCGGACCGGGGGATCTACCAGTACCTGAGGGACAAGGGATTCGACGTGATCGCCATGCCGGGGGCAAACTACGGGTACCCGTACGAGAGCGTTTACTACGCTGCGGTGGAAGGCAAGAAGGCCGGCGTGATGGGGATCTTCCAGCACGGGTATGATTTCGGTTGGTACATCAATCCCACGTATTGCAACTACGCGCTGCCCTGGATTTACGGCTGGAGTGTGCCAGAGAAAATGAAGCCGGATTGGGCCTGGCAGGAGCACTGGCAGGACGTCTTCCTCGGGCCGCAGCCCTCGCACACCGGACAGGTCGTGCCGCTGGACATCTCCGCTGCGTGCAACGAAAGCCGGATTGACGAGGAGTCCGATGACGGCAAAGGCTGGCTGGACTACGGAAAACACTCCGACCTGCGCAATCTGCCGGCGGAGGAAATTACCTACCGGCAATACCGTTTCAATATCGTCGATGAGGCCACCAACAACGGGAAGAGCGTTGTCGTGGTGTCAGGCCACAAGGGCGAGGAAGCAAGCAACGGTGGAAAAGTAACCGGCATCCCCGTGGGATGCAAGGCCAACGGGCTCGTATTCCTGCACGCCTGTACTTCGCTCGGGAAGGTCTGGCCCGGCACGAATCGTCCCTCCCAATACCGGGTCCACTACGAGGACGGCACGTCTGGCGACGCGCTCATCAGCTACGGCCACCAGATCGGCCCGTGGATCTACTCGGCGGATACCGGCCACCCCCGGCTCAACTCCATCTACAATGACGGATATTTGTCCTCGTGCCGGCTGGTCAAAACCGGTCGTACGGCTTTGGGTGAGAAGACGGGCCTGTATGCCTACGAATGGGTCAACCCACATCCGGATAAGGAGATTACTTCGGTCGACATGGAGGTATCGGTCGACCGCGACATCCGCATTGCGCTGGTGGCGCTGAGCGCGGTGAAGTAGAGGAATATTGTGCGGCAACTGCCCAACGATCTGCTCTCGCGAGAGGGACTGAAATTCAGGGGAGGCCCTTACTGGGACAATAGTCTGCCAAGTGCAGCACAATAGTAGCACTCGCTCGCCAGGGCGCAGAGGCAGTTGAAGCCTATTGCTCCCGATTTGCCTACAGACCCCTTGGAATGAAGCACCTCCGATGGTATACTGTATCGGTGACCTGGGGAATAGTCTCGGGTAATAGCAATTATTGGATGGCGCTGGAACGAGGACGGCACGAGTAGCAATCACCCCCGACATTCCGCATTAAGGAGGCAAATGAACGAGTGGCTACAGGCCTTGGCGGCGGTCAACATAATGGGACCGGTGCCCCCGACTCGGATTCTCTCTCAACACTTCGAGTTGGCGCGGTTACCGGACGCGCATTGCTGGTCGGGGCTGTAGGGGCGGCCGCCGTTGGGCTGTTAGCGCCCTATGGTATTCACGTGCTGCGCGGCTCGTATATGGCGTTGGACTTCAGCACCCCGGCGGCTGTCGCTTTGCTATTCCTACTGGTCGCCGGGCCCAATCTGCTCCTGATTCGATTTCGCGAGAAGTGGGCCCTAACCACCGCCGAGATTATCACTATCTATAGCATGATGATAGTAGCCTCGGCCATCCCCACTATGGGCTTAACCGCCCAGGTTATTCCTCTTTCCACCGGTGCCCATTACTATGCCAGCGCCGAGAACAAGTGGGGGCAACTAATACTGCCCCACATAGAGCCGTGGCTGACGCCCACCGGCACGGCCCCGGGCAGCGCGGTAATCCAGAATCTCTACGAAGGCCTCCCGGCCGGGGCAGGGGTGCCCTGGCGTGCCTGGTTGCCCGCTTTGGGCGCGTGGATTCCCTTTCTACTGTGTCTGCACCTGGTTATGATTTGCATGATGGTGCTGCTGCGCAGGCAATGGGTAGACAACGAGCGGTTGGCCTATCCACTGACCTACTTGCCGTTGGCCCTGGCTGGTGCTGACAGCGGCGGGCGCCCGACGATACTGTTTCGGGGCACTTTCTGGATAGGATTTGGTATTGCCTTCCTAATGGGTTCGTTGAAGGGTCTGCATCATTATTTCCCTTCGGTGCCGCCCATAAATCTTGCTACTAATGTGGTCATAATTAAGAATCTATGGTCTACGCATTTTCGGTTGAGTTTCCCGATGCTGGGCTTCTTCTACTTAGTCAGTATTGAAATCAGTCTGAGCCTGTGGTTTTTTAATCTGCTGGTCCAAATGTCAAAAACCGTCATACGTTTCCTGGGCATTGCCAGCACGGAGAACCTGGATGGATATGGCGCCCACGACCCCATCTTCAATTATCTGGGGGCGGGGGCATTTCTGGCCCTGGTCGGCTCCAATTTATGGGTAGCCCGCAAAGAGTTTAGAGTTATCTGGGAGAGGGCTATGGGCCGCGGCCAGCCAACCGATGACGCACAGGAAATAATATCTTACCGGGTGGCTTTTTGGGGAATGGTAGTGGGCTTGGTAGTGATGATGTGGTGGCTGGCCGCCAGTGGCCTGCCGCCACTTGCTGTACCGCTATTTCTCCTTATGGCATTCGTATTCTTCATCGGTCTGACTCGCGTTGTGGCCGAAAGTGGCATGGCGGAGATCGCGGCTCCCGCTATTGCCCCCACTACTGTGGCCGGCTGGTTGGGCCTGGGACCGTTGGGGAACAAAGGCATGGTGGCCATGGGCCTGACTTTCGTGTGGTGTAGTGATATTCGCACTTTCGTAATGTGCTCGGCAGCCAGTAGCCTGAAGATGGCCCAGGTCGTCAAACGCGACCACCACCGCCTTTTCTGGGGCTTCGTTATTGCCATCCTCGTCACCTTGGTGTCCTCAATGTGGCTGACTATGACGCGAGCCTATCAGCAAGGCGGCGCTACTATGAACAGTTGGTTCTTCCAGGGCGCGCCCAACGCCCCCTATAGGTGGGTGGCCGACTGGATAATGAAGCGACCGGGGCCCAGCATCACGGGCTTGACTCTTTCCGGACTGGGCATCGTGATATATTTGATCCTTGCCGCGATGCGGTTTCGCTTCCCCAGCTGGCAGTTTCATCCCATAGGCTACTGCATTGGCAGTCACTGGATTATGGACCGTATGTGGCTTACTTGTTTCCTTAGCTGGGTGCTTAAGGGAACCATATTGCGCTACAGCGGGATGAAGGGCTATCAGTACATGCGGCCGTTATTCCTCGGTCTCATCTGCGGTCAGTACACGTGTAATGCAGTGTGGCTGCTGATTGATCAACTGGCCGGCGGCACGGGCAATCAGATATTCTGGATCTAAGCGG
>JALGUR010000055.1 GCA_029820565.1 Candidatus Zipacnadia bacterium
TTCACCTGTATGCTTGATGGCATACAGATGGCCACTGGCTACACCCTGGGCAAAGGCAATCTGAGACTGCAAGCCGGCGGCAGCCAGGGCCTGTTTGATATTGAGGTAGTTACCGAGGGTAAACGCTGCCTACAAATAGAGGTGCCCAGGCAAGTAGAAAGTGCCTTCAGCGAATGGATGGAGCAGGGCCTCTCCGAGCAGCAAATGTTTGACAAGGTCATGGTCGAGCCGATTTCCAACCTATGGCAGGAAAAGGACGCGACCGGGTAATAGTGCACAAAATTCACGAACGGATTCTGCGGAAAACCCGCTTTTTGAAAAAAGCCGGTTTTTCCACACCTTTCCGGCAAAAACTTTGAAAGTAGAATACTACAACAGATAGCATAGTGTTATTGCTCACAGAGGGGTCGACCAATCTCTATTAGTAGGCCTCCTATGACCGGTTTTGAAGCCAGAAGAGATGTTTGCATCTCAGTCTATGAATAATCCGAGATAGAGTAAATGGACATACGCTACTGGGGAGATTCGGGCCGGGCTGGTCGTCAGAACTTCAGTTGGATCTTGCCGATGAAGGTCCCGTAGTTCACACAGTTGGGGGTGCCGGGTCGGGCCGACCACTTGTTATAGACAATGTAAATAGTGTCGCCCACAGCCACGGCATCGGGGGTAATATTGTAAGTGCCGTCGCGGATATATGAGGTAGAAGTAACTTCTCCGCCCTCCGCGCTGGTTAGAGTGAGGTCAATGTCCGAGAGTTCCTCTTGCGTAGCCTTGCCGTAAGCCAGCACAATGGCACTATTGACCGCCGCGCCGGTGGGCGATGAATACGCTCCTCGGCCGCCTAAGTCTAACCCGGCGACCTCGCGAACGCGTACATTAGCACCACCTATCCCGCTTCTGGGTTCCCGAAGCCCACCAGTGGGGTCATAGGAAGCAACAGTTACACCGGTTTCTCCGTCCCCCGGCCCGAGCACCCAGGGCTGGCCGTTGAAGGCTGCCAAACCAATGTCGGGGGCCTGGTGTAGCTCAATTGGGTCACCAACCGTGTCGCTGTGCAAGTTGTAGGTTAACAAAGTCTGTGTAGGTAAGAGCACGGAGCTGAACCGCGACGGCGGAGACAAGTTAACCCATGCAACCCATAAGATGTCTTCAATGATGACGCTATCAAGACGGACGGGACGTTCGTACTCCTTCGCCGGCACTAAGACCTTCGTCCATTCCACTTCTAAGTTCTCAAGACTCACTTGGGAAGCATATATGGCCCCTTCATAACACTCGACAATCAGCAATTCATCGCCGTGGGCAACTATCGCGGGATGAGCAGTACCGCCGGCGAACGTATCCACATGCCGCGAGGGCCACAGGAGTAGGTTTTCCCACTGGCGGGGTTGCCAGGGCTCAGTGGCGGCCTGCAGCGTCTGGCTCTCGCCTATTACCTTAAAGGCGTCGCCTTCCGGACCAGGCTCGAGGGCTTGCACCTTCAATACATACTCGGTCTCGGGGACCAAATCAACCAGAGTTAACGGGCCGTGGATAACCACGTGAGTGAGGTGCTGGCGGGATTCTATGGCCTGGCTGTAGACAATACGGTAGGCCGCAGCCTGCCCCTGCCAATCTACCTGCAGATGGGTGGGGGCGCTGGCGACCAGGCGCAGGTCTTCGACCGGCTCAGCCGCCCGACCTACGCCACAGGCTCCCACGACAGCCCAAGACATCAGCACAATAACAATGCCCGTCGTCATTCGCATAGCCAGGTCATCTCCTGGGATTTAGCATATAGCCTATGTATAGTGAGACTGTTGCGAAAGCTACTCATATGTTATAGCAGGGGGGAGTGATGTCAAGAGGGCGGTGTGCTGGAATCATCGGTAGTAATTGAAGCATTATTCTGTAGCAATGGTGATGTAACTTATGCAAGGCGAGCATACCAGCCCCAATAGTGTCTTTGCTATAATCTATGAAGACTTGAGTAGCCCCATATCGAACATCCACCTCACTCCTCGCTCCATAGTCTCCTCAGGGGTGTATCTCGGATGGTATCCAAGTCGCGAGGAAATTTTGGAAATATCCGGGCACATGTGCTCAAGGAAATGGAAGTGAGCGCCGACGTCCGGCGATACTTCTGCGATGTAGGTTTCTGCTGACACATATCTGACAGGTATAGCGGTCTTGTAGATCTGGCCGTAAGTCGCGATAAACCGTTCCGCCGTTAACGCATACGCCGGCCCCACGTTGAATATCTCACCAGCAGCGTTCTCTCTATTTTTCACCGCACAAAAGAATCCATAGGCCACATCTTCGGCGTCACAAGGGCCGATGAGATTCGTCCCTGGGTAAGGAAGAGGTACTTCCTCACCGCGCTGATGCGCTTGATGCACTTCCAGTGAACGCCCTCCCATCCCGTCAAGCGGGATCTTGCCCGGACCACAGATGTTCGGCGGCATAATGGCAGTTAAGGCAAGTCCTTCTTTCTTGGATAGATCAAGGGTTTGCAACAGTTCATTGTAGCGTTGTCGATAGCCCGGGAACGGGCACTCTGTTTGCGCAGACTCTGGAGTTGGCACGACTTTAGGTCGCCCGAACATCCAAATCGAGCCACAGGCCACTACGTGAGATACCCCAGCTTCTCGGCTGAGGCCATAGACGGCTCCAATATCGCTCTGCAGGATGTCCACCACCACGGCAGGCCTTTCGTCGTTGAGCATAGCAGCAAATGAGCCGTCTTGGAGTGATTCTGAATAGCGCAGGGTGATATACTTGACCCCGTTGTAGCAATCCCCCTCGGGGATCGGGGTTCTGCCGGAGGACATCACGGTAACATCCTCTCCAGCGCGGACAAGCTTGCGCGTCAGATTCGTCCCAATGTGACCTGTTCCACCGATGATAAGCGTTTTCAACCGATACACATCCTTCTAACGAAGATATAGTTACCCGAGATTTGCTATTTGGCCGTTACTTTTCTATCCGGAATTTACCATTTGTCTGTAGTCCACTGATACATTCTTCGAATCTGTCATCAATTCCTTCTCATGCTGGCGCCGTAAGCGCAAAAGTCAAGAATTCACAGCCTTGCCCGAGATTGCTTGCAGCCAATTAAGCAACTCTGAGAGCCCTTGAGCACGTAGGAGGCACAATTGCTCCCTGAGCCACCACAGAAGTGGTGTGCTGGCGGGATTCTATGGCCTGGCTGTAGACAATACGGTAGGCCGCAGCCCGTCCCTGCCAATTTACCTGCAGATGGGTGGGGGCGCTGGCGACCAGGCGCAGATCTTCGACCGGCTCAGCCGCCCGACCTACGCCACAGGTTCCCACGACAGCCCAAGACATCAGCACAATAACAATGCCCGTCGTCATTCGCATAGCCCGGTCATCTCCTCCTGTTAAGCCTGCCGTTACGTTAGTAGACGCTCTAATTGCCAGATAGTTCCCGGCCACGCCGGTAAGTCCTTGGTGGCTTAGAGAACCTTGATTGGCTCCCCGGCCACATCTTCCGGCAGAGTCCTTGACAGGAATTGGACTTGTGTGTATACTACTTAAGCGGCTTATGGTTAGCACCACATCATTGCTTAAGGAGATGAGAAAGATGCGTAAGGTTAGACCAACTCTCGCAGCAGTCGTCGTACTATTGGCCCTGGCCTCGGCCGGTTGGTCTCAGGGCATCCTCTACGGAGTTTGGGAAGAGCCCGGGCCCGAGCGAGGACCAATACCGTCCTGGTATGGTTCGACCGGGCTTATCGTAACTCCCACCGCCTTGACCTGCCCGGACCGCCAGGTACAGGCCTACTGGCACCAGATGGAGTTCGACCAGGAGCAACGAGTCATGGGTGTCAATGTCGGCCTGACTCCCAATCTGGAGGTGGGTGCGGCCCGTATCAAAGATGTGGCCGGCCCGCAAGGATATGTGGATGAGACCATTCTGAATGTCAAGTATAAACTGGATGTAAGTTCACTGTTTGATAATCCCCTGGCGCCCGACGTGGCTATCGGGGTATGGGATTGGGCCAATGACCTCAACCGGGCTTACTACCTGACAATGAGCAAGCAAGTGCCACTGGTGGAGGAGACTACCAGTCGCCAGATGAATGTGCACGTGGGTATAGCCAATAATGATCGTGACTCCGGGCCGATGGACGGGGTGTTCTGTGGGGTGGACTTGGTGGCCTTCGCGCGCGGTCTGGTGCAGATAGAGTACGATGGCGACGATATCAACGGCGCGGTGCGATATTGCCCGGCTCCGTGGGTTTCTCTGGATGCTGGCATAGTCAGTGATGACTTCGGCTGGGGAGTTAGCCTGAATACTAATTTTTAGGACGCCATTGCCTGGCGCACTGGTTGTCAGAGCAGCGGGGTAAGACCGGCAGTATCTATCCGGCCCCGGTAAGTATTATTGACCTGAAGAACGTGGCCCGCCGCAGTTATTACAGCGGCGGGCCTTAGGTTTGCAGGGCGCTGTAGGGTTAGCGGGCGCCGATGTCGCGCAGGATATTGTTTATGTTCTCCAGGCAGATGCGGCTGGCAATCTCGGCCCCAGATGAGAAGTCTGCCCCACCGGGCTCGTTGAGCAAGTCCGCATCCAATTCCGTAGTGGGCCGCCAGTGGGTCTCCAGCGAGCAGACGCCGTCGTAGCCCATATCAATCAGAGCCTGGAACTGGCCAGCATAGTCAATGATTCCCTCACCTACTGGCACACAGCGCGCCTCGCGGGGCCCTTCGGGGTCTTTGACCGAATCCTTGATGTGCACGTGAATCAGCCACGGTTTCATCCTCTCCCAGGCTTCCGGGAAGGGCCGTTCGCCCTCCTCGGCAGATACCTCGTTAGCCGGGTCCCAGATAGCGCGCAGGCGAGGGTGATTGATATCCTCGTAAAGGCGGGCTGCCTCTCGGGCGGTGGCGATGTGGGTGGAGGCTTCATTCTCAATACCGATGTAGACATCTTCCTGCTCGCAGATGCGCAGCGGCTCCTCGTAAGCGTCTATGATTTGCTGCCAGACGTCCCGGGCTGGGCCGGTCTTCCAGAAGGTAAAGCCGCGGATGATCTGACAATCCCACATATGGGCCATCTCCACAAAGCGGCGAAAATAGTCTAAGTGGGTATTGTACTGTCCCTCGTCACCTAAATCACACTTGAGAAAAGGCGAAGCAATACAGCATATCTCCAGCCCCGCGTCATCAGCCAGTTGCTTGATTTTCCGACAATCTTCATCGGTCAACTCCTGGGGAGTCTTCTCCCACACCGAGCGCGGCTCCAGCGCGGTAAGTCCATACTCCCCGGCTACCTCTACTACCCGCTCAAAATCCTGAGAGACTTCATCCGTAATAGCACCAAGCTTAAACATTGTTGTCACCACCGAACACAAAATGATACTCTGTGGGAAGTTAATTCGCTATAAGTAATAAGTGTTCCTTCAACGGATTTTGCGAAACATCTGTGCATTAGAAATGCACCTTGCCGATCTTCAGGCGGCTGTCGCGCTGTAGCCCCACCATTAACACTGCGGTAGCAATGGAGAGCATCTTGGCCTCCGGGCTGTCAGCGCGCGAGGTGAGCACTACCGGCGCCGTAGCGCCAATTAGGACTCCAGCGGTGCGTCCGCCAGACAGGAAACTGAAGGTTTTCACGAGAATATTGCCCGCTTCAATATTAGGGACTACCAGGATGTCGCACTGGCCGGCGACTTCTCCAGGTATGTCCTTGATTTGGGCGGCCTCCACCGAGATGGCATTGTCCATGGCAAACGGCCCGTCTACGGTGCACTTGGGGAACTGGCCCCGCAGTTGCATGGTGCACAGGGCCGCGGCCTCTGTGGTGGCCGGCATCTTGGGGTTGACCAGTTCCACCGCCGCCAGGATGCCCACCTTGGGATTGGGATTACCCAGTAGATGAGCCAAATAGACGGCATTCATAATGATGTCAGCCTTGGTGACCAGGTCGGGGGCGATATTCATAGCACCGTCGGTGACCATGAGCAGTTTGCTAAGATGAGGTACCTCCAGGAGAAATACGTGACTCATTATCACCCCGGAGCGCAAACCGCTCTCCTTGTCGAGCACGGCCCGCAGGAAATCATCGGTATAGAGGTGGCCTTTCATCAGCAGATCAGCACTGCCTTCGTGGACCGCTCGGGTAGCCTGGCGCGCGGCTCGGAGGTAGTTGCGTTCGTCAATTACTTCTACCCCACTCAGGCTCAGGTCTATCTCGCGCGCGACTTCTTCAATTTGCCGCCTATTACCCACCAACAACGGGTCAGCAATATCGCGCTCTCGGGCCTCCTTGACCGCCGCCAGCACGCTCCGTTCATGGGCAGCCGCTACGGCTACGATTTGCCGCGGCCGGTCAGTAACTGTCTGTAAGATCTGCTCAAAACTGGTGATCATCGTAGTCCTCCTGCTCGCTTTCGGCAATTTCGCGGATTCGCTTTGCTACCTGTTGCGTTGCTTGCTGGGGGGTCGAAGCCCCGCCAGTAACGCCTATGTTCTGTACCCCTGCCAGCCAGGTCGGCTCGATTTCATCAGCAGTTTCGACGTGGTAAGTAAGGGTACCACTGTCATGGCAAATCTCGGCCAGACGCCGGGTGTTGGCACTATGGTAGCCGCCAACGACTATCATAACGTCCACTTCGCGCGCCAGGGCCAAAGAAGCCTGCTGACGCTTGGTGGTCGCCTCGCAGATAGTATTGGCCACCCGTAGTTCGCTGACCGCGGGCAACAGCGCCGCGACCAGGTCCTGAAGATTGTCCAGTCGTTGGGTAGTCTGGGCCACTACCGCCACCTTCGGGCCCAACTCCACCTCAGCCCAATTATGAGCACTTTCAACGATGGTGGCTTGACCGCCGCTATGGGCGACAATGGCCCGGGGCTCGGGGTGGTCAGGTTCACCCAGGACCAGCACCTGATAGCCCTGCTGGGCAAACGCGGCTGCCTCACGCTGCACCCGGGCGACAAAGGGGCAAGTGGCGTCAATTATCTGTATTCCTCGGGCTTGGGCTTGGCGGTAGACTTCGGGCCCAGCACCGTGAGCGCGGACCATCGCCACGCCTCCGTCCGGAACTGCACCGATATCGGCAGCGACGCGCAGACCGTCTTTGGCCAGGCTATCCACCACCTGGCGATTATGAATAAGCGGCCCCAATGAGTATAACCTGTCGTGCTGCACGATGGCCTGCTGCGCGAGCTGCATAGCCCGTCGTACTCCGAAGCAAAACCCGGCTTGTTCAACTACTTTTACTGCCAAGTTGACCTCCGAGTTGTCCCTTTTGTCCTTAGGACCATAGCCGTTCTGCTCAATCCGCGTAGGCGGGGTTCTCTAACCCCGCACTGAATTGGCAACCGCGCAGGTTGAAAACCTGCCTTCGCGGGCCATGCCTACTTCACCAAACGAGCCTTGGCTGCGTCGGCTGAAAGCCTGCTGCGGCAGGCGAAGGGCTGCGCTACGCGATTGTCTTATATGTAGAGCACTCTGTAGGGGCGGAAGTGCAAAGCACCTTCCGCCCGCCTTCTTGCGCATTTCTTGCCACACCCCACACCGCGGGCCGATGATCGTACCGACATCCGCCCCTACATCGACAGCAGGCCAGACTTCAGCGATCTTAGTCAAGCCGCGGTGAGACTGCTGTTAATTGTCAGGACCGCCGAACCAGAACAAGGTCAATCAGGTCTTGCCAGAGCTGTTGATTATTGGGCAATTGGCGGACCAGCTGGTTAGCCTCCTGGGCCAATTCATCGGCGTAGCGGCGCGTCTCACTTATGCTGAGCAAGGCCGGATAGGTTTGTTTAGCGGCGGCTTGGTCGGCCCCTACAGGTTTACCCAGAGCCTGTTGTTCGCCACTGACGTCCAATATATCATCGGTTACCTGAAACAACAGGCCCAGTTTCTCGGCATAGTTACTTATCAGCCTGATCTGCTCCTCGGTAGCCTGCGCCAAAATTGCTCCGGCGCGGGCCGCTGCTATGAACAACTTGGCGGTCTTATTCAGGTGGATGTATCGGAGCAGTTCAGCATCCGGCTCAATCTGTTCTCCGTATATGTCCGCCGCCTCCCCACCAATGAGGCCGGCAGCACCGGTATAGTCGGCGAATTCGGATATAACGCGCAGTACCGCTTTGCTGACTGTGTCCTCTACCAAGGCCTGTCTGGCCAAAGCACCGTAAGCCGCAATTATCAGAGCATCGCCGGCGAGCACTGCGGTGGCCTCATCAAAAGCCACGTGACACGAGGGGCGGCCTCGGCGCAGTGGACTGTCGTCAATGGTCGGCAAGTCGTCGTGAATCAGCGTAGCAGTATGCAGCAGTTCAAAGGCGCACGCCGTGGGAATGACTGCTTGCGCTGACAGTCCGAAGGTCTCAGCGGCTTGCATAACCACCAGTGGCCGCAGTCGTTTACCGCCCGGTAGGCTATGGTGCATTGCCTTAATCACCGTGGCAGCAGGGCCAGAAGGGTCAGGAAGGTAGGTGGGGAGAAGGCTGTCTATCTGCCGGGCGGTTTCGGACAGCAGTTTGCGGACGCTATTGGTGTTTGGGTCAGCGTTGTGCGGCTGCTCTGCCTTCATATCGTTAGTGCTCTGAAGCCTCGTCCAAATGAGCCGACACCTCACCAGTTCCTATCAATATGCGCTCGGGGATAGGTTCGGCAATCTCCTGGCCCTTGAGCGGAGTCTTGCTGACCCGTTTATCATTCTCATAGACGCACCTGACGTATACCTTTTTCTTGCCCGAGACCGCCTCCGACACTACCCGCCGCTCGCCGCGGGGCAGCGTAGGCGAATAGATCTTTTCCGGTTCGGCTTTCAATTCTTTGGTATATACCTCTTCTTTAACGGTCACCACCGTTATGGGTGCTGCCGGCGCCGAGACTTTAAGTTTCTCGCCGGCATACAAAGTTCGGCCCTTCAGGCCGGGATTGAGTCCGTACAACTCGGAGACCGACATTTTATACTTGTTTGCTATTCTGGCCGGATAGTCACCGGGCTTTACCACATAGGTTTTGGCACTTTTTCGGTCCTGACACAGTTTTCCGACGGCGGTACCGATGTCGGTGAGAATCTCGTCGGTCGGCTTCTGGGTATCGGCAATCAACACCTTTTGGCGAAACTTCGGGGCGGCCAGCAGTTTATCTTCTTCACTGATATAGCGAGCCTTGAGAGTGTCGAGGACCTTTTCGGCTAACTCTTTGGTGGCCATCACCACCACCTCATTGTCATCAACACAGATCCCTGCCGCACTGACCAGCACCGTAAGTTTAGGTCGCAGCAGGTCGATCGCCTCAGATACCGAGAGCACCTCATTCTCTTCCACGGGCCAGGTGCAATCTTCCCACTGCTCAGCAAATACTGCCTCACCAGGCAAATCGCCCGTCCCCTTGGCTAATAGTTGGGTGCGGACCTGATCGGCGGCCGCTTTATTGGGCACCAGACAGACTGACTTGCCGTCTATACGGATGGCGCGGGCAAAGCGGCGGCGACCAGCCAAGAGAATGGAGGCTAAGATGAGGATGATAATCAGACACAGTATCAAGCCGGCCCGATAGGCGCGGATGGTCGCCATCAGGCGCTCGTAATGTCGGTCTCTGTTCGCATCATCCCTCACGGTTATCCTCCTTAACTGCCTTCAACGTCAGCATTAGGTGGATAAGCAGGTATCGCTGGATAAAAGCCCCTTGCCGGTGGCTACCCGGTCGGCCCGGCACTTTGCTTGAGTACTTGGCGAGCTTTTTCTATTTGCTGGTCGTGCCATTTCTCGCCATCAAAGGGCTGGTCAGGGTCAGGTAGAGGAAAGACCACGTCGGGCTTAATGCCTCTTTTACCTTCGGCGTATTCCTGGCTGAGGTCGCGCTTGTTGGGCGTCAGATACAAGGCCGTTGTCAGGACCAGGGCCGAATGGTCATTGAGTTCCATCACCGTCTGGACTTTCGCCTTACCAAAAGTATGCTGGCCCACCACTTTGGCCTGGCCGCTATCCTGGAGGGCGGCAGCGGTTATCTCCGAGGCCGAGGCGCTACCCACGTCTGTGAGTATGACCATAGGCAGGTCTTCGGGTACAAGTCGGCCGGGCATAGCCTTGTATGGTTGCGGCTCAGCGCCGCGTTCTTGAACGTAGACCACTACAGCTTCGTCCATAAACAGGCTGGTCACTGATATGGCTTGTTCCAACAACCCGCCCCCATTGCCCGACAGGTCAAAGACCAGTCCCTGGATATCCTCGGCCAACAACTCCTTTAGGGCCTCATGGAGTTTGGTTTCGGCTTGTTTGTGGAAAGTACGTAGCCAGACATAGCCTATATTATCGTCAAGTATCTTGGTCTCAACCGGCGGTATTTCCACCGTCGCCCGGGTGATAGTAAGGTCCAGGAGTTGCCCCTGGTCCTCCGGCACCCGTGCCGGTAGTGCAGCGCCCCCCTCGGGCGTTCCTACGGGTGCCTCCACCTCTGGCGATGCCAGCAAGTGGCCTCCCCGTAGCACAGTCAGTTTGACCTCCGTATCTTCCGGCCCCCTTATTAACTTGGCCACCCGATCTACCGTCATACCCAAAACCGATTTATCATCTACTTTGAAGATGATATCGCTGGGGCGAAGGTCTACCTTGGAGGCGGGGCCCTCGGGGATGACGGAGATAACAACTACCTCGAAATGACCAAATTCGTCAACGCGACGCTGCTCCAGCCAGGCCCCAATGCCCTCAAAATGGCCTTCGGCCTCGGCCTGAAATTCACTATATTCCTCTGGGGTCATAAACCGACTATAGGGGTCTTCCAAGGCGGCCAACATTCCCCGAATAGCCCCATAGGTAAGTTTGGTGTCATCCTGGATAGGGTGGACAAAGTCGTGTTGTATTCTATCGCGAACTTGCCAGAAAGTAGCCAAAGGTCGCAGGTCAGTGGCCGAGGGGATGTCTTCGGCTTGCTCGACTGCCATCACTCCGGGCACCATCTGGGCTACACGGGCGGTCAGTCCCAGAACTGACTCCTGGGAGACGCTGTACATCATCCCGGCTCCGGCCACAAATGAGCCAACCATTAACACCAGGACCAGTACTGCTAACCATATTCGATAGGATTTTCCTTCCATGCTTACTCAACTACCTCCAGTTATTAGAATTGCGGGGGATGGATAGGTTTGCCATACTTACGCACACCGAAATGCAGGTGCGGACCGGTGGACCAGCCGGTGCTGCCGACATATCCAATCACCTGGCCGCGACTGACCACATCGTCTGGGCTGACGGCGGTGCGGGAGCAGTGCGCGTACATTGTAGAGAGGCCACTGCCATGATCAATCAGGACAGTTTTCCCATATACTCCGTACCAGCCCGCGTAGACCACAAGCCCTTTGTCAGCGGCTCTAATGGCCGTCCCTGTCGGCACAGCTATATCCACGCCGTCGTGAAAGCGCCGAGTATGCGTAATGGGATGTATGCGCCAGCCGAACGGGCTGGAAATATAACCCCCGGAGACTGGTCGGCGCAGTCTTCCACTCCACTTTCCGGCGTAGCGGCGCCCGCTGGACCCGCGCTGGCGCTGGGCCAGCATATACTCAATTTGCCGGGAAGCCGCCTCCATAGCGGCCAGTTGGCGCTCGGCTTCGGCGCGGTCAGTGTTAGCCTTGTGGGCCAATCGTTGTGCCTTGGCCTTGCGGGCGGCTACTTCATCGCGGTGCTGCTCTATTTTCGCCTCCAGAGCCTTCTCCTCGCGCTCCTTTTCCTCCAGTTGGGCCTTTTGCCGCTCGTAGGTTTGCTTCTCGGCCACCAGGTGCATCAGCAGGTCCTGATCAGCCGTGGCCATGCGCCGAGTAATGGCCGCCCGGTTAGAGAAGTCTTCAAAGGAAGTGGCCTGCAACACTACTTCCACATAAGTAGGCTGGCCGGCCTTGTAGATGGCCAGAATTCGCTGCTGCATAGCAGTCTGATGTTGGTCCAGTTCAGCCTTAGTCTCAGATAACTGCTTTCTGGTCTCGTCCAATTCTTCGCGCGTGGCGGCCAATTTGTTTCGTGCTGTGCGGAGGCGGACCTCGGATCTCTCCAATTCCTGCTGGGCAGTAACCAGTTCCGTATAGGCTTCCCGCTGCCTTTCCTTAATTTCTCGCAACTCTCGCTTGATCTTGGTTTCTCGTGAGCGAGAGCCTCTCAGTTTGTCCCACAGGCTCTCTCCAGCGGCCTGTGGCCCGACCGGAAGCACTGCGATTCCAACTATTATGGCTGCAATGATGCTGATAATGAGTTTACGGTTTGGTATATTCATCATTTCTTATCAGTGGCGGTACTATATCAGACGACCCGCAGATAGCGCCGCAGACTTAGCGCGCTACCGGCGGCGCCGAACACCAGGCCGCAGGCCACCAGACCAAAGGCGAAAATGGCCAGCACTTCTGTGCTGTATACCAGGTTAATAAACTCCAGGTTCCTGTCAATGTATCCCTGGGCATAACTATACGCGGGCAGCAAGATGATAATTGCAATCAAAGCGCCGGCCAGGCCCTGGAATACGCCCTCCAGTAGGAAAGGAATACGAATAAACCAGTTGGTTGCCCCTACCAGTTGCATTATACGAATTTCGCGGCGGCGGGCATATATTGTCAAGCGAATAGTAGTACCGATGATTAGCAGAGTGGCTGCGCCCATTATCAGGCCCATCACCAGCCCGGATATCTTTGTCCCGCGGGCCAAGGTGAGCAGCTTCTCGGTTACTTGCTCGCCATATCTTACCTCGGCGACGCCTGGTATCTTCTTAGCCTCGGCAGCAATCGCTGGTATGTCTTGGGGGTCTACCGGTTTCACGCACAGTGAATCGGGCAGCGGATTGCCGCCCAGCAGTTCAGTTATCAGTTTGACGCGACGGTCAGGATCCGGCTCGGGCAACTCCAGACCAATCCGTTCGGCCCATTTCAAAAGGCTCTCATCTTTGCCGACGAACTTGGCCTCTTTGACCTGCTGGCGGCCCAGCAAGGCCGCCTGGATCTCGGCAGTGTCAGCCTCGTCTTCCAAGTCAACGGTAATCACTGCCGCCTCCGCTTGGAGGGACGCCATGTGCTGTAGATTCACGCCAGTCAGCACTATGGCCCCCAACACTACCAGGGCTACTGCAATGTTGGCGACCGCCGCCAGGCTTACCAGTCCATTGCGCACCACTCCCTCCCAACTCTGCTGGAGAAGGAACTCAATAGTGTTAAGGCGCATCGTAGCGTCCCCCCTCCTTGGCATCCCGGACCATCATGCCCTGCACCAATTGAACTACCCGCCTGCCCATCCGGTCAACTATTCTCTTGTCGTGGGTCGCCATCACTACCGTAGTGCCCTGCCCGGCGATGTCAGCCAACAATTGAACAATCTCCCACGACATATCCGGGTCTAAGTTACCAGTCGGTTCGTCGGCCAGCAACACCGGGGGCATATTCACCAGCGAGCGGGCAATGCACACTCGCTGTTGCTCTCCGGCCGATAACTCTCGCGGATAATCCTCGGCTTTGCTGCTCAGGCCTACCAATTCCAGGGTCAGGGGCACTTTGTGATGCTTCTCGCGCCGTGAGGCCCCCAGCACATCCAGGGCAAATCCCACATTCTCCCAGATGGTCTTGTCAGGCAGGAGGCGAAAATCCTGGAACACCACGCTAACCTTCCGCCGCAGATACGGCACACGGCGCGGCGGCAGTTTGGCTATGTCCTGGCCGTCAACTATCACCTTCCCCTCAGTCGGAGCGATGTCGCGATATACCAATGCCAGTAGCGTGGATTTGCCGCTGCCTGATGCACCGGTGATAAAGGCGAATTCGCCCCGCTCAATATGCAAATCTACATTAGAAAGAGCGCGCGTACCGTTAGGATATACTACGCTGACTTGCTGCAAATGTATCATGCCAATAACCCAACTGCCTGCGATGCTGCCAGGTAAGCGGTGAGTAGTGCTACGAATCCATTGCCGTAGACATAAGTATAGCAGATATGCCGTCCTGAGGCAACCCAATGCTGCTTTGTTACGAAGGATTTACCCCTGCGCTGGGGAATCGTCGCAGCAACTGCAATGCCAAATATACAGCATCAGAAGTCTGCTACGCCTGGGCCCAAAACCGGGGAAGACCTCTTCGGCGGGCAAAGAGACTGAATAGATGACATCAGAATCCGGGGAACGATTGGCTCAAATCGGGTTAATGTGGGCTGGGAACCTGGGGCCGGCCGGGTTCCGACGGCTGGTGGGGCACTTTGGCAGCGCCGCTGCGGTGCTGGGGGCCTCGGCCGATGAGTTAGCCAAGCCCAGCCTGCGCCTGGAAGCCCACCAGGTAGAGGCCATCGGGGGTCTGGATGAACTGCTCCCCCAAATTGAAGAGCAGATAGAGGCCCTGGCTGAGCAGAATGTGGTCGTAGTCTGTGACTTCGAGTCGGGCTATCCTCAGATTCTGCTGGGTATACCTAATCCGCCCGTAGTGCTATGTATTGCCGGTCGGGTTCTGCCTGTTGATGACCCGGCCGTCGCTATTGTCGGCACACGCAGTCCTACCGACGAGGGCTATCAGATGGCTCATGAGTTGGGCCGGGCCTTTGCTGGTCAGAAGATAACCGTAGTCGGTGGCTTAGCCTCGGGTTGTGATACCGGCGGTCATACGGGGGCTTTGGCTGGCGGGGGACGTACAATTGCTATACTGGGCTCGGGCATAACTATAATCTACCCCGAGCAGAACAGAGAATTAGCCTGGCAGATTGCCGAGCAAGGCGCAATTATCTCCGAAGCGCCGCCCAATGCTGAGCCGTCAGTCGCGCGGCTGATGGCCCGTAACCGGCTGCAGAGCGGCCTGGCACGGGCCGTGATTGTGGTCGAGTCATCGGAGCGCGGGGGAGCAATGCAGACGGCTAACAACGCCCGGCGGCAAGGGCGACTGGTGTGTGCCGTCCAGTGGGCGCAGCCCCATGAGAGATGCACCGGTAATGCGCGGTTGCTGGCGGATGGTGCGCTGCCCATTACCGGTCCTGAGCAGGCCGCAGGCGTCGCCGAGAACCTGTACCTCCACAAGCAGAAAATGCAGCGCCAGCAGGCTACTGCCGCCACCCAACAGCGGCTGTTTGACGAGCAGTGATGATGTCACAGGGGAGCAGGCCGGTAGGGAACGGGGTGAGGTGCACTTCTCATGCCGTTACTGACCACTGTCCACTGACTACTATCTACTATGCCCTGGACGGCAGGCGGTTGACCTGGATAGCGCGTTGGGGGCGGGCGGGGCAGTAATGTTCACACTCGCCGCAGCCCACACATTTGGCCGGATTGACGAAGGGGCGGCGCTGGCCCTCGTAGACCGGCGTATCAATGGCCCCGTAGGGGCAGTGCTCGGCGCAGATTAGACACAGCCGGTAATCGGTGCCCCGCTGCCAGGATAGGCAGGTGTCGGTGTTTATCTCGGCCTGGCCCAGTCGTATGTCGTCCTTCTCTTGAATTGTGAAAGGCTTTAACGCCCCGGACGGACAGACCTGCCCGCAGGCATTGCAGTTTTGCTCGCAAAAGCCGATTTGGGGAATCAGGACGGGCGTGTACAGACCGTCAAATTCCGCCTGGAATATAGCGGGCTGGAGCCCACCGGTGGGGCAGGCCCGCATACACTGGCCGCAGCGGACGCACATTGCCCGAAACTCTTCTTCAGTCATCCGCCGGCGGCCGCCGACGGGGTCATATACATTGGCGCCCGGCGGTCTTATAAGTTTAGGGCTATGCTGGGGACGGCGCCAGCCCAGCCGCGCCGCCAACCCATAAGCCACACCGGCTCCCAGTGCACCCAGGAAGGCCCGCTTACTGGCGCGAGTGGCAGCATTAACACCACGCGCACCGGAGCCAGGAAAGCCGATGCGCGAAACACCTTTTTGGGGACAGGCCGCTACGCAGTCGTAACACAGGATGCACTCGGCGGCAAAGGTTTTCTCGGGCTGGTCGTCGGGGATAGCACCCATCTTACATGCGCTGGCACATCGGCGGCAGCCCGTGCATTCCGGTGCTACATACCTCTTCAGCAGGCTGAAGCGCCCAATGAATGCCAGTAAGGCCCCCAGCGGGCAGAGACTGCGGCACCACATCCGCCGGGCGAAATAGCCGAGCATAAGAATGGCCACAAACATCACCGCGACTACGATGTCCAGGGAGAAGCGCGGCACTGCGACCGGATTCAGATACAACCCCCAGCCGCGCAGCAGCGACTGGCCCCGGATGACTACCAGATTATACGCGCCCAGACTTAGCGGGTAGAAGACGGTGGCGGTAGTGCGAGTCAGCAGGGGAATGGGATCAGCAATCCAGGCCAGTTGGACGCCAAACAGCGCCGCGAGGAGGACTGCCCCTAATATGTAATATTTCCATTGGGGACGAGTATAGCGCATTCTCTGGCCGCAGCGACCTCGCCACAGAATGCTGTCACTTATGTCAATAATTGTGCCCAGAGGGCACAGCCAACCGCAAAATACCCGGCCCAACAACAAGGTAATTATTACCATCGCGGCTAACGGGGCGAACAATAGCGGCCAGGCAGGTCCGCGAGCCAGTAGAGTGCTGAGGGCGACTAAGGGGTCAGATCGCAGAAATACCGGCGGAGCAACACTGCCGCCTGGAGACCAGCGGACGTGATACAGCAGCCAGAAGAAAAGGAAGAGACAGATTAGTTGTACTATACGGCGCAGCCACTTGCCCAGCATCTGCATGTGATCCTGACTATTGATTGCGGCCTGGCACAGCGCTCACCAGTTGTGCGCCTTTAGCGGCTACCAGGGCTCCTATGTAGGCCAATGCCGCCAACCCTACCAGTTTCAGCCCGATTGCTGCGGCGACCTGCGCGAGGGTGAAGCCTGGCCGGGGTTGAGCGACTACCGTCTGGGGCGCAGGTGTCTCCGAGCCGCTTGGCGGCCCCGGGACGGCTGGCGTAGTTACCGCTGGAGTCGCCCTGACCTGGGCAATTTGGGTGTCAATGCTGGTAAGTAACTGATAGGCCCACCAGAAGACCATCACCATCATAAGAATGCCGATGGCGAATACTAACAAGCCAACAGTTGTACGCCACTGCGCCCCGCCTTGGCCTTGGGGCTGCTGATTGTCTCCAGTGATACTCAATTTCATTATCCTTCCGCTCGATTAAGTGCGAATGTGCCAACAGTCACTCCCGAGTATAGCACCTTTCGGGCCAAAGCGTCAATTGGCCGGGTAACTGCGGACATTTGGCGCTTGACTTAAGCCCTTTGCCAATACATAATGTCACTGGCTTTCGCGACAATCTCATGAATGACAAAGGAGGAAGTATAGTGAAAGCACCGGCCTTGATGATTGCCCTGTTACTTCTCTCTACCGGCGGCGTATTGGCTGCGGGCCAGGGCATTGTAATCACCTCCGACGAAGCGGGTGACTTCCAATACCTTGACGATTTCACCACGCCCCGACTCTTCCACGACGCGTTCTTAGACAATGTCCCCTTGGATGCCTGGCAAAAGGGTGCCCTTGTAAATTGCGGCCCCAATAGGAACCGCACGCTCACCTATCGGTTCTATGGTGACCGCATGATTGACAGTGTTGACGTGCAAGTTGAGCAAAGCGCTAATGGCCCGAATCTGGGGGCGCGGAATATGCTGTACCTGTCGCTGAATGGGCTGGATTGGACGCTGGTGGTCAGCAGTGACAGCCAGGAGGCTGATCAGAACGGCTGGCAGCGTGAGCCGCTGACGATTCCGCCGGAGCAGGCCCCCGAATTCCTGGGGGAGACCGAAGTGTGGGTGCGAGTAGTGTTAGACAACTATTGTGGCTTGAAGACTAATACCTCCAATGAGGTAAGGCGTCTGGAGGTCGACCTCACAGTTGGCGAGAAGCCCGGGCCGGAAGCGGACCCGCAGGCCGCCCAGCGTGCCGCGTGGGGTGAACTGCGGCGTGCCACGGGCTGGCGCAGCATTACTCTGGACTACCACGACCCGATTGACCAGCGCGCCCCGCATTACTACGAAGACTCCGACGGGTGGTTGCAGGCACCAGGGGCTAACCCTCACCTGGCGATAGAGGAGAGTGAGGGCTTTCCGATGCGGCGAGTCCACCTTGGTACGACGCGTTCTCCGCTTTCTCTGGCTGCGTTCGTGAAAGTGCAGCGGACTGCTGAGCCGCTTATGGCGCGAATCGTAGTGCGCGGCACCCGAGAATCCTCGCGGGAGATGAATGTGCTCTGGGATGGCAAGGTTGTCGCCACCTTCGATGTGGCGAGTTACTTCGATGTGGACAAAGCTTTCTTCGTGGAGCTTCCCGGGCGCCAGAGGGCCGGGATGCACGGGCTGCGCATTGCCGGGCCCGACTCAGGCGCGATTCTGGTCAGGCAGATTACCTTAGCCGGCATGGGCGAGATATCCTGGGCCGAGAAGCCAGCTCTTCCCGCCGGCGGCTCATTGGAGGCGCTCAGCGCTTACTATATGCCCGACCCGGAACCGCCTGAAGCCTCACAGGCCGTTGAGGGCCGCCATAAGACGCAGGAAGCAGGCCTGATTATTGGCGGCATGCAGCGACTCTACAGAGAGCACGCTGACTTCGGGGCGGTGCGCGTGGTGGTACGCAATAGCAGCCGCGTGCCAGTCCGTATCAGCAACTTGCAACTCAATGGTAAGCCTATTGAAGAAAGTTATGTGGATTTCGTGGACAGCGACTGGGATGCTCCGGGGGTGGTCTGGTATCGTATACGGCCGCGTCGGCTGGCACCTGATGAGTGCGGGCAGATTTATATCCGCTTTCGCCACCGCCCTGAGGGGCGGCAGGCCACTGTGACCGTCAATCTCGAAAATGGCGAACCCTTGGAAGTGAACATTCCCTACCGCAGGCCGCGAGTGGTGATTGACTATGTCACCACTAACGAGTCAATGGATACCTTGTATGTTTACACGCGCCGGCATCGGGGTCGGCCCGGCAAGATTACCGGGCTGACGCTGGATGGCCAGCCGATGGCGGATGTGCAAATCTACGGTGAGGAGTTCCCGGGTGGTATCGCTCTGGCCGTAGCCAAGTTGCCTCGTACGCTGAAGCCGTACGATTACCATGTGGCGGGCGTCACTACGAATGGCCGGCAAGCCGTTGCTACCCAGTTCCGGGTACTGCCTTTCTTCTTTCCCCGTTCTTCCATTCACGTGCCGCCGAGCCTATGCGAAGAAATGCACATGAATCTGGCTATGTGGCACGAAAAACCCCTGGAGACCTGTGAGCAGTACGACCTCTACACCACCACCTGCGGCCCTGGGCTGGCACGCCCGGATGCTGGCCCACTCGGGCTGGCAGGAGTTAATCCAGCGCCGCGCACCGCACGTCGCCACCTGGATTGTTATGAACGGCACCGTCCGCCCGCTGAACTGGGCGGTGTACGGACAATTTGCCGACATTAGCTGCTTTGATCCCTATCCCGTCAGCTTCTTGGGTGCCGATCATGCCTACGTGCGCGAAAGTCTGTCATTGGCGCGGCAGTGCGGGGTGCCCAATCGGATGTACGCCTGCCTGGAAGCCTTCTTCCGGAACGGGCGTGGCAACATCCCGGCGGAATACCGGCAGAATGTAGTCCAGGCCATTGGTGCCGGTATGAAGGGTCTGACCAGTTGGGTCCATACAGGCAGTGCCGGCGGCTGGCAAGGCAATGAAGCAGTGGCTCAGGAAATTGCTAAACTCAATGCGCTGATCGAGTACATCGAGGGCGACCTACTGCTGGGCACGCCCATTGATTTGGCGACCAGCGATGCGGGGTTGGTACCTACAGGAGTGGTAGGAGAGGAGCGATGGCCCAAGGAGCGGGTGTGGGTGGGCAGTCTGCTATGTGGGCCTGATACGATCGTCCTGACCGCCGTCAACCACATTCCGGCCAGCAAGCCCGAT
>JALGUR010000056.1 GCA_029820565.1 Candidatus Zipacnadia bacterium
TTCACTGTTGAACTGATTCAGCCCATTGCTATGGAAGAAGGCCTGCGCTTCGCCATCCGCGAAGGCGGCCATACCGTCGGCGCCGGCGTCGTTACCCAGGTTATCCAATAGCCCGTGGGTCAGCCCATGGCAGCAACGGAGATAGTGTGCAGATATGCCGCAAACCAAGATAATCTTACAGTGCAGCGAGTGTGACGAGCAGAACTACCTGACGTCGAAGAACCGACAGAACGTCCAGGATAAACTGGAGTTGAAAAAGTTTTGCCCAGTATGTCGCAAGCACACCGTGCATGCAGAAGTACGGCTTCGGCGGTAGGCTTTCGGGACATACATTGGCAGATTCCTAATGCAGGGGCGTAGCTCAATTGGCAGAGCAGCGGTCTCCAAAACCGCAGGTTGTCGGTTCAAATCCGGCCGTCCCTGCCACGAAGATAACGCATTATATACTCGCAGAGGGCAGGAATCAATAGGATGGCGGTCAGCAAGGCCCAAGCGGGCGGTTTCCTTCACAGATTGGCCCGTCCTTTTATCAACACGGTCAACTTCCTCCGCGAGGTATGGCAAGAACTACATCGGGTCGTCTGGCCCAGCCATGAGGAGACCTACACCTTCACTATAGTGGTACTTATCGCCGTGGTCATAGTAGCAATTTGGGTAGGCGCTTTAGATATGATTTTCACTAAATTAGTAGGACTTTTGCACCTGTATAAGTAGCCCCCTGCCTGCCCGGCTTGTGGCACCGGCTTAACTGGGAAGTAGTGAGGCAAATGGAATGGTATGTAGTCCATACTCTTACTGGAAAAGAGAATAAGGTTAAGTCGGTAATAGAAAAAGCCGTTGCCGCTCAAGAATTAGACCATCTGCTGGGCCGCATCCTGATACCGACCGAGACCGAGATAAGTTCCTCGGGCGGCCGGCGGCGCGAGCGGAAGCGTAAACTATACCCAGGCTACGTTCTGATGGAGATGAACCTGACCAACGAGTTGCGCCATTTGATTCAACGGACCGCCGGCGTTACTCACTTTGTAGGTTCCTCTGATGACCCAGTGCCCTTAAGCAAAGAAGAGGTAGACAGCATCATGGAGACCATCGGCTTGGAGGGGCAGCGGCCTAAGGTGGTCTGGGCAGTAGGCGACACCGTACGGGTGACCGACGGCCCCTTTGCCGAATTTTCCGGCAATATTAGTCAAGTGGATATAGAGCACGAGACAGTCAAGATTCTCATTTCCATATTCGGGCGCGAGACCCCTGTTGAGGTAGGTTTTATTCAGATTCAGAAACTGTAGACCTCCAGACGGGCACAATTAGGGTGTTGCGCAATAATTTGTCAGCAGTGCGCCAGTCTTTAGTTGTTAATTCTGAGGATAATGACAAATGGCTAAGAAAGTACTATCAGTAGTGAAACTGCACGTGCCAGCCGGCAAGGCCAATCCGGCCCCGCCGGTAGGCCCGGCGTTGGGGCAGCATGGCGTTAATATTATGGAGTTCTGTAAGACCTTCAATGAACGGACTGCTCAGCAGATAGGTGATATTATTCCGGTGGAAATCACCATATATGCTGACCGCAGTTTTACTTTTGTCTGCAAGACGCCCCCGGCCGCCAGTCTATTGAAGAAAGCGGCCGGGATCGAAAAAGGTTCTGGGGTCCCCAACCGCGACAAAGTAGGTCAAGTCAGCCGCCAGCAAGTTCGACAGATCGCTGAGCAGAAGTTACCCGACCTCAATGCCCCGGATATCGAGACCGCTATGCACATAATTGAGGGAACAGCACGGAGTATGGGTATTGAGATAGCGGCCGAAGGTGAGCCCCAAGGCCAAGCTGTATCAGATGGTGAGCAAGATGACAAAGCATAGTAAGCGTTATCAACTGGTTCAAGACAAAGTTGACCGTCAAAGGCGATATGGCGTGGCAGAGGCCATCAACTTGGTCAACGAAATGGCCACTGCCAACTTTGACGAAACTGTGGAGGTGGCTGTCAAATTGGGGGCCGACCCTGCCAAGGGTGACCAGACGGTGCGCGGCAGTCTGGTGCTGCCCCATGGCACCGGTAAAGTGCCGAGAGTAGCGGTTTTTGCCGAGGGCGAAATAGCCAAGAGTGCCGAGGAGGCCGGAGCCGACCGCACCGGCGGCGAGGACTTGATAGCCGCCATTGAAGAGGGCTGGGAGGATTTTGACGTGCTGGTCGCTCATCCGGCTATGATGGGCGAGGTCGGCAAGCGATTGGGGCGGCTCTTAGGTCCCCGGATGCCCAATAAGAAGGCGGGCAATATCACCGAGGATGTGGCCACCGTAGTGACTGAACTCAAATCTGGCAAGGTCGAATATCGGATGGACCGTGGTGGAGTAGTTCACATACTTATTGGTAAGGTCTCATTCACTAACGAGCAACTAACCGAAAACCTGGTATCCTTGCTGCAAACCATAAACCAGGCCCGCCCTGCCGCTGTAACTGGCCGCTTTATCCGCAGTGTGGCTATGTCCTCATCTATGGGCCCGGGGATAAAACTGGACCTAGACGAGGTAATGGCCCAAGCCCCGTAGGCCACAGCCTAATCTAACCGTGGAGGTGATGAGACAGTGAGATGGGAAGAACTGACTACGACGGATTTCGACTCGGCCGTCCAACAAGTCCAAGGCGTCTGCCTGCTGCCCATAGGCGTTATTGAACCTCACGGCGGCCATTTGCCCCTGGTCGCTGACGTCTCAGCGCCCCGCGAAATCGCCCTTCGCGCCACCCAGCAGGAACCGGCCATCATTTTCCCCTGGTACTACTTCGGCCAGGTCCTCGAAGCACAGCATAAGCCGGGTACAGTGGCTATACGGGGTCAATTGATGCTGGACCTGCTGGACAATGTGTGTGAGGAGATCGCGCGTAATGGCCTGAAGAAAATCCTCATCGTCAACGGGCACGGCGGCAACATACACTTCCTCGGCCTCTTTACGGAACTGATGCTGGAGCGGCCGCGCGATTTCGTGGTATATGTGACCAATTGGTGGCATGACCTCGAGGTGGCAGGAGTCCAGCGGATGGGCCACGCTGGCGAGGGGGAGACCAGCGGACAGTTAGCCATTAACCGCGAATTGGTAAAAATGGAGCAGGTCCCGCCCCCGGAGCAAGGCCAGCCGTTAGGGAGATTAGCTCACCTGCCCGGTCTAACTACCGCCGTCAACTGGTACGCCGACCACCCCAACCAGTATGCCGGCGATGGCAGCCTGGGCACCGTCGCCCAGGGCGAGGAAATGATACAGGCAGCGGTGGAGAAGCTTGTCAAACAGATCCGCGCCGTCAAGCAGGACGAAGTCGCCGCCCAACTCTATAATGAATTCTTGGACCAGTGTGAGCATTAGCTTCGCCTCAGCCACAACGCAGAGCAAGGGCGCTTATTCCCTCTTGCCTGAACTCGGCGGACATGATATAATATGACTAGTGGTTCTGGCAATTAATCACTAATAACCTACTGACCGAAGACTGCCGGTGCGCGAGGAGCGTATAATGGACTGGGTAGTCCGCCTGCTGAGGTCGGGAGAAGTGAGTCCGAGTCCCGCATTGTAGTAATGGTGTGGGGACATCACGGGAGCCCCGATATTCGGCAGCTCCCGTTTGCGTTAGCAGCTTGGTAAACAGACAGGAGAACCAGCAACTATGCCGACGCCCGAGAAAAAGACTCTGGTCGCCCAATTGCGGGAAGATATTCAGAGCAATTCGAGTTTGTACCTAACTGAATTTAGCGGTCTCAATGTCGAGACGATGAACGAACTACGGAGCCAAATCCGGGCGGCCCACGGCCGTCTGCAGGTAGCCAAAAACCGGCTCTTGAAACTGGCGATTGCGGGCACCGCGGCTGAGGGGCTTAACGAGTATCTTACCGGTCCGACGGCCATTGCCTTCTGCGGGGAGGCGCCCATCGCCGTAGCCAAGGTGATAAGTGACTTTGGCCGAGACCACGAGTATTTGGCTATCAAGGCCGGGCTGGTCGAGGGTAGAGTAGTTGACCGTCAACAATCCGAGAGAATGGCCAGTTTGCCGCCCCGCCAGCAGTTGCTATCTGAACTGTTGGCCGGCCTTATCTCGCCCGCCGCCGGATTGCTGCGCGTCTTAGCCGCAGCCACCACTGACTTGGTACGGGCGTTGGAGGCCATTGCTGACAAACGCCAACAAACCGAAGGCGAGCAATAAAGAGGTAGTTGTCAACCGAGTAACTGACTTCAAAGGAGGATAATGATGGGTGTAGACGAAATTATTGAGGAAATCAACAAGCTCAGTGTCCTGGAGATAGTAGAGTTGAAGGATAAACTCGAGGAGGAGTGGGGCGTGGAGGCGGCCGCGCCTGTGGCTGTCGCTGTGGCCCCTACCGCAGAAGGTGCTCAGGCCGCCGCCGAAGAAAAGACTGTTTTTGCCGCGAGGATAAGTGAGATAGGCGAGAACAAGATTCAAGTCATCAAGGCCGTCCGCGAGTTGACCACTCTGGGCTTGAAGGAAGCCAAGGAGTTAGTCGAGGCGACTCCCGATGCTATCGTGGCTGAGGACGTCAGCCGGGAGGAGGCTGACGAGATCAAGAAGAAGTTAGAAGAGGTCGGGGCTACCGTCGCGGTGGAATAGGCTCGTTAGCGTCACAAGCCACGGTCCGGGAACTGTGGGGGTTGCATCTGGCTACCAAATACTGTAAAATAGTGTTCACAGTTGGGTGACAGGCATAATGGGGTATCATAACGACCAGACTATCGAGCATTACCTGAGTCAACTTGCCCAGTTGCCTACGGTTTCGCCTTTCTGCCAGGCACTGTATCAGTTGATCGGCCAGTATGTTTGTCCGAAGGGCAGCCCAGTCGGCGATATGGGCGATCTGTTTGTGCGGTTTCTGACCCGCGAGGTACGATACCATCGACAACTTGATAAGATTAGTGGATCTGGGCCAGACGTCAGCGACCGACAGTCATTGGCCGAGAAGCGTCACATCGGTTTGGAGTTGTCAGCTGAAGAAGCCCAATCTGTCCACTGTTCGTTACCTCAGGAAGAAATCGCCCGCCAGTTACTCCTGGCCGAATGCTACTACCACACTTATCGTCCGGCCCAGGTTGTAGCTCACCTGGAGGCTGCTGCCCAACGCGACCCCGATCAGCCCTTGATACAATTCGCTTTGGGCTATAACCGCTATATCCTCGCCCTGGAAGCCTTTGCCAGCCCGACGGCGGAGTCTGATGAGGCAGTTACCGTGGACTACATGAGTTTTCAGCGGGCTTGTCTGCAGGCCGCGGCAGCATTGGAGAAAGTCCTCGCGGGCCACGAGAACGACCGGTACATCTACCAGTGGATTGGCCGGATATTGGCAACCGCCGGCTTTCCCGACGCTGCCCAGGAAGCCTTCGTACAGGCCGAGGCAACCGACTATAACCGCCTACGCAACACTAACCGGGAAGATGACTGGTCAGCAAACACTGAATCTGCTGGCCAACAGGCCTCAGGCCAACTCCCACCTATCACCCAAGCAGAGATTGACCAGGCTACACAACTGCTGCGCCAGTCGTTGCCTATTGAGGACTTATGGCCTGACGACGACTACAACTGGGAGAATTGATACCCAGACCAAATCTACATTCAGTATCAACGAGGGAGGATTCGTTGCCCAAGCAGCGAATTACCTATCGAGCGAAGCAACACTGCTCAGGGAAGGAGGTTAACTATGAACCGGACACTGGCTATTGCGGTGATGGTGCTGGTAATAGTGGCGTTAGTAGTAAGCCTGGTTGGTTGTCCCAAGCCGGCAGCTCCACCAACGGGACCCCCGATTGAAGGACCACTTATGCCGGAGCCAGCACCGCCCCCTCCGGCAGAGGAGGTTGAAGTCGAGGAAGAAGAAGTTGAAGAAGAAGCACCAGTAGAAGAGCCTGAGGTCCCGGCGGAGGGCGAGTAGTAGCCTCCGCTGCGCCTAACCTAGACCGACTGTAACCTTAGCCACATCAGGCGAGGGTACAGTACAGTCTCAATGCGAAGTCGCATCGCCGGCTGGTCGCAAATAGCGGCGATGCGCAGCCTATCAGTCCCACTGCCCATAGTGCCGGCGGTGGGACTTCTCTCTGTTACATACCTGCCTGTGAATTGCTACTGAGTTGACCCAGAGGCCAGCAAGTGCTATAACCCCCTGGAGCGAACGTGAAAAGCGCTGATTAACTTCTTTAGCAGCCACAAGGAGCACAGTAATGCTGACGTATACAAGCGGTGTTTGGTTCAAATTACTCCCTGTGGCCCGCGCATTGGCACTTGCCCTATCGGGCTCCAGCCCCGCCGGTCTCGCTCAGCGGGCGGCGGATAAGGCGCGTGCCTGACAACGTCGCCCGCCCGATTAACGACATGCAGCCGCCGGCCCATCCCCAGGATGTGCTTGACGCTCGCACCGAAATCGCGTATCTTATTGAGGAACTGACCACGACAGTCAACTTGGTAAACCACGGAGGACCCTAACATGGTTCAGTTTCCTACACTCTTAACAGTGGCCTTGTGCCCGGTGCTGGCTATGCTCGCCGACTCGCAGCCGGCGGCGGGACAGGAGGCCAAGCATGAGCCGGCGGTGCGCGCCGTTGATTTCGTGTCGCAGCACATTTACAAGTCGCAGCAAAGCCCCAGTTACACCTCATGGGTCTCATTTTTCCCCGGCGAGCGAGGGCAGTGGTATCTTACCTGCGAGGAGGTCACCCGCCCGGAGACGCCGCTGCCCCAGTGCACGCGGCAGCAGTGGTATGAAATGAGCCTTCCGATCGGCTACGACAAATCCCAGTACCGCATGGAAGTGGTAATGCTCGAGTCGCAGGACAATATGCAGACCTGGCAGGTGATTTCCCGTCAGCCGGTGCGCTTCCACCACAGTGCGGGATCCTTCGCTCAGGCGCGGACTAAGGATGGGCGCTTTCTGCGGTTCGCGTGGAGCCCCTACTCACTGGACCCTGCCACCGAGCCCAACGAGATATTCTATGAGTCTACCGACAACGGCCAGACCTGGGTGAAGAAGCCGCCCTTCCACCACACCAATTTCGCCAGCCATCCCCACCGCCTCCGCACTCTACGCGATGGCACACTGGTTCTCTGTGTGCCTCTGTCACCCAAGTGGGGCGTAGGCACCGACCGCCCCGTGCGCTCAGCGATGCGCCTTGATGTTATCAACCAGATGCAGATGACGCTGTTCTTCTCATTCGATCAGGGCCGCACCTGGCGCGGCCCCCTGCCCATATTCGGGGGCCAGACCATCTCCGAGACCGACTTTGTGGAACTTCCCAGCGGCGATTTGCTCTTTGTCAATAACAGCATCTTCGCCAATCCGGGCCGCCAGTTCGTCTATCGCGAGGGCCAGCGCTTCACACCAGGACCTCTGGAAAGAGTACACTCGGGAACAGTTCCCGAAACCGTCTGCCTGACCGATGAGGGTATCCTGGTTGGCTGTATGCGCGCGGGCACCTACTATTGGTCAGATGATTTGGGGCAAACCTGGCAGCCTCTGGAAGGCACAGCGGGCAGTGGGGAAGTCTACCAACCCTGGATTCACTACCTCCCCGACGGCCGGATTGCCTGCGCCGGTCACTTAGGCGCAGATGACCCCATCGGCAGCCGCGACCAGCACCTCAGCATTCATTTCTTTCGCCTGGAGGTGCTGCGCAAGACCAAGGACACCAGGCTTTGGGTGGAACGCGACTTTGACGAACCGAGCAACAAGTGGGCCAATGCCTACACGATTACACTGACTTCTGACGGTCAACCGTTGGCCGATAAGGAAGTGGCATTCTGGTACGTAGAGCGCTACCAGCCCGGCTATGATTCCTGGAACAGCCAACCGCTGGCAGAACGTATGCAAGCGGGCGGCACGCTAATCAAGGTCGGCACCGGGGCGGACGGCAAGGCTCATGTGGCCCTGCCGCACCTCGACGAAGTGACCAATATCCACCTCTCGTACCAGTTCATAGTGCGCTTTAACCCTGACCGAACCGACCCGGACTACAAACCGGCCCAGACTCCGCAAATGGAATTCTACGCTAATGCCTACCCGGACCCGCCTCTGGAATAGTTGCCTATCCGCTGGGGACTGCCGGCGCGGCGTTAGTCACCGGTTAAGACCATATTATCGCGGTGGATGACTTCCTCGTCGCCGACGTGGCCGAGGATCTCGGGGATTCGGTGGCTATGGGCGCCCTTGATCTGTTCCACTTCCTGGGCGGAATAATTCACCAGGCCCCGCGCGACCTCCTGGCCATCGGCGGTGACCACGGTCACCAGGTCGCCGGCCTGGAACTCGCCCCGCACCGCCACTATCCCCACCGCCAGCAGGCTGCTGCCGTCTTTATCCACCAACGCCCGCCGGGCCCCGGTATCTACCACCACTTCACCAGCCGGCGCCATGGCGGTGGCTATCCATGATTTGCGGCTCGTCATCGGCCCTCGGGCCAGGAACAGAGTTCCAATCTCCTCCCCCGCCAGTATCCGCACCACCACCTCATCCTCCCTGCCGTCAGCGATGACTACTGGTATGCCGCAGTCCACGGCCATCTGGGCTGCCTCTACCTTCTTTATCATTCCGCCCCGCGATTCGCCGCCCCCTTCCTCGGCAGCGTACGCGGACACATCTTCGCCGGGCTGCACAATTGGCACAAACCGGGCCTCGGGGTCAACGCGCGGGTCGGCGGTGAACAGTCCCGGCTGGTCGGAGAGAAATATCAGCAAATCGGCATTGGCCCCGGCCGCCACTACCGCCGCCAGGCGGTCATTCTCCCCAAAAGTAACCCCTTCCACCGACACGCTGTCATTCTCGTTAATTACCGGCACCACGCCTTCCTCCAACAAAGTCTCCACGGTATTGCGGATGCGCAGGTAGCGGCTGCGGTCGGACATATCCTCAGTAGTAAGCAGTATTTGAGCTCCGACCAGTTCGTACTCGGCAAGAGCCTCAATATAGTGACGCATCAATTCCGGCTGGCCCACCGCGGCGGCCGCCTGGCGGCGGCTGACGCTGTCCACACGGCGCAGCGGCAGGGCGCGCCGGCCCAGATGGACCGCGCCGGAGGTCACCACCACTATCTGCTGCTCCAGTTGCGCAATCTGCCGGGCAAACTGGTCCAGAAAATGGTGGTTCAATCCGCCTTCCGGGTCAGCCACGACCCGGGTGCCGATTTTCACCACTACCCGCTTTGCCTTGGTCAGTTCACTGCGTTGGTTTATCATATTGATTTCGTCTCTTCGCTTAGTAACTCCTGATTTCGTTAGCCACGCGCTCCTTGAGTTCGGTCATCCTAAGTATCTCCAGGAGCGCCTCCGCCGCCCATATAAAATGCCCTTCCCCCAGTCAAAACGAGCCGTGTCCGGGCCTCCTGTGGCGATTAAGACTATTGTCCCCCACCCCACACCCACAAGAAACGGTCCAGTTGTCGCAAGCTGACACGATGCTTGTGCGCTAACTGCTGGCACCGGTCTAAGTAGCCGGCATAACTGTCAGGCGTGAATCGCGTATCCGTGTAACCGACATCCCACCTCCGGAGTGCTGTGCAGCTTCGCCGGTCCATTACTGTATAGCGCGTCGGTGCCCACACCGCCAAGATTGCCGAAGCCATTCTAACCTGCACGCCGTGCAGATCACACAGTAACTGGATTGCCTCTCGTGGGTCACTATCAGCAGCAACAAAGGCATCTCTGGTTACTGCCCTGACCGTCTGCTCGGTATTCTGGTCAGCCAGGGGCAGAACCCGTTGAGCTTTCCACTTGACAATCTCCAGCAGCTTGCATTTGGTCAGGAACCCATGAGCCACAATGGGACTGCGAAACTCACTACTGAATACTGTGGTGTCCCAGTTCGGCGGGTAACACTCTCTAGCAACCCATTCAATGATTTGCTTATTCAAGGCCTGCCCTCCTTCTGCGCTCTCGGCGCGTGTTGTGGCTGTCTACGGGCCTCCTGTGCGATTTGAGGCTATTCTCTTATGCTTACAACACGGTTACGCCGTAGCACGCTGAGCTTGTCTAGCCGCCTAGTGTCAGCGAACTCTATCATCACTGCGACATACCAACTTTCCTCACCGGGCCTTGCTGGGCGCAACGTGCCGTCTGCTTCTCGGTAGAGGTCCCATCCTCCCACGACGCCGTCCCAAGTGGCCACAACCTCGGTCATAGTCCCCCACTCCCATCGCAGTGCATCACTCTCGCTGGGAGACAAGGCAATTCCGTTGTTGCCAAAGGGCATTGCTTTGTATGCGATGTCGCTTGCTCTGGACGACGGGCCGGACGTTCCAGCATACGACCGAAGTGGAGCAACGGGCACAATAGGCAGGCGGCGGCTCACTTGCCTCGGTGCCGTAGTTGCCTGCTGTGCTTTGTACTCCCGCTTTGCCCGCGAGCAGTCGCCAATGACTCCGGTTATACCCAGCACCACCGCCACAGGGACTAATATCGCGGCGGCCCAGTTAATCAATACCGCTCGGCGCGAGTTGGCAGTATGTCTAGATAGCCGCTCGCGTTGTATCTGTTTGAGGATGCGCTTGCTGATTTTGCGCGACATCGTCTGCCTCCCTTCGCGCTCTCGGCGCGTGTTATAACGGCTACTCTGGGGCTTGTGCTCGTTTCCATCTCGGTGCACAACACGCCCCTAGTTCCTGATCTCTGGCGAAGCACAGGGCCTGGTGATAGTCGGTGAAATACTCCCGGCGTCTCCTATCAATTCTCCCTCCAACACGGCAATCGTCAAGGTGAGCTTTTTCATAAGGTTTCCCCTTCTTGTCAAAGGGCTTCGGTCCGTCGTTAACACCTACAAAGAATCCAGTGCTCGACATTTTGTCTCCCTCCTTTGCGCTCTCGGCGCGTATTGTAGCCGTCTACGGGATCTCTGGTGATCCGTCATTATCTATAACACTAGATTCCTGCCAGCCGAACTTTTCCGCCGGTAGCCAAGTCTCCTTAAGGCTTAACCTTGATGTAGGACGAGTTACTTTCACAAATAGCCGGCCGTTGATTCTCCGTGTCATTGGACGCCTTGCTATTTGCCCCTCTTCATTGTGGTACGTTGTGTAGGCGATACGCCACGGCCATGTCTGGAAGACTGCCTCCCACCATGCCCATGTGAGGAACAGCCAAACGATAAGTACGATCAAACCTGCTATCGGCCCGCCGGCTATGAGTGCAACAATGATAGCCAGGAGCATAAACAGGTCAACAGCTGTTCCTACTGTTATTAGGAAGAACCAAGCTATATACCAGCCTGTCGGTGTCGGCGCCTGCGGAACCCAATTCTTTTCATCTATTTCCGGCATTAGCAGCCTCCTTTGCGCTCTCGGCACGTGTTGCGGCCGCCTACGGGCCTCCTAAGAAGTCCTAATCTGTCCTTCTCCACGTATGACATATTTGTATATGGTCAATTCGCGGACGCTCATCGGCCCGCGGGCATGGATCTTGTCGGTAGATATGCCGATCTCAGCCCCGAGGCCGAACTGACCGCCGTCGGTGAAGCGGGTGGAGACATTGTGATATACGCAAGCTGAGTCCACTTCTCTAAGGAAGCGTTCGGCATTCTCTTCATTGTCGGTGTAGATGGCCTCAGTCAGGCCAGAGCTATACTTGGCGATCAGCGCCATTGCTTCATCCATTGAATCCACCACCCGCACCGCCAGAATCATATCCAGATACTCGGTGTCCCAATCCTCCTCAGTGGCCAGCACACAGCCCTCGGCCAACTGGCAGGTACGCGGGCAGCCCCGGATTTCTACTCCAGCCTCCTGGAGGTCAGCGACAATGGCGCGCAACGCTGCCTCATTGCCGGAATGCACGTACAGGTTCTCCACGGCATTGCACACTCCGGGCCGCTGCACTTTGGAGTTGTGAACCAGTGTGACTGTCGTATCCAAATCGCAACTCTCGTCCACATATATCTGAGTCATTCCCCGCTCGTGCTTGATGACCGGCACGGTCGCATTCTCCACTACCGCTCTAATCAGACCATGGCCACCTCGGGGGACGATAAGATTCAGATACTGGTCCATCTGCGCCATTTCGGTGACCGCCGCGCGGTCGGTAAAGTCAATGATTTCCACGCAGCTCCGCGGCAAGTCCACCGCCTGGCAGGCGTCCTGGAGCACCTCGGCCAGCGCCAGATTGGAGTTTATCGCCTCTGATCCGCCTCGCAACAGTGTAGCGTTGCCCGCCTTAATACACAGGCCGGCCGCGTCAATAGTCACGTTGGGGCGGGACTCATAGATTATACCGATTACGCCCAGAGGCGCTGCCACCTTCTGGATGCGCATTCCATTAGGCCGCGGCCACTCCTCAATCACTCGTCCCACCGGATCCGCTATTTCAATGATTTCCTCCAAGGCCACCGCCATCTCTTCTATCCGTTCCTCATTCAACAGCAGCCGGTCCAACATCGCCGACGACAGCCCGGCGTCCTGGCCGCGTTCCATATCAATGGCATTAGCCCGCTGGATTTTAGAGTGCCGCGCCCGCAGCAATTCGGCCATCTTCGCCAAGGCTGCGTTCTTTTGCTGCTCGGAAGCAATACGCAGAGCCGCGCTGGCCTCATAAGCGCGTTGAGCAAATTCAGTAACTCGCTGGCCTACTGTCATTATGTATCACCTCTATAAGGACAGGCGTAACTACAGGTACAACGGCAGGTACAGCAACAAGCAACGACAAGACAGGGCAGCAGTTCCGCTATTCCGTGATGTGCTTAACGGCTTCTACCCATATGCTGACGAAGTTGGTGCAGGTAGATGGCCCAGTCGCCACTGACCTGCGTAACTACTTCGCTTTCCCAGCGGCGTCCCCTTCCTGCTCAGGCATACGGAGGAGATATGTGACAGTCAAGTACACCACCGCGGTACCGCCTATTTGGATTAGAAGTACAGCGTCAACACCGACCAGACTGGCACTGGCCAGGGAGAAAACCAGGATTCCGGCAGTGCACGCTGATAACAGCAGTCGGCGGTAACTACGTCGCAGTCGGGGTGCTATTCTATTGGCTAACCAGCCGCTGAGGACAGCCCCCAGCAGTCCGCCGCCGCCGGCCGTCCAGGGCACAAGGTTCGTCCCGGCCTCGCCAGCGGCCAGGCCCAGGGCGACGCCTAACTCCAGCCCGATAATCAGGCCAAAGACCCCGCACTCTGCCCCGGTGAAGTACTCGCCGCCCTCCAGGTCCTCGGGGGGAGTTGAGAAATCATAGCCACAATACGGGCAGTAAGGGCCTTGGGCAGTGCGCACCAACCGCCTCCCGCAGCGCGGGCACCGATTCTCGGCACACTCATCCATGGTTCCCACCCTCTTTGCTACTCGAGGGGGGCATCCTTGCCACCATTCTATTCGCGGCGAGGACGCCGCTCCTACGGTTAGAGGCGGAGGCCTAACTCCTGTTGTCTACCTTTTTCTGTCGTTCCCGGCACCCCTGAATCCCGGCCTCCCTGCCTCCCTGCTGGCATTACCGCACCAGCGAATAATAGCCACAGCCAGGCCTGTGGCGGCGGCTACCACCTCCGACCAGCGCACCTTCTCGCCGGTGGAATGGGCCTCCGATATGTCGGAGGCGCCGAAGACAATTGTGGGCAGGCCTGCCAATTTGGCGTACAGCCGAGCATCGCAACTCACGTTCCAGCCATAGACTTCGGACTGGTAGCCGCAGTCCAGCACGGCCTGGTGCATAGTAGTAACCAGCGGATGATTGGGGTCAATCTCATAGGAGTCGTTATGGAGTTTGGGGAAGGTTATTTCAAAATGTTCCTTCAGCCACTGGTCGTCGGTGCGTATCACTGCTTCGTACAATTCTTGCTTGATCTGCTCCATATCCTTGTTGGGCAAAAAGCCCACCCCACCCTCCAAGACACACTCAGCGGCCACCATAGAGGGCCATCCCTCGGCACAGATGGTGCCCAGGCACAGTTGCACCGGGGCTTCATAGCGCTCAAACAGTGGATAGTCGCGGCTGGCGGCCACTAATTCTTTCTCGTATTCCAGCATCCACTTGATGGCTTCCATCATCTTCTCAATCGCATTGACGCCCTCGTTGCGACGGCCCATATGCAGCGATTTGCCGGTAGTCTTGGCCCGAAACCAGATGGCCCCGCGGTTGGCCGGGAAGACGTCCAACCCGCTGGCCTCCATTACAATCACACCGTCGGCGGCGCATCCTTGCCGAATCAGGGCCAGCGCACCATTGCCGCCCTCTTCTTCTTCAATGACTATCTGCACTTGTAGGTCACCGGCCAATTCCACTTCCAGGTCATTGAGTGCCGCCAGCGCCATCAGGATAGCGGCGATTTGCCCCTTGCAGTCGGTAGCGCCCCGTCCGTGCACATATTCGCCGTCAAAGCGGGGCTGGAAAGCCTCCGCCCACTCGGCGGCCGGCACCACGTCGGCGTGGGTCTGCACAATCAGCGAGCGACCCTGACCCGCTCCCGGCCGAAATGCCACTAAGTTATGGCGTCCCTCATAGGGTTGCTCGTTGTCACTATGCGAGTATTCAGGATCATCTGTGATGTCAGCGGGGATTCCCTGACATTCGGCCGGAAAGCCGACTTCAACCAACAACTGCTTGATATACTCCTGGACCCCGGCCTCATTGCCCTGGGTACTGGGGTATCTTATCATCTCCATCAGCCACTGGCGGGCACCCTCGGCGTAGTTTTGGACGGCTGCGGCCACTTCCTGGCAAGTAATTTCATTCATAGTATATTCCCCTAATTACCGTAGGAGGGACATTCCTGTCCCGATAAAAGCGCGGCAATAATGGCGCTCATACAGTGGCGGATACTATCAACTCTCTATTCTGATAGTACAGTTGCTCCTTGGTTGGATACGCTTGTCCACACAGTCCGGACTTGAATGTTGCGGGCCTTGAAAGCCTGCACCATCGCCTCGGCTACGGCGCTGTCTTCCTCGCCGGCAAAGGCTACCACAGTCGGCCCTGAGCCGCTAAGTGCTGCGCCGTAAGCCCCAGCCTCAACGGCGGCTGCGATGACCTCTTCCATCCCCGGCATTAACTCGGCGCGGTAAGGCTGGTGGAGACGGTCTTTCATCGCCGCACCCAGCAGGTTCCAATTCTCGCTGACCAGCGCGGCTAAGGCCATAGCAGCGTGACTGGTATTGAATACTGCATCAGCAAAGGGCACTTCGTCCGGCAAAACGCGGCGGGCCATCTCGGTGCTTACTTCAAAGTCGGGTATGGCCAGCACTACCGCCAGGCTCTGCGGAGCGGGCAGCGGGGCACAGTATACCTGCTCTTGCTCAATACCGCAGACGGTCAGACCGCCGTATAGGGCCGGGGCTACATTATCCGGATGGCCCTCAATCTGCGCGGCTAACTGTAACAATCCACCAGTAGTGATCTCAGCACCCAACAGTTCATTGGTTGCCACAAGCCCGCCCACAATGGCGGCACTACTACTGCCCAACCCTCGGGCCAGCGGAATATCGTTGTGCTGCCGCAGCCGCCACCCGGGCACGTTAATACCCGCCTCAGCGGCCAGTTTGTTAGCGGCCCGCAAGACCAGATTCGCCTCGCTGAGCGGTAGTTGTCCAGCACCCTCGCCGGTCACGTGCACTTCGGTAATGGCGCTCACTGACAACTCAACGGTGTTGTACAGTCCCAGGGCTAACCCCAGGCAGTCAAAACCTGGGCCCAAGTTGGCCGTGGTGGCCGGGATTTGCACTCTGATGGCGTTAGGTGGTGACATCACAGAAAAGGCTCCTGTCGTACCAGTTTATGGAGCTAAGGCGTTCCACAACGGCAGGGAACGACGGCCTCACCCCTGGCCCCTCTCCGTCTCGGAGAGGGGAATGGCTAACGCCAGACGGCAATGGCCACCGGGGCGGAAGTTGCATAAAACTCCCAGCCGCTGTCGTAACCCTACTGCTGACCGCTGTCCACTAATTCCAGTTCTTTGACCCGCACATCGCCCGGGTCATGAGTATAAACTCGGGGCAGGCGGGGGGAGAACCGGGAGACTACTTCCTGAATCACGGTGTCGCAGCGGTCAGCGATTTCGGCCACAGTGATATTCTCATCACCCTGCTGGCCCACCAGCACCACTTCTTCATCCACCCCAGCACCGGCGATGGCTCCGACGTCAATGATAGTGCAGTCCATAGATACGGCACCAACTACTGGCACCCGTTGCCCCCGGAGCAAAGCGTCAGCGTTATTGGACAGCAGCCGGTCGTATCCGTCGGCGTAGCCGACTGGGAGCAGGGCTATTTGGGTATCCTGCGAGGCAGTCCAGGTCAGCCCGTAACCCACCCCAGCACCAGCCTCTATCGGCTTCACACAACTAATATTGGCCCGCAGGGTCACGGCCTGACGCATCGTCGGCATATAGACACCACCCGGATTACGGGGAATGCCATATATCAGTGCGCCCGGGCGAACTGCATCCAGCCAGGATTCAGGATAGCGAACAATGGCGCCGCTGTTAGCACAATGCTTCAGCGGAATAGAATAGCCGAGGGCGGCTTCGGCCTGGGCTGTTACCTTTTTGAACGATCCGAGTTGTGCCAAGGTGAACTGAGGATCACTGGACGAGGAGGCAAAATGGGTGAATATGCCCCGGATGGCCAGTCCCGGCAAGGACTTTATGGTTGCACAGTAATCAGCAATCTCCTCAGCAGCCACTCCCAGCCGGTGCATACCGGTATCAACTTTTATGTGTACATTGGCCGGCCGGTGTTGTTCCTGGGCCGCCTGGGAAAGGGCCTGGGCACCGGCCATATCGGTCAGTGGCGCATGAAAACCGTATTCCACTATCGTCGCAGCCGCCTGGCGCGGCGTGGCGCTGAGAATCAGCACCTCGGCTTGCAGGCCAGCCTGCGTCAGTTCCAGGGCTTCCTCAACCATAGCCACGGCCAACATCCTGGCCCCGGCGTTGAGCGCCACCTGGGAGACGGGGAGTACTCCGTGCCCATAGCCGTCAGCCTTCACCACCGCGATTATTTCTCGCTGTGGACCCAGGACGGTCTTAAGATTACTAACATTGTCCGCAATGGCCGAGAGATTTATTTCCAACCAGGCCGGCCGCATGCGCTATCAGAACTCCTTATTCACAAGTCTTAACCCAGAAAATTCATAAACGGATTTTCCTGTATCTGGGTCTATGAATAATCCGGATTAAGACGATTCGTCCAGCATCCGCATTGGGTCACGCTCGCCTTCTTTGAGGTGACGCTGTACCCACTCACGAAGTTGTTGAGACATAGTTTCGGTGCGCGTTGAGTCCTCATCAGCCAAGTTGTTCTTTTCCATCGGATCATCGTCAATATTATACAATTGTTGGTCCCCCGCAAGGCTTTCAATCAGTTTCCACGCTCCTACTTTGAGCGACCGGTAGCCGAGATCACGCGGACTTCGGCGCACTTCGGTGACGATAGCCTCGGGCGGCTGCTGGTCGCCGCGAATCCTCGGCAGCAGCGAGTTTCCCTCCATGTCAACGTCTATCACATACTGCTCAGGGCTGAGGGACGATGAACCCAGATGGGACCGCAGTGGCTCGTCCTCCGGGGCGATTCCCATCAAGTCCAACAGGGTAGGGGCCACGTCCACGTGCTGGGCAAACCCCGAGACCCGTAAGCCTTCGGGTAATAAGCCGGGCCGCCATAGGATCAGGGGAATGTGGATGGTCTCTTCGTACAGCAATCCGTGGCCCCAGGTGCCGTGATTGCCCAGCCCCTCGCCGTGGTCGGCAGTTATGATAATCGCTGTCTGGTCCAGAATACCTTCTTTCTCCAGTGTGTCAATAATGCGCTGGAGTTGGCTGTCCAGGTAGGCTATTGAACAATCGTACAGGTCTTGGGTGATGCTTCTCTGGTCTTCAGTGGCAATCATACTTCCGGCGCCGCCGTCCACGTCGCGGACCATTTCGTCGCTGGCGATGCCCCACACAATCTCACCCACCCGGCCCCAGCCGGGCACATACTGGTAGCCGGCGGGGGCGTCTAATACAGGCAGGTCATGCAGAGAGCCGGGCTCGTGCCTAAATCTATCACGATAGCCGGGCGCGCGGTAGGGATTGTGGTGCGGATCCCACCAGTGTAGAAAGGCAAAGAAGTTCTCATCACGGTGAGCCTGTAGCCACGGCAAGAACCGAGCGTTGGCTTCACCGGCGGTGTATTCAGGCTGAGGGAAGCCACCGTCGCCACTCACATTGATATAGAACTCGAACCCGCGGACCATTTGTGTCATATGGCCAGCAAAGTTAATCAGATTGTCGACCGCTACCGTAGTGTAGTCGCTGTTTGACTGGA